>JAISAP010000026.1 GCA_031266655.1 Holosporales bacterium | reverse complement strand
TGAGGTCATAATAGGTGGACACTTCTACACCAACATTACCATGAACCTCTAAAGTGTGTCCCTGTATTAACTCCGTAGTAGCCGCGGCACAACGCCGCGGGGCTCTTGCGAAGTCTATTGACTTTAATCGTCGCAAGAGCATGGATAATTCTACACCAACATTACGTACGCAACCTCCAAAGTGCGCTCTGTCCAGCATGCAGAGAACCGCGCCCCACAAAGGGCGCGTGGCCTTTGTGACATCAATTCAATTTAGTAAGGTCACAAAGGCGACGATCCTTTTACACCAGCGTTGCGCGAAAACTGCAACTGCAGAGTTCTGTATCAGGTTTTATAATAGCTACGCGGAGCATTCGCCAACAATCCACAGACTCTCATTGGCCCTCAGCCGCGGCACAACGCCGCGGGGCTCTTGCACAGTTTATTTACTTTAGCTGTCGCAAGAGCGTGGATGCCCTGACATCAGCGTTACGTACAACCTGCAACTACGGAGATCGGTATTAGCCCAGGCTAGTGACATCACGTCACCTGGAGTGAGGCCTGTAGACGGCCTTATATACACATTAAGAGTAAAACTCCCAGCACCACGCCTGTACTAAGCTCGTAGTAACCGCGCCACAGAAGTGGCGTAGGGCCTTTGTGCTACTAGTCCAGTGTCAGTACGGTCACAAAGGCGATGATGATCCTACACCAGCGTTACGGACTCTTCAGCAATACATCTGTATTAAGTCCATAGTAGCGGGCACATCAGCACTGTTTGTGCAAACACTCGGGCCACACTGGCGTTAGGGCTGCATCAGCCACGCCGTGATGGCACAGCGTCCCTCGTGAACTCTATGTGTTCCAGATGTCGCAAGGGCGACGATCCCTCTACACCAACGTTACGCGAGAACACCCAAAGATGCCCTTGTCAAGGAAGCGGGGGAAAAGCTCACCTCTCAGTCCGCTCCATGATCGCCCCCTCTAAAGCTCCGTTCTTCCCCCCGGAGAAGGCGTTGGATATTGCGGTGGTGTTTGCAGAACACAAGAAGGACCATGCAGACGTAGGCCCAGAAAAGGTTGCCCTCAGGGGAGGTAAAAGCCCATAAAAAAACGGGAGCGGCTCCCACACTCACGAGACTCGCGAGAGAGGAGGTCTTGGAGACCCAGAAAACCCCTCCCCACAGGAGCAAACAAGAAGCGCCCACAGGAGGCGTCAGCAAGAGGAACACCCCCAAGGCGGTGGAGACTCCTTTTCCTCCCCGTCCCTTCAGGAAGCAGGAAAAACAGTGTCCTGCAACTGCGATGCACCCTATCCAAGGAAGCAGGGAGGGGGATTCCAAGAAAGGGGCTATGCTCGCGCAAGCTAGCGCTCCCTTTCCCGCATCGAGCAAAAAGACGCAGGTGCCAAGCCATTTTTTGCCCTGCGTACGCACCACGTTTGTTGCGCCAATGTTGCCAGAGCCTAATTGCCGCAAATTGCCTTCTCCGAATAAGCGCACGAGGATCACACCGAAGGGAAGGGATCCCATCCCGTACGCGATCAGGAAGAAGAGGCCATCTTTCACCGTACCCCTCCTTGTCGGCGCGACCACTCATAGAGGGCGATCGTCGCACTTTGTGCCGCATTCAACGTCGGAAAAGACGGAACCGTTGGCAATCGCACCAGAAAGTCGCAGCATTTTCGGGTCAAAGCGCGGAGACCTTTGCCCTCTCCTCCCACGACCATAACGGCGCGCTCAATCTCTGGAAGTTCCGAGAATAAATGGCGCTCCTCGCTCGCCAGGCCAATACACCAGTACCCCGCCTTCTTCAAACGCCCCAACGCCTGCGCTAAATTTGGGACCGATAGAAGCGCGACATGCTCCAGGGCTCCACAGGCGCTTTTGCTGATAGCGGGCGTCAAAGGAGGCGCTCCGTGCGCTGGCACGAGAACCGCATCTCCTCCGAGGGCAGCAACGGACCGGAGGCTCGCTCCGATATTCTGCGGATCGGTCAGCTGATCCAGGGCCAGAACGCAGGCTCTTGGCCCGGGAGTCAAAAGACTCTCGAAAGACGTGGGACTGAAGGGCATAACCTGCGCGCACAATCCCTGGTGTACAGCCGTCTCTCCAAAAAGGCGCGCGAACCAAGCCTTGTCACGCACTTCGAAGAGGTCCTTGTACGGAAACAGATCCTGCTTGCTCGGAAGACGCTCCAGGGGAGCCGTCGCCACCACGCATATCACGCGACGACGGGGATTTTTCAGCGCCTCTAGCACGGTGTGCGTTCCGTAGACCCAAAGGGGCGGCTCTGAACTCATGGAATCCATGCTAGGGTTTTTTGTAAAGAAAAACGAGGTATCCTGTTCGTAAATTGACGATACACGCAGAAAAAGGTGGCATGTGAGGGTTTTTTGCTCCATTTTTATGGGTTCTACCCTTCTTCTCTTGTTGTCTGGTTGTGGAGACGAAGGGTCGCATGGAAGCGCCTCGTACGAAGAAGAATCCGGGCCCTTTGAAAATCCGGGGTGGGTCAGGAGTAACGCTCCCAGACCCATCCAGATCCGGTCAGCGGCTGGTGGGATGTGGGGGGATCTTATCGGCGTTGGAGGTGCACATAGATCAGGAATCTGCGGACAAGGACAAACCATTGTCATTTTTGAATCCGGTCCCTATCTGAAGGATGAGACAGAAAAAGCCTTTCCGGGACGCTCGCGATTGGAGGAAGACGAGGGCACGTTAGGCCTCAAGATGCCTGACCCCTCCCATTTTGGCTCTCTCAAGGACAAGGACAGAACCCACTCCTTCAACGTCACGCAGTGCGCAGATACGGTTGCCCCGCAAGCGCTTTTTTCTTTCTGTCATGCCCCTACGAAAGGAGGGTTATCCGACAGATGGAACAGACGGGATGTGCTGGCCAATCGTAAACGTCCTATTATTAACGAGAGCATGGCTCCTGTACGAGATACAGGGGACTCCGATACCCTGGATATCCGCCACGCGCGGAACAGGCAGTTCTCAGAGAATGAAAAAATCATCAAGGATGGTGGTGTCCTGGTGACGATGGCAGCAGGGAACGATACTGGGTATCCTTGTTGCAACCTCGTGGAGGGCACGGATGGCACTGCGAAGAAACTGACAGAACTAGGGGGCAACAAAGGAAGCAATATCTTCTTTGTGGGAGACATAACGTACAGCAGCTCTGGTTCCGCTACTCTTCATAGCTGCTATCCGGAGGACGGAGAGAAGGACCGTCACTATCTCGTGGTCTGCGCGGGTGGCAGCGGATCGAGCTTTGCGGCTCCCCAATGCGCTGGATGGTTTGCCCTGCTTCTCAGTAGGTGGAATCTGGAGGCGTATGCGGCAGCTCGTCTTATGGTAGAGACGGCGGATTTGGTACCTGTGGAGTATGAGCCTAAGTATGATGCAGATGGGAAGGCGATTGCTTCTCCCAAGAAAATCACGGGAAAGTTCCGTCGTCCGAATCTTCAGAAAGCGCTGAATTTTGATGAGAAGACCGCAACCCTCTGCGGCATCCCTTGGAGCGAAACGGCGGTGCACTCCAGTGCCGCCTTTGGCGATGCCTTCCGCCGCTGCGGTCTGCAGCAAGCCCTCTGGGTGGATCCCTATGGCCGCAGCTGGTCTGGGGTGACCGATGCTGAGGCAGATGTCTCGCGCTGCGTGGTCCTAGCGCAAGAGTCCTCCTTTCAATCCGTCGCGGAGTGGTTCTCCGA
>JAISAP010000075.1 GCA_031266655.1 Holosporales bacterium | reverse complement strand
ACACTAACGCTAGGTCCGCAGTAACCGCAGCTAAACGCTGCAAGGCCCTTGCGAACTCTGCCTGTTTCAAAAGTCACAAAGACAATGATGCTACTACACACACCTTACGCATAACCTGCAGGGCGACGATGCCCCTACATCAGCGTTACGCGTAAACTTCAACCACAGAGATCTGTATTAGGCGTGTAGAAAATCACACCCCGTAGGAGCAAGGCCCTCATGCCGTTTTCTCGTTGCATGTGGTTATGAGAGCGACGACAACCCTACATCAGCGTTACGCAAAAACTTCAGCCACAGAGATCTGTATTAGGGCAGTCAATATACCGGTGCAGATCTTACGCGCAAAGCTTCAACGTCAATACTTGTGCTAAGCTCACGATAGCCGCGTCCCGCAGGAGACGCTGGGGCCTTGCGTATCCCTCTTATTCCCGTCTGTCACACAGACAAGTAGGAGAATTATTCCCTTCGGATGAAAAGCAATTGAGTGCAATATCATTGCCTACTGGCATTTCTCTTGCAAAATGCACTTTTGGCGTAAACTCGACAGAGTGTGTCTTATCACCCAGGGTATCGTTATTGCTCATATTGTCTCCTATCGTACCCATTCTTTTTGCGCGTAAGCGAAACCCAGCGACAGGCACTCTCATGCTGCTAAATAAGGACATAGTCTTCTTCCTCCCTCTTATAAAACCGTCGTCTTGAATAATAAACTACAACCAATATATTGATGAAATGTAAATAAAATTATTGGATATAATTAATAAAATCAGTACTACAAAAGAAATTTAGAATGTGCATCCATGTGTAATAGGGAAAATATAGGTGTGCTACTTATGCATACGAGGGGAAAGCCGAAGCGGGAGGAGATCCTTCTTCCGGACCACAAGACAGAATCTCCCTACGACGTCACACAAGCTCTCTGCTGGCGGAAGGATGTTGGGCAGGGCAGCACCTATAGAGATTCAGTCGGTTAGGAGCTGATGAGAGGCATGGAATTCCTACCTATTTCTGCAAAGCCATGACAGCAAGTTCCGCGAGCACATCACTCACAATCCAGTGAAATACGATCAACCTGACCTCCAAGCATTTCCGAGAGTTAAGAATACAGCAGAGTTTTGAGGGGAATTCTCGGGATCTTGATGAGAGGTCTTTCGGAGCGAAGAGAGGTCGGGGCTAAAGAGGCCGTGGAGCAGCAGGAAAGACTCCGGTGTTGGGTTGGCAAGACGGGAGGAGAGAGGCAAGTGCGAGCAAGAAGCTCACCTCTGCACTGTGACAGGGTTGCTACCTCTATGGAGCCCTTTAGATCGGCTCTTTCCGATCCTGCACCCTCTACATTGGCCTTTTTTTGCAGAAAACCTGTTGGAAAGGGTAAGGAGACCGATAACATGTAACATGGGCCCAGACAGCTCAAAAGAGAAGCTGATGGTTATTTTATTAGGGAAGAGATTTTTGAAGAATGGATCCATCGAATCAAGCAAACTGCAACAGACTGTTTGTGAATGGCGAGCATCCTCGTCGCCTCTTTCCTTGCAGCAGCGAGCCCAAGAGAAGGCTCGTCTTAGGGGTGTTGTAGCCTGCTGGAGCTCTGCGAAGAGACGTTGTGCGAAGTTTCATGGCTTAGGCGATGCCTTCCCTTCTGTGCTTGAAAGAGTGTGAGTCTTGGTATAGTAACGAAGACACAGGTCTCCTCAGTTTATGACCTAATCTGACTTAACAGACAAAGGAAAGGCGGGGAGAAAGCCATACTAATCGTTGCCGATAAGCGCAAGCGCATCCACGACCCATCACATCAACCCAATACAAGCGTACCGCAACCTGACACGGACTCGCTTCCGGACAGGGGTCTCAACCAAGATGCCTGTCTCAGACCGTTACGAGAACAGCGCGGTTGCCTTCTTGAGCCAAATGCTCTTGGGAGCGTTTTTCTGGAGGAGACTCCTGATCTTGCGCGCTTCCTCTTCTAGCCCGAGGTTCAGATAGCATTCGACCGCACGATAGGCGGCTTCTTCGGATTGTAGAGTGTCCGGGTAGGAAGCGAGCACCACACGGAAGCGCTCAAGTGCAGCCAGAAAGTTCCCCGATTGCTCATAAAACCGTCCCACCTCCATTTCGTGAGAAGCCAGGAGGCGCGCGAGCTTTTTTGTCTTTTTCAAGGCATCTTTCGTGTAGGGAGTGCCCGGGAATCGGCGAGCCAACAGCAAAAACGCTTCTCGCGCTTCTCGTGCCGGCCGAGGATCTCGCTCAGGAGAGGCTACTTGCGCAAACAGGCACATGCCATTCAGGTAGTACGCATACACCACATCTTGATGCGTTGGGTGGTACTGGATGAAAACTTCGAGAGTCCGTTGCGCCGCCTCGTAGTCGCGCACCATGTAATAGCAGAAGGCGCTCATCAATTTGCTCTTAGTCGCCCAAGCAGAGTAAGGATGCTGCCGCTCGACTTCTTCGAACGCATTAGCTGCCGTGCGATACTCTTTCTTTCGGAAGAGCTCGTAGGCCTCTCGATACAGCTCTCCCAAAGGGCGGTCATAGCCCTTCTTTGGTCCATCACAAGCGGACAGGAGGATTCCGAGCATCCCCAACACTAGGATAGCGCGCTTCATGTTTCCCATCCTGGGAAGTCTACGGGATCCAACAAGTGCTGACAATTGAGCTCCTATTCTTTGTCCAAAAGCGCGTTCATAGGAAGGACGCTTTGCCGCCGAAAAAGTCCCGCATTTTGCTCTCCAATCCGGGTCGATTCTGCATTTTTTTGAGACGTTTCTGCATCTCCAGCATGCGTTCATACTGCTTCAGCAGCTTGTTGACCTCCTGGACTGTACAGCCAGAGCCTGCCGCAATGCGACGCCGACGAGAGCCGTTGAGCAGCTTGTAATGTCGTCGCTCCTTCGGGGTCATGGAGGCAATCATGGCGAGCTGGCGCTTCATGGAGTGTTCTCCCAGGTTTTGTTGTTCCGCCATGGCTCCCAGCCCGTTAACACCGGGAAGCTTGCTCAAAATCTGGGAAATACCCCCCATCTTGGACACTTGTAGGATCTGTTGGCGCCAATCCTCCAGCGTGAACACACCCTGATGGAGGCGATGGAGGGCGGTCTCAGCGTCTTCCTTCTGCAGCACTTCTGCGGCTTGTTCCACGAGAGAGACGATATCTCCCATTCCCAGCAGGCGTCCCGCGACGCGTTTGGCATCGAAAATCTCCAGCTGATCCAAGCGTTCTCCTGTACCCAACAGCCGAATAGGGCAGCCCGTCTCTGCACGCATCGACAGCGCAACACCTCCACGACTATGACTCTCAGAGCGCGTGAGCAGTATTCCCGTCAAGGGCAGGGCGGCAGAAAAGCTGCGTGCCACCTGCAGCGCGTCTTGCCCCGTCATCATGTCCGCCACCAGGAGAATCTCGTCGGGGTTGATGCAAGCGTTGAGCTCCTGCAGCTCTTGCATCAAAGGAGCGTCCGTATGCAGGCGTCCAGCTGTATCCACGACGAGCACATCTGCTTTTTGCTCCTTCAAGACTTGTAGTGCTCTACGGGCGATCAAGAGGGGAGTTTCCTGCGCGGTTGCCGGCACGAAACAGGCAGAAGGAACCTGCTGCGCCAAGGTTTCCAGTTGCTCCAAGGCGGCTGGCCGGTAGACGTCCACAGATGCAAGGACTGCTCGTTTTTGAGGGTCTTTGGTTAAAAAACGCGCGATCTTCGCCGCAGACGTAGTCTTCCCAGACCCTTGCAGGCCCACAAGCATCACTTTTGTCGGCGTTTGGCTTAGAGCAAACGGAGCAGGAGGCGTCTCCCCTCCAAGAACCTGCACCAAGTGGTCGTGCACGATCTTGATGATCATCTGATCTGGGGTGATACTGCGAACGACCTCTTGTCCTAGCGCTTGTGTGCGCACTTCCTCGACAAAATGCTTCGCCACATCCAAGGCGACATCCGCTTCTAATAAGGCCTTACGGATCTCCAGAAGTGTAGCCTCCAGATCCGACTCTCGGATGACCCCCCGCTTGCGCAGCCCTTCGAAGGTTTTCTGCAGGCGTTGAGCTAACGACTCGAACATGCGTTCCCTCCCTCTTGCGTTCGGGTATAGTAAACTCTATGGCGCAGCAAGTCACATGCCTCATCGTGGATGATGATGCCCAGTTGCGCGCGCTTTTGCAGGAGTTTCTGAACCGCCACGGGTATGCCGTGGAGCTCGCGGAAGATGTGTTGACGGCGCACGCTCTCCTGAAACGCCAAACCTTCGATGCCATTATTCTGGACATCATGTTGCCTGGGAAGGGAGGTGTAGAGTGGACGCGGGAGCTCAAGATGCAAGGGACCTTGACGCCCATTCTTTTGCTGACGGCGCGCGCACTCCCGGGAGATCGAATCTCTGGCCTGGAAGCAGGAGCAGATGACTACCTCTCCAAGCCCTTTGAGCCGCAGGAACTGCTTCTCCGTTTGCGTAATCTGGTGAGGAAGCATCGCAAAACCCCTCAGTACCTGATCCTTGGAGAGCGCCGCGTCGACCTCCATCGTGGGACGATCACGCGAGAGGGAGAAGAGACCCTGCTCTCCTCTACAGAGCTGAATCTGCTGCGCACCTTGGTTTCTAGGCTCGGAGAGCCCCTTTCGCGCGAAGAACTGAACCAGCTCTCAGAGGGGCATATCAGCGAGCGTTCCGTCGATGTCCAAATCACGCGCCTCCGCCAGAAAATTGAGTCCGATCCAAGCCGCCCACGCTTTCTCCAAACAGTGCGCCATCGGGGCTACGTTCTTTGGGCGGACGAAGAGGTGAAATAGCTAGCTGTTTAGCTCACACCCTCTTTCCTCTCGTCTCATTGCATACAGGTCTCTGCGGTTGAAGTTTCTGCGCAAGGTGTGCGTAGGAGCATCGTCCTTCTTGCGTCTACTAACAGTGGACAGGGTTCGCAAGGGCTCCGCACCTGTGAGCGCGGCTATTATGGGCTCAACACAAGAGTTTACCTCGAAGCTTCCATCGCAGAGTCTGTACAGATATGTCTACTAACTGTGGATCTACGTCGTTGCAGTTTTCGCGTAATGTCGGTGTAGGACTATCCACACTCTTGCGACAGCTAGAGTAAATAGATTGCGCAAGGGCCCCGCGCCACTTGTCGTGGAGCGGTTACAACAAGCTTGATGCAGGAATATCCCTTAGCAGTTTATACGTAAGGCTGGTTTAGAATGACCTACTTTGATGCAGGCGTACTCCTGTGGGTTCTTACGTAATGCTAGCGTAGGGTCATCGTCGCCTTTGTAATCTTGTTAGACCCATCAAAGCACAAAGGCCCCGCAGCGTTGTATCATGGCTGCTACAAGCCTGATACAGATATCTGCAGTTGCGGTTTACGCGTAACGCTTATGTAGGGTTATCGTCGCCTTTGTGACCATCATATTCACACAAGTCGATGTCACAAAGGCCCCGCGCCATTTATTACGGCGCGATTAGAACGAGGAGAAAGGTACTCTTCCCTTTATTCTGCATTGTAGAGCCTCTCTGCAAGCTCCTCTAACAGCTCTCTTGACTCTCTCCCTTCACTCCTTTGCAACCTCCGCTCATCCCTCTTTACAGTCTCTCGAGCTCTGTGAGCATATCGTCTATGGTAGAGAGGACTTTGGTGTTGGCGGCGTAGGCGTGCTGGGCACGGATCATTTCGGAGAGCTCGTGCGCGAGATCCGTGGTGGAGCGCTCCAAGGCGCCTGCAGTAATCGTTCCCATACCGTCTCTTCCCGATGCTCCTATCTTGAGGGCTCCGGAGGCGGGAGTGGCATAGTAGACGCCGTTCCTCTCCTCCGCGGCATCCGTAGCCGCGAACTGACCACAAGCGAGGAGGTAAACCGGCTTCCAGTCTCCATCGCTCCTGAGACGCTTCAATACGCCGTTCTCGTCGATGGAGAGGGAGGAAGGAGAAACCATGGCGGAGAAAGCCTCCAATGGGGAAGTTCCAGAAGCGGCGCTAGTACTCTCAGCCTCTCCGGAGGAGGCCTCCGGCTTGATCGTGTTCCCATTGATGACAAGATCAGAGCCCGTCCTATTGACGATTTGAAAGGAGCTGAAATCGAAGTCGTATGTACCAAAGTCGGTGCCAGTGCTACTGCCCACAAAATGCACATCCTTCACGAAAGATCCGGACTGCTGAATCCCTACGCTTGGATCGTCGGTACTGCTAGCATTTCTTAGAAACGTATATCCCGAGATTCGACCCTCTTCATCAAAACAAAACTCTATGTCAAAACCGAGGGTTCCACCGGACAATCGCTCCGTAAAAGAACCATCCTCGTTCCTTTCTACCGTCAACGTTGACCGACCGAGCCGTTCTCCAAGCTCACACTCTAGTATTCTTTCTATCATGTAGGTTCCTTCTTCTACGATCATTTGGGGGAACTTCCAGGGTAGGGTATCTCCAGAAGTAAGGGAGAAGCGTTCAGACGTAGCAATGGTAATGTCGCTCAGATTGAGCGTTAATGTGGCTCCAGTGTCAGGGAAAGGAATCACTATCTGCTGAGTGGCCTCGTCCAAGGCGTTACTGTATGCATCCTGGTTAGTCCAACCAGTCTCTGGGGAGTAGTCGCACCGTACATCGTAGAATTCCAACAGAATGGACCCGTAGCACTGCCTTATCCTCATATCCGTTGCGTGTTCGTTTCCGAGGGAGTCCACAAAGGTGCGCAGAGCATTAACCTCTTCGAGCGAGTCGCGTGGCCAGCTTGCAGAGCTATGAAGGGAATACAGACCATTGGCTTCCTTCCGTATCGCAAGTCCTGTTCCGTAAGGGTGAGGAGCTTCTACGAGAGGGGCGGGTACCACTTCTGGCCTCATCAGTTGGACGTCCTCGAGGTCTCCCAGAGGACCGATAAAGGAAGAAGAGTGTACTGCGGCAGCGTCTGCAGTTCCGGAGCCTAGGGCGCCAGCTCCGGAAGGGTCTGTAGAAACACCAGATGGAGTCCCTCCGGTTCCCCCTGAAGTAGACACTCCGGCGCCTGTTCCAGTGCTCCCTGTGGCAGAGGCCGTGGAGCCGGCTCCCTCAGGCAACAAGGGCCAGCCTTGGAGGGTGAGACCTTTGGCATCTTGCAGGTGGCCTTCTTTGGTGAGGTGAAAGGCTCCTGTTCTGGCGCCTCCGAGGGTCCCGCTTTTGTCTTTAACGAGGAGCAAGCCGTCTCCGTCTAAGGCGAGGTCCAGGGGTTGGTCGGTACGCTGCAGTTCTCCTTGCTCCTGCAAATGCATCAGCGTATGCGCAGAGACGCCAGAGCTGGAGTAGAGAGTGCTGGAACTGAAGGAGGTATGAGAATTTCCTGCAGCATTGGAAGAGGAAGAGCCAGAGGAGAGGCCAGAATTCCCTGCCAAGGCAGTGAAGAAAGGACTGGAGTTGGTGGAGGGGTTAGCGCTCCCTACTGAAGAACCGGTGGGCAAAATAGGAGAAGAGAAATTATTCTTGTCAAAGGAAAGATAAAGACTGTTATTGCCAGGTTATAGAAAATTATTATTGGATGCTTCTTTACTTAACGGCGCTGCCCCCCCCCCCCCCCGGCAATTTATTTGGGGAGTGAAGGCAATGGAGTGCGCCTTATAGCCCATCGTGTCACTGTTACTTACGTTATCTCCTATCGCAGCCATCCTCTTCGCCTGCGCTCGGAACCCCGCAACAGACACTCTCATAGAGCTAAATAAAGACATATCTTTCTCCTCTCTCAATCAACTTACGTAGGGAGTAGATTGAACTATATATGTTTATAAATGGTAAATAAAGTTGATAACAGATGGGAATACCGGAAAGATGTATGTGTATAGAAGGAAAAAGAGAGAGCGAGATCATACGCATAGCGATGGAAATGAGGAGACAGGGCCTGAGGTCATA
>JAISAP010000073.1 GCA_031266655.1 Holosporales bacterium | reverse complement strand
GATTGAACGCCATTGAGGTTTTGGAGTTTTGCAAAGAGGTGTTGTGCTAAGTCCAACGGCTTAAGGGGCGACACTTCCCTCTCGCTCCCGAAAGAATACAAGTTTCGGTCAACAGCAGGAGCAAAGACCTCCCCCGCCTCCTGACTCATCTGGTTAATAAACAAAAAAGATGCTGGGCGCAATCTATTAATTTAACAATCGTCAATTAAATTAAGACGTGCTTAAGATCTCTCTGCTACTCTTTTGCCAAGAAGAAGGGGGGTATCGTGCTCTATCATCGGCATGATGCAATGGCACTCGGGATCATTCCGGCACGGCTTTCGGCGGTGGGAACGCAGATGGCTCTCCGAGCGGGTCCTCTCAATTTTCTCATGGATACCCAAGGAGGGCGCTTTGTCGAAGGATTGTGCGACATGTTCGAGCGCTGCACGCGCTACACGACCAAGCCACCTTTTAGGATTTCCTCCGTTGATGTCGAAGGCACCTTGTGCGCCGTTCGCGAAGAGGTGGTCTTAGAAAAACCCTTTTGCCGCCTTCTCCATTTTCAAAAGCAGAGAAAAGAGCAAGAATCTTTGCCTCCTGAGCCAAGTGTCCTGATTATCGCTCCCATCTCCGGGCATTTCGCGACCCTCTTGCGCGACACCGTTCAGAGAATGCTCGTCCATCACAATGTCTACATTACGGACTGGATTTCCGTCTCTGAAGTGCCTGCAGAGGAAGGTCCTTTTGGCCTGGACGCTTACCTGGATTATCTGATCGACTTCCTGCGGGCCATCGGTCCGCAAGCGCATGTCATGGCCGTATGCCAACCCGCAGTGCAAGTCATGGCGCTAGCAGCGATTTTGGAAGAGCGAGACGATCCCGTGCGTCCCGCCTCCATCATTCCGATGGGAGGCCCCATAGATCCACGATGCAATCCGACCGATGTGAATCGGTTCGCTGAATCCTACTCTCTGCGCGACTTTGAGCGCATGCTCTCCTTTGTCCCCTTTGGGCATCCAGGAGCGGGGCGCCGCGTGTACCCGGGATTCCTGCAACTAACGGCCTTCTTGAACATGAACCCGCACAGTCACGTGGGGAAGCACATTCAATACCTCGAAGATTGTGTTGCGGGTCGAGAAGAGAAGAAAAAAGTGCACACCACTTTTTATGATGAGTACTTTTCTTTGCTGGATATGGATGCGTTGTATTTCTTAGAGACTATTGATCACATCTTTCAGCGCTACACGCTCCCGCGCGGGCTGATGACGTACCATGGTCAGAAGGTGGACCTGCGTGCGATCCGCCGGACAGCGCTTCTTACCCTGGAAGGCGAAAAAGACGATATCTCAGGTCCTGGGCAGACGTATGCGGCCCACAAGCTCTGTTCTTGCTTGCCAGAGTCGAAGAAAGCACACTATTTGCAGGAAGGCGTTGGCCACTACGGTGTCTTTTCAGGGAGTCGCTGGCGCCAATTCATTGCTCCCCGTGTTGAAGTCTTCATTCGCGAGCATCACACGCCTTCTGCCACGCACTAGCGGTCTTTCCTGACGGGCACGGGAGTATCCTCCTCCGCGGTGGTCTTCCCCGCCTTTTGCCAATACATGCAGCGGAATGTTTCATAATAGTCGGCGGATTGTGCGCGAATATCGGATTCCACATCGAGCACTCCTGCGCGCGTGGAAATCATGTACGTCCCCTGACGCGAGAGATAGAAGGCCCTTTGCGCGTTGGGCGCTACACAGATCCCGACGGGGTTGTACAAAGCCTCAAGGAAGTCGCCCACAAAGTCTCGTGGGTTGGTTGGCCCCAAGAAGGGCAGCATCAAGTAGGGGCCCGTTCCTACGCCCAGAGACCCTAGGCCTTGACCGATAGTTTTGGGATCCACCAGCAGACCCATTTCAGTGGCAACATCGACAAGACCGCAGAAGCCAAACACCAGGTTAACAACGCTCCTCATCAGCGTGAGGGCCGCCTTCTCTCCTTGCCCTGTCATAAGATAGCTCACCATTGAGATGGGTGAGGCCGTGAAATTGAGCAGATTCTTGACTCCTTTGGCGACGGGATCTGGGACGACGGCGCTGTAGAGGGAAGAAAAGGGAACGAGGATGAAGTCATCGAAGAAGAGATTGAACTGGAATACCACCCTGTTGATGGGTTCTAAGACATCGCTGCTTTCCTCGAGATCGTCTTGCGCGCAACCCGATAGGAGCAGGGCAAACAGTGCAGCGAAGACCCCTTTGCGTCGCGTGTATTTTCTGGAGCGGGCGAAGGGATTTGAACCCTCGACCCCAACCTTGGCAAGGTTGTGCTCTACCCCTGAGCTACGCCCGCATTCTTTCATGCTAACCCATCACCATAAATCTTCAAGAGGGAGGAGAATACCACCAATTCTACTCCATCTTCTTAAAAATACACGGAATACCCCTTAAAAGGTCATGGAAGCCTTTGTTATTATAATTTTACGCTTCTAAAAAATTCCGAAAAGGCTCTTCATCTTGCCCGTTCTTGGTTCCTACGGCATGCTGAAGACGGTTTTCTCCTCGGGAGAAGGATATGGCGCGGATTGTCCAAAAATTTGGCGGCTCCTCTGTTGCGACAGAGGCACGGATTGCGCTCGTCGCAGAACGTGTGGAAACCAGCTTACAAAAGGGAGACCAGGTCGTTCTTGTCGTTTCTGCCATGGCGGGCGTCACCAACGAACTCATTGGATTGGCCCGTCAATTTTCTGGAGAAGAAGGACATCCGGAATACGATGTGGTGGTTTCTTCGGGAGAGCAGATGAGCGCGGGTCTCATGGCTCTCGCCCTAGCGCAAAGAGGTATTCGTGCGCGCTCGTTTCTCTCTTGGCAAATGCCCCTCCTCACGGACGATCGGTTCTCTTGTGCAGAGATTTTAGGACAGAATTTCCCGACCTTAGAGAGCACCCTCCAAGAGGGAATCGTCCCTGTTATCTCCGGTTTTCAGGGGGTCACCTCCTCTGGGCAGCTGACAACCTTGGGTCGCGGAGGATCGGACCTGACCGCTGTTGTCGTCGCCTCCGTGCTGCACACATCGTGCGAAACCTACAAGGATGTGGAGGGCATCTACACAGCAGACCCCAACATTGTCCCCGCAGCACGCTGCCTGTCGACAATCGATGGGCACGATATGCTGGCCCTTGCTGTCCATGGTTCCAAGGTTTTACAAGCGCGTTCCGTTGTGTATGCGATACGCCACAAGGTCTCCATCCATGTGCGCTCCAGCTTCTCCTCCAGTCTTGGCACGCAAGTCACTACCCTTTCCAAAGATCGACCAGAGTTCTGTGGAGTGGCTTGTGCCCTACATTTGGTGGCAATAGAAATCGCCTTCTCCGAGTCTTCTTGGACGCTGTTGCAGAATGCCCTGAGCAAGACGTATGTGCCTTTTGACGTTTTGAAAAAACAATCCACGACCGCTTTACTGCTTTTTAACAGAGGAGATCTCCAGGAGGTGCGCGACTTTTGCGCTTCTGCAAAGGAGGTTCTTAGCTGGAACGTGGTCCCCATGGATCGCGCTTATGCCCGCCTGACCATCGTGGGGAAGGAGAGCATAGCCCACAGGGAACGCTTCAAGGAATGCCTGCGGAAGGCTAAAATTTTGGTCCAAGATGCTGCCATCCCTTCGGAAGAAGCCTCCTTCCTGGTCCCCGCAGCGGAGGCCGTACATGGAGCGCGTGTTCTGCACCAGGCCTGCGGTTTAGACAGGTAGGCGCGCTTTCCCGGTTCTTTGGAGGAACCAGCCCGCTCCTGCGTTATCCCTCTTTAAGATTTTCTGTGATAAAGTGCTCCTCTCACGGCGAGGAGTTAGCGGTTTCTTCCTGACTTTTCAAGGAGAAACGGTAGGAGAGGCATGTTTTTGCAGGCAATCCAGCGGATGTTTGGCTCAAGAAACGACCGGATCGTGAAGGGATTCCGGAAGCAGGTTGAGCAGATCAACGCGTTGGAACCCTCTATGCAAGCACTTTCCGACGCAGATTTGTGCGGAAAAACGGCAGAGTTTCGGGAGCGCCTTGCCCAGGGAGAATCCCTCGACTTTCTGCTCCCAGAAGCTTTCGCTGTCGTGCGCGAAGCGTCCCAGAGGGCGCTGGGTATGCGTCCCTTTGACGTGCAGCTTATTGGTGGCATGGTTCTTCACCAAGGCAAGATTGCCGAAATGAAGACCGGCGAGGGAAAAACGTTGGTGGCAACGCTTCCGGTTTATCTTAACGCTCTGACAGAAAAGGGAGTCCATGTTGTCACCGTGAATGACTATCTTGCCCATCGCGATGCCCAATGGATGGGGAAAATCTACGAATTTCTCGGGATGTCTGTCGGCATCATCGTTCACGGGCTTACCGATACGCAACGGCAAGAAGCGTACGCATCCGATATCACCTATGGCACGAACAACGAGTTTGGGTTCGACTATCTGCGCGATAACATGAAATTCTACGGGGAAGAGCTGGTGCAGCGCCCCTTTAACTACGCCATCGTGGACGAGGTTGACAGTATTCTGATCGATGAAGCACGCACTCCGTTGATCATCTCGGGACCGGCGGAGGACTCTACTGAACTGTATCTGCGCGTCAACGAAGTGATCCCCAAACTCGATCCGGAGTGCTACGAGAAGGATGAGAAGCACCGCCAAGTGACTCTAACGGAGGCGGGAAATGAGCGGATCGAGCAGCTGTTAAAGACCTCTGATTTGCTCAAGCAGGGGTCTCTCTACGATGTTCACAACATCGGTCTGGTCCACCACGTCAACCAGGCGCTCAAGGCGCATCAACTCTTTAAGCTGGATGTGGACTATATCGTCAAGGACGGAGAGCTGATCCTCATTGATGAATTCACGGGACGCATGATGGAGGGGCGGCGCTTCTCCGAGGGACTGCACCAGGCATTAGAGGCCAAAGAGGGCGTAAAAGTGCAGATGGAAAACCAGACGCTTGCGACGATTACCTTCCAAAACTTTTTCCGTATGTATCCGAAGCTTGCTGGCATGACAGGAACCGCTGCTACAGAGGCGGCCGAGTTGATGGATATCTACAAGCTCGACACCATTGTGATTCCCACCAATGTGGCCGTTAATCGACAAGATCATGACGATGAGGTCTACCGCACAGAGGTTGAGAAAAATGCAGCCATTGTGACCCTCATTCGGGAGTGTCAACTGCGTCAGCAGCCTGTCCTCGTTGGAACGGTAAGTATCGAGAAATCCGAGCAGCTTTCTGGGTACCTCAAGAAGGAGAAAATTTCGCACCAAGTGCTCAACGCGCGCTACCACGATATTGAAGCGCAAATCATTGCAGAAGCGGGAAGTCCGGGAGCGGTGACGATTGCGACCAACATGGCGGGACGCGGAACGGACATCAAGCTCGGTGGAAACCTGGAGACGCGTCTTGCAAAAGCACTGATGGGAGTGGAGGATCTTGAGCTTCGTGCACAAAAGGAGGCGGAGGTGGTGGAGCAGCTCCGAAAAGACGAAGAAGCCACGCGTGCAGCGGGGGGTCTATACGTTGTCGGAACGGAACGCCACGAGAGCCGGCGCATTGACAACCAGCTGCGAGGCCGTTCGGGACGACAAGGAGACGCGGGCGCTTCGAAGTTTTTCCTTTCGTTGGAAGACGATTTGATGCGGATTTTTGGGTCCGATCGCTTGGACAAAATGCTCCAAAAACTGGGGTTGCAAGAAGGAGAAGCGATCGTACATCCTTGGGTCAACAAAGCCATCGAAAAGGCGCAGAGTCGCGTGGAGGCGCGTAACTACGATATCCGAAAACACCTCCTCCGGTACGATGACGTGATGAATGATCAGCGCAAGGTCGTCTACACGCAGCGGCACGAATTGATGCATCCGGAGATTGACCTGAAAGAGGAATTTGAGGACATGCGTGCGGAAGCTGTAACACGTGTGACGCAAGAGGCGCTTTCCGGGACTACGGCGGTTGGAGAATGGGATGTAGAAAAGCTCCATGCTGATTGCCAGCACCTGTTTGCTCTCGATCTTCCCCTGGAGACTTGGGTGCACGAAGAAGGCTGCTCAGAGCCTTTGTTGCGAGAGCGCATCCTAGGGGCGCTCAATGACAGGATGGAGAAAAAGGAAACTCTTTACGGTAGCGAGATGATGCGCCATATGGAGCGCACCTTATTGCTGCGCCTGATGGATCAACACTGGAAAGATCATCTCCTGATTCTGGACCGTTTGCGCAAGGGGATTAACCTGCGCGCCTACGCCCAAAAAGATCCGCTTAATGAGTATAAAAACGAGGCGTTTGCGCTTTTTGAGAACATGATGAACTTGCTGAGAGAAGAGGCCGTTCATGTCCTCAGCCGGTTCGAAATTGAGTCCGCACTCACCGCGGAGGACCTGGACGAAACCCTTTTGCCGCATGCGGTGGTCGCTCCGGAGGAAGAGCTGCCTCCTGAGACAACGAGAATGCTCCCCAAAGAGGGCGTGCTTTCCCCCACACGCAATGCTCCTTGCCCCTGCGGGAGCGGGAAAAAGTACAAACACTGCCACGGAAAGGTGAAGTAAAGGAGAAGGGATGGCCCAAGACCGGTTTTCTTTTGGGAAGAATTGGAAGAAATACCTTGCCTGCGTTGATGAGGAGCGCATCAAGATAGCGGAGCAGAGCTTGTTGGAAACGCTCAAGGTGCCAGACCTTCACGGAAAGCGCTTTCTGGATATTGGAAGCGGAAGCGGATTGTTCAGCTTAGCGGCGCACCGCTTGGGCGCAGAAGTCGTCTCCTTTGACTACGATGCAGAGAGTGTATCTTGCACGCAGGAGATGGAGAAGCTATGGGGGAAAACTGGAGGAGAAGGCGGTTCCCAACCCTGGACGATCTTTCAGGGGTCTGTTTTGGATCAGGAAATGCTGCAACGGCTTGGAACCTTCGATGTGGTCTACTCCTGGGGAGTCTTGCACCACACGGGAGATATGAAGCAAGCGTTTGAGAACGTTGTTCCCCTTGTGAAATCCAAGGGAAGACTTTTCCTATCCATCTACAATGACCAGGGGCGCATGTCGCGTTTCTGGCACTGGGTTAAGAAAACTTACAACGGATCCGGTCCCACAGGGCGTCTTGCTCTATTGACGCTCGCGTTTATTAGAACCTGGATGTTCGTATTTTTAGTAGATTTCGTCCGTCACGGCTCACCACTCAAGCGTTGGAAGAAGTACAGGGAAGACCGCGGCATGTCTCCTTTCCGAGATGTCGTTGATTGGGTTGGAGGCTACCCTTTCGAAGTGGCCAAGCCGGATTTGGTCTTCAACTTCTTCCAGGAGAGGGGGTTTCAATTGGAGTATCTTACAACTTGTGCTGGAAAACTTAGGTGCAACGAATTTGTGTTTCAGAAACTTTAGAACCCTCCCCCCGATTTAGATAGGTAGGTGGCAATATTTCTGCAGGAAAGAGACTGCTTGATGTCGTTTTCGCGGGCTTGGGGTTGGCGCTGGTCCTTCCTTGGCTGCTATTTTTCGCGCTGCTGATCTGGGGCACCACGGGGGAGTCTCCTCTTTATTGGTCCCAGAGGGTTGGCCGCAATAATACGTTGTTCTTCATGCCGAAACTCCGCTCTATGTCTCGCAACACCCCACCTATGGCTTCTCACCTCATGGTCAATCCTGATCTCTACCTCACGCCGATCGGGAGTTTCCTGCGTCACACAAGCATCGATGAACTCCCCCAACTCTGGAGCGTCCTAAAAGGAGATATGAGCCTCGTCGGCCCGCGTCCGGTCCTGGCCAGCCAAGAAGACCTGGTGGCTCTTCGCGAGCAGGAAGGCATTCCTGTCCTCACCCCGGGAATCACCGGCTGGGCACAAATTAACGGTCGAGATATCCTTTCCGTGCAAGAGAAGGTTCGTTTTGATAAGGAGTACCTGCTCCGAAGATCCCTGACGTTTGACCTTTATATTCTTGCAAAAACCTTCATCGTGGTCGCACGCAGAGAGGGATTGCTCCACTAGGGATCTTTTCAACCCTTCGGTACCCACCCTTTCTACTGGAGGCGGGGAGGTGCGTCTTTTGAGGTTGGGTCAGCTTGTTTCCCAGAGGCTCTCTCCTAGCGACCTTATATCAGGCAGGGCAAAACATATTGAGATTCAGTCGATCAGGGGTTTATGAGAAGCACAGAATTCTCGCATGTTTCTGTGAGGACATGACGGCAAGTTCTGCAAGGCAATGGATCACAATAAAGTGGAACACGATTAACTGGTATGACAAGCACTTTCGAGAGCTCATTGCAGCAGAATTTTGAGGAGAATGCTCGAGATTTTGGGGTCTTCGAACTGGATGAGAAGTCTTTGTGCAACAAGGCAAGAGCCCTATCAGCAGCCTGGAGGCCTTCTGGAGCTTTACGAAGAGGCGTTGTGCGAAGTTTCATGGTTTAGAGGCGATGTCTTCCTTTTGCACTTGAAAGAGTGCGGGTTTCAGCATCATAACGGAAGTAAGGATGGCCTAAGCTGGTCAAGTGGTAAAAGAGAAGATACTGGGCGAGAGCTAAGTTCTTCTGGACTCCATAAAGGTTTCCTCTGAAGCTCCTGGAGCACTCGAAAAGAGCACAAATCCCAACCTAACAATAAGCGGAGAAAACGCTGCGCAAGAACCGAAGTTTAAAACGAACCTACGCTACCAAAGACGACCACCTTCTTCCTCATCGGAATCGTCAGAACCAGATCTACTGGACACACTAAAATCCAGCATACCCATTCTACCGCCACGAGCTTGCGTTCTCAACGGAACAGAGTTTGGAACACCATTGGGGGAGGGGGGGGGGGGACCTCTTCGCAAGAGTTGCTCCCACCTGTTGTGTACAGCGTTACGCCCTCTGCCCGTGAGGTCCGCAATTACTCCCCATTTTGTTCCTATCTCCCTGACCTGCCGACAAATAAAGGCATCCTCTTCTTGAGTAAAAGGCTTGGTATCTAATTGATGGTTAAGATAGTTCTTCCACCGCTCTCTGCATTGACGAGTATTCCTATGTTGGGACGGTACAGGAAGCGACGCAAGATCTTGCAGCAACCCGTCAGGCAGCTCAGAGCGCAACTCATCGGATGGCCCATTGAACACCATGGCTACGAGTTGCCAGTTACCTGTTCCTATCCACCCAACGATAATGCCCAAACGCGCATCCTCTTCAGGAGCAAATTTGATTTGCGGTGCACGCACAGTATGTTCTTTCCTAGACGCAAGCACGTCCCACCGCCTTCTACATTGGCGAGCGGTTTTCCTCCATCCTAGCTCATCAGCCACCTCTTCCCAGTTGCTCGTGCCGACCTTTCCAACCACCTTTCTTAGAGCGGCATCCTCTCTGCGGCTAAATTCTTCGTGCAACATAGCCCATCCCGACTCCGGGAAGAGCAAGGAGCAGCTCATGCACCCAAGCAGAACGAGTATCATCACCTTTTTCATGATCGACGCACCTTTTAGATAACAATATACAGAATGAAATACGCGAACCATCGTAATGTCAACGCCACTTTTACTTCCTCAGAAAACGGCGGATCGTGATGAGACCCTTTAGACTAGATAAACATGCCCGCCTGAAGCAGTTGCTCGTGAAGCGTTGGGTTGGCAGCGATGAGAGAGGACGTAAGGTCCTTCTTCCCCGCGGCATCTGTGATCACACCGCCCGCTTCTTGGACGAGCAAGGCACCAGCCGCGATATCCCAAGGACATTGCGGACCAGAGAGGCAGGCGTCGAATCGTCCCGCTGCGAGGTAGGCCAAGTTTAGAGCAACCGCTCCGGGCTTGCGGATTCCCATGGTGTGCTCCGCCAGCCAGGCGATTTTCGCAAAGGGCATCCGCGAAAAGGCGACCAGCGCCTGGGACAAATCTTTGCGCTCACGAAGGCGGAGGCGCTGGTTGTTCAGGTAAGCGCCTCCTCCGAGCTCTGCCGAGAAAAGCTCGTTGCGTAAGGGGTCGTACACGGCTCCTGCGATGACTTTCCCCTCCTTTTCCAGCGCAACAGAGAGAGCCCAGTAGGGGAACCCATGCAGGTAATTGTGGGTGCCATCTAGGGGGTCCATCACCCAACGCAAGGAGGCGTCTTTCCCAGGAAGATCCCCAGCTTCCTCCGTGAGAAACCCGTAAGTTGGATGCGCGTGACGTAGCTCTTCTATGAGGGTGTGTTCCGCATTGAGATCGGCTGTGGTCACAAAATCGTGGGGGCCTTTGCGAGAAACCTCGATGTTTTCAAGCTCTCCGAAATCACGCACCAGGCCACGAGCTGCTTTCAAAATGGCGCGTGTCAGGACGGTCAAGACCGGGGACAGAGGGGCGAGCTGGGCACTCCGCACGCTTAGTCCTTCGCGCGTTCGACATACGTGGAGTCTGCAGTGTTCACAACGATACGCGTCCCCACTTCGATGTGGGGCGGAACCATGACGCGCACTCCGTTTTCCAGTGTGGCCGGCCGATAGGAAGCGGTTGCGGTCTGCCCTTTGGTCACAGGCTCCGCTTCTACGATGGCCAAGACCACCGTATCCGGGATGGTCACACCGACAATTTCCCCTTCGTACGTGGATACTTTGACGACATCTCCTTCCCGCAGGAAGACGGCCCCCTCCCCGATTGGCTCGCGCGAGAGCTGGATCTGGTCAAACGTCTCCACATGCATGAACGTGTAGGTGTCTCCCTCCTGGTAGAGGAGCTGATACGCATCTTCATCAAGTCGCGCTCTCTCAACGGACTCCTCAGACCGAAATCGTTCATTCAGCTTGGTGCCGTTGCGAATATCCTTAAGCTCCACCTGCATGTACGCCCCCCCCTTTCCCGGCTTCACATGCTGCGTCTTCATGGCGACCCACAGACGCCCCTGATGCTCGAGCACCATGCCTGGGCGAATCGCGTTGCCATTAACCTTCATGCGGCTCTTCTCCTTCTTTGCCTTTGGCCTCTTGAGGACGGTGGTCCACGATCTTATCGATGAGGGAGAAAGCCAGCGCCTCTTCAGGAGAGAGGAAGTTGTCGCGCTCAAGCGCCTCTTCCACGCGTTTCAAGGGTTGTCCCGTGTGTTTGACGTAAATCTCGTTGAGACGCGCCCGTAATTTCAGGATTTCCTTGGCGTGGATCTCGATGTCCGTGGCCTGGCCTCGTACGCCTCCAGACGGCTGATGCAGCAGCAGACGCGCATTGGGGAGACAGCTCCGCTTCCCCTTGGCGCCCGCCGTCAGAAGGAGGGAGGCCATGGAGGCAGCTTGTCCCAAGCACAATGTCGCCACATCTGGCTGGATGTAGTTCATGGTGTCGTAAATGGAAAGCCCGGCAGTGACGACCCCTCCCGGAGAATTGATATATAAGAAGATGTCCTTTTTGGGGTTCTCCGCCTCTAAAAACAGGAGCTGAGCGCAAATGAGAGACGCCATGGCGTCCTCAATCTCCCCTGTCACAAAGACAATGCGCTCTTTAAGGAGCCGCGAGTAAATATCGTAAGAACGTTCACCGCGATTGGTCTGTTCCACAACCATGGGGACCAATGTGGCCTGATAAGGTACATGTGTGCTCACTGGGTTCCTCTCTTTCCTCTCTCTCTCGAACACCCCTGCGACTCCCGGAATGGTGGGCGCTGCAGGGATCGAACCTGCGACCCTCTGATTAAAAGTCAGATGCTCTACCGACTGAGCTAAGCGCCCTGCGCGGTGCGAGAGTAAGAGAAAATTTCTCTGGAAACAAGGGAGAAAAAGCTTTTGTAAGTCGCAAAGGGCCGTGGGCTTTTCCCGGGATTGTCTTTTTCGGACAGGACTGTTATAGAAAGGGCGTCTGGTGAAGGCGCCGGGCAGCTTGGAGGCTGAAAAGAAAACGGGAAGATGCGGCGGTACGAAAATGTGTTCATTGCGAGGCAGGATCTGTCTCAACCTCAGGTGGAAGACCTGATGGGCGGTTTTACCGGCATCGTTTCGGATCTTGGGGGTACGGTTGTGCGCCAGGAATACTGTGGAGTGCGAAATCTGGCCTACAAGATCCGGAATAACCGGAAAGGGCATTATTGTATGCTCCATGTAGAGGCTTCCCATGAGGCTCTGAAGGAAATGGAGCGGAGGATGCGCCTGAGTGAAGAGATCTTGCGGTTTATGAGCGTTTCGGTGAAGGAATTTGACGAGGGTCCTTGTCCTTTGATTGGGCGCACGCGAGAGAGGGATGAAGCGGAGGAGGGGGGAGACGAGAGATTCCCCGGAGAGAGGGCGCGTGGGTAGAGAGCGTGAGAAAAAGCCTGCTGGGTCTTCTAACCTCACGCAGAGGAACCGGAAATGCCCGTTTTCCGGGAAGGAAGCTCCGCAGATTGACTACAAGGATGTGAAGCTGTTGCGGCGTTTTGTCTCTGAACAGGGAAAGATTACGCCTGCGCGTGTAACATTCGTTTCCGCTAAAAAACAACGAGAACTCGCCTTGGCCGTCAAACGTGCCCGGTTCTTGGCTTTGCTGCCCTACGAGGGAAAAGGGCTGTGACCTTTTAACACAACCTTGCGCTTCTCTGGTGTCGAATGGTCTGCGTGCAGTGTGGTGTCGCTTCTCTCTGTGCGTTTAATGCAGGAATCTATTTCAAAGGTTTTTGCGTAACGCTGGTGTAGGGTTGTCGTCGCCCTCATAACCACATGCAACGAGAAGACGGCATGAGGACCTTGCTCCTATGGGGTGTGATTTTCTACACGCCTAATACAGATCTCTGTGGCTGAAGTTTTTGCGTAACGTTGGTGCAGTAGTATCGTCGCCCTCATGACTGTATTGAACGGAAAGAGTGGCATGAGGGTCCTGCGCCCCTTACGGGGCGCGGCTACAAACCTCGATACAGAGTTTTGTAATGGCAGGTTATGCGTAAGGTGTGTGTAGTAGCATCATTGTCTTTGTGACTTTTGAAACAGGCAGAGTTCGCAAGGGCCTTGCAGCGTTTAGCTGCGGTTACTGCGGACCTAGCGTTAGTGT
>JAISAP010000028.1 GCA_031266655.1 Holosporales bacterium | reverse complement strand
GATCGTGTCCCACCTTACTGCGGACAATTACCTCGCAGAACTTGCCGACATGCTCCCACAGAAACACGCCAAAATTCCGTGTTTCTCATAAGACCCTAACCAACTGAATATCAATATGTTTTACTCCGACTAACGTAAATGAACCAGTCTAGAGCCTACTAAGAGGATTACCTAGACAAGATATCGCTTCCGCAATCTCTATGAGCCGTAAGATAGCCTACGCGTCCTCCGCCAGGTGCAGAGACGTGGTACCCTTCCGAGCACAGATGCTGTGATCGTGCAGTGTGGACGGTCCCCGCGTCCCGTTTTGGTTTTTAGAGTCCAATATCTCCTTTCGCCAGATGACATAGCTCTCAGGCGACTGGATCCCTATTTTAGCGCGTCCTCCACGAATCTCGGAGACAATGATCTCGATCTCCTCGTTGATGACAATAGATTGGCCGACTTTTCTGGAAAGATACAGCATAAGAACTTCCCTTAACTCTTTGTTAAGGATACTGCATTACGTCTCCTCTGTGAACAGTTACCATAAATAAAACGTTAATTAACTGTAATAAGGAGAGATAAACGTGAGCAGCGTCCTGAACACTCCGATGTTTCAAACCCTCTTAAAGCGGGTGGAGTACGACAACGCTCGAGCCGCAGTGATTAGCGAAAATCTTGCTAACCTTAATACACCCAACTATTGCGTGATGGACTTAGCTCCCATGTCCGTTCGGGGGAAAGGCAGGGTCGCGTTGGCGATAACGCACGGAGAGCACCGGAGGAATGCTTCTATTGGAGATGCCTTTCAGCGCATTCACGACATTGAGTCGACCCGTCCTGATGGGCATGTCAGTCTGAACGAGCAGATGGTGAAACTCCAAGAGACCTACGCAGAAAGTACGCTGATGCTGAATTCCTTCAAGAAATTCGTGAATTTCCATAAAATTATTCTGGAGGGCTCTGCATGATTGCACCCTCTTTTCCTGCATCCAATCGCCTCTCTCTCGCGTCGAAGCCTTCCTCTTTTGTGTCGAGGTTTGCCTCCCACCCTCCACATTTTCATGCGGACGATGCGCTCTCACGTGCTAAGGAAGCAGCTGTCTCAGGGATGGATGCGCAAACGGTGCGGCTGCAAACTATTTCCGAGAATCTTGCCAATATTCATACAACCGCTGCGGATCCTTATTCGGATCCCTATCGACGTCGGATGGTGGTGTTTGTTTACGATAAGGCTACGGGGAAGGTGCGCGTTGCGAGAATCATTCAGGATCCTTCGGATTTCCCCCGAGAGCACAGCCCCATGAATCCTGCCGCGGACGAGCAAGGATTTGTGAAACTGTCGAACGTCAACTCCTTGGCAGAAATGGCGGATCTGCGTCAGGCAGACCAGTCTTTCTCTGCTTGTTTGAGGGGTTACGAGACCATCGCGGACCTGGAGAAGAAAGTCGTTGAACTCATAAAAGACTGAGAATAAGGAGAAAATATCATGCACATTCGACCCTCTATGCCCTCAATCGCCGTGGGCAAAATCGGTAAAACCTCTGAGAAAAAAGTCATTAATGCTTCGCCCTTAGAGTTTTTGAAAGAGACATTGTGGACTTCTCCCAAAGAGCAGATAGGGCAGGCGGAAAGTTCGCTTATGCAAGCGGCAACCGATCCAAAGGCGAACAAACTGACGCTCGTGGCGGACGTGACGCAAGCTGAGATCGAGCTACAGAAGGTAGTTACGGTGCTTGCGAAGGCGCACAAAGCCAGTGACGAAGTTCTCCACATGACCCTTTAGGATCAGGGAAGAGCTTAGTTGAAAGCCTTATAGGACGCATATTTTTGGACCAAGAAGCTTGCCGCCCAGAATATGGACATGGAGGTGCGGGACCTCTTGTCCTCCATCAGGACCGATGTTGGTGACAAGGCGATACCCCTGCTCAGCAACCTCCAGGAGCTGTACCGTTTTGTGAACTCCTTTCCAGAAAGCAGCAACCTCCTGCTCTGATGCACGTGTCAGAAAGTCCTCAAACGAGGTGTAAGGCTTTTTAGTAATGACCAACACATGGACGGGCGCCGCTGGATGAATATCTTTGAAGGCGAGCACGTGCTCATCCTCGTACACACGATCCGCGGGAAGGTCTCCCGCAAGGATCTTAGCAAAGGGATTCTTCGGGTCGTACATAGTCTCCTCCATTCTCTAACCTCGCAACAGCCAGCGCTCAAGCAACGCAGATTAAGGCGAGGAATACTCCTCTTGTGGTCCTTCCTTCTGAGGGGCAATACGCAGAAGACTCAAGCGGTTGTGCTGGCGCTTAAGCACCTCAACGACGTATCCCGGCAAGATGCAGACCTGCCCTACTTCCGGAATGCGCCGCGCTTCATGCATCACAAGGCCTGCAATCGTGGAGGCCTCCTCCCCTGGCAGCTCCCAGTTGAACTTTCGGTTGAGATCTCTGATCAGAATTTCTCCTTCCACGACCACCCATCGATCGGACCGCGCAGGAGGGTCGGTAACAGAGGCGTCATGTTCATCGGCAATCTCCCCTACGATCTCTTCTAAAACATCCTCAAGGGTTACGGCTCCCATGAGAGTTCCGTATTCGTCCACAACCAGCGCAAAATGCTCGTGGCGGGTACGAAACGCCTGCAATTGGTCCAATAAGGTGGTGGACTCGGGGACAAACCAGGGGGGAGCGGCCAGCGCCACCGGATCTACCGCGTGCGACGCTGCCTTTCTTAAGGCACGAAAAAGCGTCTTGACATGCAGAACGCCCACGATATTTTCCCGGCTTCCTTTCCAAAGAGGCACTCGGCTATAAGGACAATCGAGAATTTTGGCGACCACCTCTTCCAGATCGGAGCTAACTTCCACCATCTCGAGCTTCTTCCGATGGACCATCACTTGCTCCACGGAAACATCCGCAAGATCCAACACGCTTTTCAGCATGAGGCGCTCCTGCTCCTCCTCCGTTCCCCCCGTTGCGTGCAAGTCGATCGCGCCCCGCAACTCTTCCTCGGCGGGGTGCATATTTCCAGAGGATTGGGCCTTCATGCCTACCAGGCGTAGGCTGAACAGAGCGACCGTTTCGAGCGCGCGTGTAACAGGACGCAGTCCTTTGCAGCAGTAGGTTAGGAAGGAGGACAACGACAAGGCGTAGCGTACGGGATCTTGGATAACGGCCAGTTTGGGCAGAATTTCCACGTACACGATGACAAAAAGACCGAAGAGAAAGGCGGT
The DNA here is from genome assembly GCA_031266655.1 of Holosporales bacterium. GTDB lineage: Bacteria > Pseudomonadota > Alphaproteobacteria > UBA3830 > JAIRMZ01 > JAIRMZ01. The sequence continues at coordinate 4,292 of JAISAP010000028.1, read as the reverse complement.
GACAGGGAGAAAGGCCTCCCCTAAGAATTCGATGGCCAACCAGGTTGCCGCAGCGGTAACGCCTTGATTGATGAGCTGGTTGGCAACGAGAATAGAGCTCAACGTGAGCCCAAGACGCTCCTGCAGTACCTGCACCGCTTGGGCGCGGACGTTTCGGCGATGGCGATGCAACTGCGCACGCGATACGCTTGTAATAACTGTCTCTGAAGCAGAAAAAAAACCGGCGACCCCTAGTAAAACGAAAATCAATACCAGAAAAGCGACATGCAATACACTCACGTCGCTTCTTTCCCCTCACGACAGGGCGCCATCCAGGACCGCACACCAAACTCCGCCACAAGAGCTTTCGCTCTTCCCTCCCGGAGGTTATAAAGAAACAGACAGGAGGTAAAGGTGCGGGTTTTTCTCTTTTTATCTTCTACAGTTGCACTGTTCGTTCTGGTGGGCGGAGGAGTGGCTTTTTTCATCGGCATTCCGGCCCCAACAGGAGAGGTGCGCGTAGTTCTCCCCCATGAACGATTCCTACAAGAATAGTGCTTCCAACGTAGCGAAGGGAGCAAAAAACTCTCTAGTTTTTCTGCACATCCTGGAGCCCTTCCTAGAGATGCTTGCTGTCGAACGCAATGCAGCCAGCAACACGCAAACGGCCTACCGCTCGGATTTAGTGGATTTCTTGTGCTTCTGCTCCGTTTCTGACACAGGCGAGATCGCGCAGGCTCTTACCGAGGAGAATCTGCGTGCGTATTGCGCGCATCTAAGGCGCTTGCAAAGAGTTCCTGCGACCACCCGTCGTCGCATCTCCGCTCTCAAGCAGTACAGCGCCTTCCTGGTCCGAGAAGGGGTGTTAACGACAGACCCTACGGCGTCTCTGGAAATCCCCAAGAAGGGCAAGCGGCTTCCGCGCATTATCTCGGAGAAGGATCTGCAGCGCCTCTTCGCGTCGGTGCAGCTCCTCCCTCAAACGGAACGGGTACGTACGCTCTTGATGTTTTCGCTCCTCTACGGCAGTGGGTTGCGCGTCAGTGAGCTGGTGCGCTTGCAATGGGGGCATATAGAGGCGAACGGGACGTTTTTGCGCATTTTGGGAAAAGGGGGGAGAGAGCGGCGTGTTCCGCTCTGTTCTCAATCCTTGCAGCTTTTTGAGGAGTGGAAGTCTTGTGTCAAAGGTGTGTGGATTTTTCCTTCTCCAGGCAAGAGAAAGTACTTAACGCGTCAGCGTATTTTCCAGATTTTACGCAAAACAGCAGAAGAGGCGGGGCTGGATCCCACCTGCTTATCTCCGCACGTGCTGCGTCATGCCTTCGCGACGCACCTTCTGGAGCGTGGTGTCGACTTGATCAGCCTCAAGAAGATGCTGGGCCATCAAGATATTTCTACGACAGAGATTTATACGCATATTAGACCTGAACGGTTGGCGCAAACGGTGCTTAAGTACCATCCGCTAGCCCACAAAAAAGGGATGTCTCATGGGGAAACAGAGGGGTGAAGACCTCTTTTCCGAGAGTGTTACCGCCTTAAAAAAATCGTGTATAGAATCGGCCTCTACTGCTGCTCGAGTGCTTGTGTCTTTTGTGCTGGGGACCGACCGCTTCCAGGAGGCCCCTGTCTCCCCCAAGCAAGCCGCACGCGTGCGTTTTCTGGTCACTCGCCATCAAAAAGGAGTCCCTGTTTCGAAGCTCGTTGGTCAGAAGCCTTTTTGGGAATACTTATTTTGCGTCAACCGTTATGTGCTGGACCCACGTCCAGACTCAGAAACCCTTATTGAAGCGGCTCTGCGCGTTATTCCAGAGGATTTCTCCGGATCTCTTCTCGATTTTGGGACCGGAAGTGGGTGCCTGTTGGAGACGCTTCTGCTGCAACGACCACACATGCGCGGTCTAGGAGTGGATTGCAGTCCCGCGGCTCTGCGTATAGCGCATAAAAATGCTGTGCGGCTCGGAGTGGCTTCACGCGCGCGTTTCGTCTGCAGCCATTGGGGAGCAGCTCTGAATGGCCAGCAAAAGTGGCCTGTTATTATCGCAAATCCCCCCTATATTGCTCGCAAGGAGATCCCCATGCTTTCTCCATCGGTTCGGTGCGATCCCCTCCTGGCCCTGCTGGGAGGAGACGATGGGCTAGAGTGCTACCGAGCGCTTGCTCCGCACATCCAGGCTCTCTTATCCCCAGGAGGGCAGGTTTTCCTGGAAATTGGTGCGGGTCAACAGAGCGCTGTTAGGGAAATCTTAAGGTCCCTTTCCTATCGTGAAAGCTATCGGGATTTATCGGGAAGAGTACGCGTCTTGCGTTTTTCCCTGTAGAGGAACGAAGAGGTATTCATGAGCAAGGGAACGACAGTACTCAGTGGAGTCATTTTATGCATTGCGATTGCTGCGGGAGTTGGCCTCTATTTCCGTGTTGCGGATGATCGTCCTGGCGTGCAGGAGGCGAGAGATATCGTCGAGGAGGCTGTGCGCTACTGCAAAGAAGCGGGCCCAGAGAAACTCATCGAAGAAATCAACGCTCACAAAGAGCGTTGGGTCCGGGGCGCCCTTTACGTCTTTGCCTACAAGAAAGAACCTCGCGGGCTCATGGTGGCGCATGGCGCCAATCCAGAGCTGGTCAACAAAAACCTCTACGATCTGACCGATCCAACGGGAAAGCTGTTTGTAAAGGCCTATTTGGATATAGCGATTCTCTCCGGCGAGTCCGAAGTGCCTTTCCTGTGGCCCAATCCCGTTACCAAAGAAGTGGAAAAGAAAGTCGGCGTCTGCAAGCTGACCGAGGACAAACAGTACGTCATCTGCTCCGGTTCTTATTCCAAGTAATTTCTAAAAGCCAACTCCTCCGGTGGTGAGGACAGCCCTCTTGTGTGGACTGTCAATTGAGGAATCATCCGGCACATCCCACAAGTGTGCAACCTGCTGAGCTGCAGCACAGAGCGCCAGTTCCGACCCTTATTGTCCTGGACGAGTGACCGTCTTGGCTTAGGATTCCTTTGGTGGAGGTGGAGTAAATTTCTTCCACTCGGAAGCAAGCTTGTTCTCTTCGGCTACAAGGTAGAGCTTATCAGGGCCGAAGATGTTAGCAGGGACTAAAGAGATATTCTGGACACAGTTCTCGAGGATGGAAGGATTCTCAGCGAGTTCTGCGAAGAGTAAACGAATAAGGTTCACATGACTCACAACCGTTTCCTTGGTGAAGTACCGAGGAGAAAATCCCCATTTGATGGCGCACAATACCGCCACGTTGTCCCTTCCCGCTAAACTCGGCTCAATCCCCCAGGAGCGAATCCGCGCATTGACATCCCCTGCCCAGCCATAATCGAGTACGTTGTAACGGTGGGGCGCATGATCTCCGATGAGAATCACCAGCGCCTCCGGATCATGCTCGTGAATCATCTCCAGTGCTCTGATAAGCTCTCGATCCGCTTCCCGACGCGCTCTTGGGTAAGTCTCCTTTGCAAATTGATCCAAGCATTCTCGATCCTCGGGAAAAGAGCCAAACGAGTGCATGGCTCCTGCGTAGATGCAGTAGAACTGGGGGACTTTCTCTTCTCGCTGCTGACGGAGCCGAGAAAGAAGAAACTCCCCGTCTATCGTCATAAATCCAGCAGACATACCCCTCTCTTCTTTCGCAATCAGTCCAAGGTTGAGGGAAACCTCCGTAAATCGATGATACGGGAGTATGTCCTTAAATCGCCGCACAGGATATACGCAGAAATACGCGTCCGTACTCGGACCTTCCTTTAGAACGGTGCCAGCGCCGCAATCCATCACATTAAACTGATACCCATTGGCCTTGAAGGTCTGAACGACGGGATTCTCCCCGTCTAACACCTCGCGCATCCCTCGAGTAACATCCATATTTCCCACCGCTGGAAAATAATAATGGTGCTTCATTAGAAAAACGGACGTAATACTCAATGTTGTATAGTAATAATTAGCAAAGCAACTCTCCAGCACCGTGAACCCCTGTTTATCGAGGCACTGCATAAGCTCTTCTGAGGAGGTGTGATAAATCTCCTCCAAGCTCTTGTTATCCGTGTAAGACTCCAGAAAAAAGAGATAAACATTAGGCTTTTTCTTAAAGGTAATAGGCAGCGGCTTACAAAAATCGGGACCTAGGATCTCGCGATCAATCTGAGCACTATGGTACTCCCGCTGAATTGTAACCAGCACCGCTACAACGCCGAGAATCAGGACAGAAACGGTCGCGAACTTCTTTCGCCACTTCAGCGCTAGCAAGCTCAACAGCGGAGAGGGCAAGCACCAAACGATATGCCGTAACCGAACATTGTCGCAAAGGGAGATGAA
>JAISAP010000061.1 GCA_031266655.1 Holosporales bacterium | reverse complement strand
TATTACTTTTGGGCAAAGCGTCCATTTACTCACGATGGGAGATGGTATGTTCGCTCGTTCTGGCTTTCGATCCATCATGATTCCCGCCCACGTAGTGGCGCTGGGAAAGTCTTGTTTTGAAGAGTGCCAATCCCTTGCCTCCGTTACCTTTGAGTCTGGTTCCCAACTGCAAGAATTTGGAGAGAGGGTTTTCGCCCACTCCAACCTACCGTCCATTTGTATTCCCTCAAGTGTGGAGAGGCTTGGAGGGGCTTGTTTCACGGAGTGCACTTCTCTTCTCACGGTTACCTTCGATCCTGGTTCTCATTTAACGAGCATAGAGGCGGGCGTTTTCACAGTTGCTTTCGAGATGCCAAACTTGCAGTCCATTGTTATCCCCTCGAGGGTAAAAGTACTCGCCGCAAAGTGTTTCGCAAATTACCGTTCGCTTAGCAGCGTTATTTTCGAGTTTCCTTCTCAACTTCGGGTCATCGGAGATCATGCCTTGGCGAACTCTGGAATAGAATTTATGACCGTCCCCTCGAGTGTAGAGGAGCTTGGGGAGTGGAGCTTTGCAGATTGCCGCTCTCTCGGAAGCATTACCTTCGAGTCTGATTCACGACTCTCGAGGATAGGGGCATGCGCCTTCCTTCGGTCCAGCCTATCGTCCATTTGCATTCCCTCAAGTGTGACGGTGATCGGGGGTGACTGTTTCGCGGGTTGCCAATCTCTTGGCACCGTTACCTTCGAGCCTAATGCTCAACTCTCGAGGATAGAGTCAGAAGCTTTCATTGATTCTGGTTTACAGTCCATTGTTCTTCCCAGGAGCGTTGATGTGCTTGAGCGTAGATGTTTTTCACTTTGCCCCTACCTCACCTCCGTTACCTTCGAGGGTGGTCCTCGCCCCCGGGAGATTGGGTTTGCCGTTTTCTCAGAAAGCCCTGTGCAGGAAGCTTTTCAGATCAGGGTATCGTCCTGCAACGTTGCTTAATAGGAGAGAGAAACTGCGGGGTTGGAGGGGGATCCCCCCCTTCCACTCCGGGGATCCTTCATCGGAAGAACCTTCGGGATATTTTGAGGACTCCAATACGCTTGCGCGGTTCTCAGTTCTCCTGCAGCATCCTCGGATACCCCACAAACTGCGTAGCAAAGCAGCTGATTCCGTTTGAAAAGATGATCTGTGCGCGTACACACCCCTCGAAAGCGCTTTCGTCAATAACTTGTAGACAAGAACCGCCCTCGAAGACAACGGAAGTGAGAGACCAGCACCGCGCGAAACACCTGCTTCTGAGTTCCTTCAAGCTTGCGGGGATAAAGATGGACTGCACGCCAGAACCGCAAAAAGCGTTTTCCTCGATTCTCTCAAGTTGGGAATTATCCTCAAAGGAAACACCGATAAGAGATCTGCTGTTCTCAAAACAGGACGCTCTGATCGTGACGATCTCTGGGGGAACGATGAGCCACTGTAGATCACTCGTACCCGCGTAAGCACCACTGAAAAAACTGGCTTGCTCATCGCCCAAGCCTATTGTTCCGATGTGAGCCTCCGTAAATACCATGCGTCCAAGGGCCACCTCACTGGGAAGAAGGATGCAATCCAAAGTTACCGCAGCAAATGCCATATCCTCGACGATTCTGAGGCGAGAATCTGCTTCAAAGGTAGCAGAGGTAAGGAACCGACAGTGGGAAAAGCATCCTTCTCCAATTTCCTCCACACTCCTTGGGATGCAGATAGACCGCAAGGAAGACCAAGAGAAAGCGCTCTTTCCTATTCTTATGAGCCGAGAATGAGGCTCAAAAGTGACGGAAGTGAGCGATCCACACCACCCAAAACAGGAGTCCTGGATTGTGCTTATACTTGCTGGCACCTCGAGAAATTGCAGGATATCAGTACCTGCGTAGAGGCCGCAGAAAGAGCCTGCTCGCACATTCCCGAAGTATATCTCCATAATACCAGAGTCCCGGAATACATAAACTCCGCACTCCATATCTGAATGCTCTGGAAGATGGATGCACCCTAACGGTGCGTGAGCGAAGGCCTCCCTTCCGATAGTCCTGAGCTGAGAACCTCTATCAAAGGTAACGCAGGCAAGGGATTTGCAGCCAAAGAAGCAACATTTCTTAAGTTTCACAACGCTCGCAGGAAGTGCAATGCCTCGTAGGAGGACGGAGTCCAAGAAAGCGCAAGTTCCTATCTTCGTAAGCCGGGAACAAGATTCAAAGGTGACGCGGGAGAGGGATGCGCAATGCGCAAAACACCAATCTTCAAAGACCTCCACGCTCTTAGGGATGGCGATAGACCGGATTGCGCATTTCTCCAAGGCATGCTCTCCGATGATTCGGAGCTGAGAACAAGATTCAAAGATGACGCAGGAGAGGAATGCGCAATTCGCAAAACACCAGTCTTCAAGGACCTCCACGCTCCTAGGGATGGCGATAGACCGGATTGTGCATTTCTCCAAGGCATGCTCTCCGATGATTCGGAGCTGAGAATCTGTTTCAAAGGCAACAAAGGAAAGCTGACGACAGTCGGCTAGATAGTGTTTCCAAAGCGTGTCTACTCTCCGGGGAATAATAATAGAGTGCAGTCCAAAACCAAGGAGAGTGATCGTCCTGGGCTCCAAAAGCGACAGAACACCGCTTTTCTGTTGAGGTAAGGGCGTTACCAACGCCCCTTTATAAGCGGCCACTTCCCTGGGAAAAAGATCGTCGGAGGGAGGCCATAGGAACATGGCATCGGCGGCGGGAAGTACGTTCAGTACCCCTGCGGCACAGGCGAAGACCATGCTTGCAATCTTTTGTCTTGCCACTTTTGTTGTCCGTATTATTGACTGCGCCTGTTTCATAGGGCGGATCTTTAGACAGATTGTGCGGCAAAGATTAAAAACCCGTAAATCCCTCCTGGGAAAATGGAAGAGGATTCACTTCTAAGAGTCTTCTAATGCAGGCCTTCAGCCTTTCGTTGTGTGCATACTCCTCAAGAGAGAAGACTTTTCACATCAGGCAAGAGATGGGGGATTGGGCTCTGTAACGACGGCTAACGCTTACCGTCTTATCTAAAATTTTTTGTTCTTTTTGTCGTATTTCGCGAGTTCCACCTGTGCGCGCAAAGCGATTTCTTCTAGCGCTTCCTGCAGAACCGGATCCTGAGCCTTTTCGCCCGGCTGACGCGTGAGCTCCAACAAGCGCTGCAAGTGTTGGTGAGCCAGTTTACCCTCCAAGAGAGCTAGCTGGATTTCTTGAAGAAGATCTAGCGTACGCTCTCCTTGTTCAAGAGCCGTCAGAGCAGGGAATGCCTCCTCCACCATTTGTAGACTCAGTAAAGACTCCGACGACGGAGCGATGTCAGAAAGTGACGCCCCCTCCTTGGGGAGAAAACGGCTGCGCCGTACGGTGCGCGCTTTCCGAACAGAGGATGTCCGCGCCAGAGGAGAAAGGGGATCAACCTTCACGAGATACGACTCCGCGCAAGAGAATTTTATTGTATCGCGGAGTCTGCAAAATATCAACAAAACTTTAATAAATTCCGACATATTTTGGCTGAGACACAGTAAAAGGTCCGCACAGTAATGAAATATGCGCGTTGTTCTCTCCTCTTAAGTATCGTTCTTTGCGGCGTGTCTTGGAGCGTAGCGGCTCCTACGCCTTCTCCTAAAAAGGCACCTCCAACAGCGACAAAATCGCTTCCAACAACGACAACACGCATTAAGGATATTGCCGTTTTCGAGGGAGTGCGCGGTAACCAGCTGATTGGGTACGGACTGGTTGTGGGATTGCAAGGAACGGGAGACGATTCGAAGCGCTCTCCTCTCAGGGAAAGCCTTTCTGGCATGCTAGAGCGCTTAGGGGTGAAGGTGGACCCGAAGTCCTCAGAATTTAGGACGCGGAACACGGCCGTTGTGATGGTAACAGCGACGTTGCCACCCTTTGCCAGACATGGAACCCACCTAGACGTTACGGTCTCTGCTCTTGCGGACGCTAAGAGCTTACTCGGAGGTGTTTTGCTGGCCACACCTTTGGTAGGAGCAGATGGGGAGACCTACGTACTCGCGCAGGGACCTGTGGTGGTAGGCGGATATACCTTCGGGGGAAATGCCAAACAGGGGCAAACAAAAACTATTACTAAGGGAGTGCCTACCAATGGACGTGTTCCAAGCGGAGGTATTGTCGAGAAAGAAGTGATGTTCGAGCTGGCTCACCAAGAGTCTTTGAGGATTATGCTGAGAAATCCCGATTTCACAACGGCAAAACGTGTCAGTGATGTGATTAACGCCCATGAAGGCCGCTCTATCGCTCATGCGATTGACTCAGGAACCGTAGTGCTCAATTTTAGGAAGAACAAACACAACCTTGTCGCTTTTCTCACGCAGATTGAGCAGTTAATGGTGAGACCGGATCAGCCTGCACGCATTATCTTTGACGAGCGCGATGGCGTGATTGTCATTAATGAAAACGTGCGGATCGCTCCCGTGGCCGTTGCGCATGGGAGCCTTACCATCCAAATCACGGAACAAGAGCAAGCAACCTTTGTTGGTCCTCAAAGCAGCTCTGGAACGGGCAGCAGCATTTCTTACGCAAACACAGCCGTTAAAGTCGCGCAACCCCCTCAGACAGGAGTGGGAACAGGGACCACGAGCAAGACGGACCAGGGAACGCAGACCTCCAATCGGCTGCCTATCCCAGAGACGCGTCTGGGAGTAGGGACGCAGCTCGTCGGCAACTTGCCCCCTGGAAGTGGTGTCATCATGCAGAATCAGACCGATATTAATGTGACACCAGAGGACGATCCTTATAGTCCCATACCAGAAAGGGAAAAACTCGCTCTTCTCGCTCCCGAGGCGACGCTACAGGATCTGGTGAACGCTGTGAATGCGTTGGGAAGCTCTCCGCGAGACCTGATCATCATCCTTCAAGCGATTAAGCAGGCAGGAGCCCTGCAAGCACAATTGGAGACCATGTAATGCCAACCGTAACCTCCCCTTCTTTTCTGGATCATGCCCTCTTGCTCCGTCAGGCTACCCCCTTCCACGGATGGACCCAGGGAAAATCCGATACGGCGGCCGCTCTTGCTTTCAGCCAGTGTGTTGCCCCCAAGGAGGGGGACGCGCATAGCAAGTTCCTTATGCAGAAAGCGGCTGACGCTCCCCTCGCAGGATCTCAGCAGGAAGGAGATCAGGTAGCTGTAGAGTTGGTGGGATTGCTCTTTGGAACCATGTTGAATGCTGTTTTTGCAGGGCTCAACATGGGGGAAGGTTCCGATGGAGAAATCTGGAAATCGATGCTTGTCGAGCAATACGGAAAACTCCTCGCAGAATCCCCGGTGGGAGAGGATCTGCGAAAGACGATTTGTGCCCAGATTTCTCGCCAGGAGAAGCAAGGACGCAAAGGAACATAAGAGTCCAGATGGGAGGCCAATTCTCAGTCCCCCTTCCAGGAAATTGAGCGTTTCAGCGCGATGACGGACATCTGACGGCCGCACAGCCCTTGTGTTTCCCTTTGCGCTCGGCGGAAACTAAAAAAGTCGGTATGCGTGTAGGTATCGATGGGAAGAGCCTCCCATTGCTTCACTCCGAGTTCTGTCAGGCGATGGCAGAGAAACTGCGGAAGATCAAAAGTCCACACTGAGGATGCGGATTCTTGGAAAAATCGCGACCAGTGAGGATTTTTTTCGAGGAAAGGATGGCGAAACGCCTCCGAAACCTGGTAAGAAGCCCGCTGGATGCAAGGGCCAATCACTGCCACCAGAGACGTTGCAGGGGATCCCTTTGCCTCCAGTATGCGCAAGGTTTCTTCCACCACCCCAAGCAGAGCTCCTCTCCATCCCGCATGGACTGCAGCAATGCGCGGGGCTCCGGGATCGCAAAGCAGAATAGGAGCACAGTCTGCCGTCATGACTCCAAGCGCTATCCCTGGAACGTCCGTAACCAAGGCATCCGCCTTTTGAACGGGGGTGCAAAGCGCCTCCTCCCGGGAAGACACAACGACCACATGGGCTCCATGCACCTGGTCAACCGTTGCTAGAGGAAACCCCTCGCACCCAAGCATCTGCAGAATGCGCTGTCGGTTGTGCTCTACCTTGTCAACGTCGTCTCCCACCGTGAAACTGACATTCAGCGAGCTGTACGGCCCTGCGCTGATCCCTCCAGAGCGCCCAAAGAATCCATGCTCTACCACAGAGGAGGGGAGAAGTGGGGAGACTTTACAACGCTGCATCCTTTTGAATCTCCTGGAGGAAGAGGTCTGGTGCATCACGCACCAGTAGAGGGAAATGCCGCGCTATCGAAGAAAACAACCGGGAGAACAGATCCTTCTCGGTACTAGCAAAAGGACTCAAAACGTAGGGAATCACCAGTTCTCGGGCGCCAGGGTGTCCGATCCCTATCCGAAGACGCCCGTAGCCGTTACCCAGCACTGCATCGATACTCCTAAGACCCTTGTGTCCTCCGCTCCCGCCTCCTTGTTTCAAGCGAACCACGCCAGGAGCTAGGTCCAAATCGTCGTGGATCACAAGAAATGCCGCAGGGGAGAGCTTGTAGAAGCTCGCGCACTCGCCTACCGCGCGACCGGAGTCGTTCATGAACGTCGTGGGAGCGAGCAAAGCTACGTCGCGCCCCTCCATGTCTCCAGCACTCAGCTCAAAGCTCTTTTTGTGGCCAAAGGGAGGGAAAGACCAGTGCTGGGCGATCTCTTGCAGCACTAAGCGCCCAGCATTGTGCCGATGTGTTGCGTAGTCCGGCCCAGGATTGCCCAGTCCAACTACCACAAAAGACGGAATCACTAAGCCTCCACCATGCGGTCCTTCGTCTTTCTATCTACGCAAGCCGAAAAAGGCAAAAGCCCTCCTCTCTGGAGTGCCAGGGGGACTGTATAGTTCTCAGGAGAAAAATGTTACACATTTTTGGGAGATGCACCTGATGAAGAATAAACCTCTTGTCACGATCGGAATTCCAACGTACGAACGTCCGCATTTGCTTCCAAGAGCGCTGGAGTCCGTCGCAAAGCAGACGTATCGACCGCTGGAGGTTTACGTCGTGGACGACGGCACTCCTGGCACGGAGAACGAGAAGATTGTGGATTCTTTTAAGAAAAAGATTCCCGGGCTGGCTTTTTATAAGAACCCAAAGAACCTGGGTTTTGCGAGAACATATTTCGAGCTTGTTGAACGGGCAACGGGAGAGTTTTTTATGTGGATGGCGGATGACGATGAGATGTCTCCGACCTATATAGAAGCTGCGGTAGAGACGTTGCTGATGTACCCGGAAGCGGTGAGCGCGGCGCTGCAGAACCTCATGTCCGGCACGTTATCTATCTTCCCTCCTTCCTACATGGAGGAGAGTTGGTTTAGACGTCTTTTTTCGTTCGTAGTTTTAGACTACTTTCGCAACTCGTGGGTTGATCGGTTCTCGTTCTTTTTTTCTGTCAATCGGACTGTTGCCTACCGGGAGGCCTCTCGGAAAGCAGCGGAGAGGTTTTCTCGGAACCCACTCAAGTGTGAGACGGGCGCTGATGTTTTCCTGCGATCGGAGTTGCTATTGCTCGGCACAGTCGTGCCCGTGACGCGGAGGGATGCAGCTTATATCCTCTATGCGGAAACGGAAAAGGAATACACATACGCTGGGAAGCATACAATGGAGAACGACTTTTTTCAGAATCAGAGAAATAAGATTAGTGTGTGCATCCACCTAGCGCAGGTGTTTTGCATGCACCTTCATCAGGCGTACGATTGGGGAGGCATGCGACGCGCTGTTCCGCTCGGAATAGGACTGTTAGCAGTTTCGGGACATATGCTTTCTTCCTCTCTGTATCAGCAAGTGCGCGGAAGAGTGAACAGAATTCTCGGGAAAGTGGAGGTACCCGTCTGAATGATGGTGGAAGGTGCTGCGTATGACCCATTACATAGAGTGTCTGAGAAGGGGTTCACTCCTCCCTGGATTCCGAGAGCTTTGGTTGGAGCATTTCCTGCTCTCACCAACAACTCGCGCCCTTTCTGCGCTTGAAGGAGCGCGAGTTCCGGTAAACAACCGAGGCGAGAATCTCCTTAGTTTGTTCATCAATCTGGCCAAGTAGCAAAAAAAAGATGCTAGATGAGAGCTAATAAAGCTTGCGAAGGCCTCACGCTCCTTATGGGCGCAGTTTTTTCTACACGCTTGATACAGGTGTATTCCTCTGCAGTTTATACGATTGGCGAATGCTCCGCGTTGCTACATGAAACCCGATACAGAACTCTGCAGTTGCAGTTCTTGCGTGAGGTTGATGTAGGGGTATCATCGCCTCTGTGAGCGTATTTACAACAAGTCGATATCACAAAGGCCCCGCGTCCCTATGGGACGCGGTTATTATGGACTCAACACAAGCGTTCATGTTGGAGTTTTTATCGAAGAGTCTGCTCAAGTGTGCCTATTAACTGCATACAGGAATCTACCTCAAAGGTTCCTGCGTAACGTTGA
>JAISAP010000059.1 GCA_031266655.1 Holosporales bacterium | reverse complement strand
TTAACGAACGGTCCGAATCCCGATTTTATCGACTATAAGGGTCTCCTCTCGGGATATGAGATCTCTATTCCTAGATTCTTCCTCCGTGTTCCTCTTGCTAAATTCTTCCCCGAAGCAGTTGTTCCCACACGATGGACCGATCGTCCCAAACGATGGGGGTTTTACGTTCTGTGCATTTTCTGTTTCTGTAAACATCGAGATTCGATACGGGATTATTATGTTTACTTCCTCCTCTTTCTCCGTCATTACCCAACACTTCGGAAGTTCCAATCCCTCGATATCAGCCACGTGAAAACCTACAAAAATATGGAGGTGGAAGACTGATTTTCGATAGCGTCCAGAGTCTGCAGGTATGCTGAAGCTCACACTCTTTCAAGGGCAAAAGGAAGACATCGCCTCTTAAGCCGTTGAACTTCGTCAAACGTCCGTTCGCAAAGCTCCAGAAAGCCTCAATGTCGTTGATAGGACTCTTGCCCCGCACTCTCCTCAAAGCTCTGCTGGACTCTCAACTCTCGAAAGTGCTTGTAGGTCAGGTTGATCGTGTTCTGACGGATCTTGATCCACTACCTCACTGAACGTGCCGACATGTCCTCACAGAAACATGCGAGCATTCTATACTTCTCGCACGCCCCTAACCTGGTCGAATCTCAACATGCTTTACCCTATCTAACACCACTTTGCTAAGAGAGAGAGCTCTTGTTTCTTGTGGAAGACCTTTGCTGACACTGAGGTGCAGAACTGTGAGAGGCGTGGTACTCTCCTTTCTGCGGATGCCTAGGGCTCCAGAAATCTGCGACAAGAAGGAGCGGCAAGAGGTCTCATGGAAGCCTTTTTTTCTCACTGTGTTTACGTTGGCAGGGGGCTGGCTGTCACCCTCGAGCTGCTTGCTGGCGGCTTTTTCATAGGCGCTACGCTGGGAGCTTTGCTTGCTGTCCTCCGATACAACGGCGTAGGTGTAGCCTTTATCAAGGGCTTCGTGTCTCTGATTCGAGGGACGCCGCTTATTCTCCAGCTGAGCTTGATCTATTTTGCGGCTCCCGGCCTCATTGGGCTGAGGCTAGAGATGCTCTCCGCAGGGATTATTGCCTTTGGGATTAACAGCGCTGCTTATGTGGCGGAAATCTTACGCGGGGGCATCGAAAGCCTACCGCTAGGTCAGTTTGAAGCGGCTCAAACCCTTGAGATCCCTAGGTTCTTCCTGTGGAAAGACATCATTCTCCCGCAAGTTTTCCGCAACATTTTCCCCTCCATGGTCAACGAAGTCATCTCCCTTCTCAAGGAGACAGCTCTTATTTCGGTCATTGGAGGACTGGATGTCATGCGGGCGGCGAGTATGCTCTCTGCGGAGCAATTTACGTATTTCATGCCCCTCTGTATCGCGGGGGGGTATTACTACTTGCTAGTGTTGTTGATTGAGTGGATAGGAAGGACCATTGAGCGCTCCCATCATCAGCATTAACCAAGTCCATAAGGCCTTTGGAGGCGCTCCCGTTTTGGAGGGAGTGGATCTTTCCATTGTGGGCAACAGCATTGTGGGCCTCGCAGGCCCCTCAGGAGGGGGAAAATCCACGCTTTTGCGCTGTATTCAGGGGCTGGAGAAGCCAGATTCCGGAACCATTCTCTGCCAGGGCAAAGTGGGATTTATGTTTCAGGATTTTCAGCTTTTCCCGCATATGACGGTTCTGCAGAACCTGCTGTACGCTCCGCGCCTCAAGGACAAAAGCGTGGCACCTCGTCAACGTGCAGAAGAGCTCCTCACGCACCTGAAAATCGCTTCTAAAGCCGATTCTTTTCCCGATCGTCTCTCCGGAGGGCAGAAACAAAGGGTGGCACTAGCGCGCTGCCTCATGACTAACCCCAACGTGCTGCTCTGTGATGAGCCCACCTCTGGACTGGACGTTGTGACGACATCAGATATTGTGTCTTTGCTGCAAACCGTTCGGGTCATGGGCGTTACCATGGTGCTCGCTTCTCATGACCTGGATTTTTTGACCCAAATCTCCGATAGAATTATCTTTTTGAAGGGGGGAAGGATCCTCCTCGACCAAGATCGGCGTCAGCAAACCGATTCTCTGGACTCTCTCCATGCGCTCTACAGGACCTCGCTTTCAGAGGAAGAGTAAAGGAGCGCTCCGTCTTTTCATCGCAAACTTCCAGAAGACCGCTTCGGCTTTGAGGTACAAGCCCATCGCCCATGCACACTCTGGCCGGTCCTATCCGGAGGGAACCGCCCCTTTTGCACAGTCATTCCGCAGGAGGGGACGACGCCCGTAAGCCTGGCACTCACTACGCAGAACAACACGCAGCTTACCAACAACTTTCGCACAACAGTCCCTGTAAAACCTAAAACACGACACTTAGTAACAAAACTATCTTCATTAGTCAAGTAATAAACTCACTATCAAGGAAAAATACTCAGGTCTCACGCGAGCCCGGTGCTGCACAGCAACTAGGAGTTAGCATCAATACTGGGTTAAATGTCTCACGGTTTGAGGTTTTCTGCCCATGCGGATCAACCGGTCGAACAAAAGGGTGCAGAGTTATAAAAAATGTTGCAGACTGACCGCGGATCGAAAGAGGGGGAACTGCTTCTTCAAGAAGTTGTTATTTCCGTGTTGGAGGAGGAGGGGGATTGTGCATCTATCTGAGCTGCTCCAGAGGAAAAAATGCTTGTTTTCGTTTGAGATATTTCCTCCGAAGAAAGTTTCCGATATGGAAGCGGTTTATCAGCTAACTGCCAGCTTGCGACAGCTCCACCCTGATTTTATCAGCATCACTTGCGGAGCGGGAGGTAGCGCTATCGGGGACAACCTCACGGCGAAAATAGCCTGCTACATCAAGAAAGAACACAACATAGAGCCGCTGGCTCACCTCACTTGCGTCAACTCTTCTCGGGAAAGCGTGGAGGAAGTGCTCGCCTACTTGAAGGCACACCACATAGACAACGTTTTAGCCTTGCGAGGCGATCGCATACAGGACAGCACCGCTACCGATTTTGTGCATGCGAGTGATCTCGTCTCCCTGATCCGGCAAAAAGGAGGCTTTTACGTTGCGGCTGCTTGCCATCCAGAAGGACATCCGGAATCGCGTAGCAGGACGGAAAATATCCGTTATCTCCAGGAAAAGGTAGAGGCGGGTGCCTCCCATCTGATATCGCAACTCTTCTTTGACAATGAGGTTTTCTACAGGTTCGCAGATGAGGTGCGTGCGGCTCACATGACCATTCCTGTCGAGGCGGGCATCATGCCGATCGTCAACAAACATTTGGTGGAAAGAATCGTCTCCCTTTGTGGCGCTACCGTGCCTGCCAAATTTTCAAGCATTCTCAGTCGCTTCGAAGACGATCCTGCAGCGCTTTTCGATGCGGGTATTGATTACGCCACCGAGCAGATCATGGATCTGCTCTCTTTTGGGGTCCCGGGGATCCACCTGTATACCATGAACAATGCGACGGTGGCAGAGAGAATGACGAAAAACATTGCGGGCGCTCTTCAAGGGGTCAACGACGATCGGACGCATCGTGCCGTTGTTTGCTGAAAATTTTGCGGATTCTATAGAAAAAACTCCTCAAGAGGAAAAAATATACAAAAGCTTCTCTCTGAAGCCTGAGGAAAAATTGCGTTCGGAGGTCATTCGTTACCTAGGATACAAGCGAGAGGCGGATGTTACGCCGGAAATCGCTGTGCTGCTTCAAAAAGGGATGGCCGAAGTCTGCGCCGTAGCCGAGCCTCGTGCCATATACCGTGTTTTCTCCACTCGGGAGTCTCCCCATCCAGAGAACGCCTGTCATGCGCCGTTGAGCCAGCAAGAGGGGCTGGTCCTGATGGCGGTCACGCTAGGTGTTTCTGTCGATCGAGCGCTAGATCGCGCCCAAATTCAGGACATGACATACGCTTTGGTGCTGGATAGCTGCGCGACGGCTGCTATCGAGTCGATCTGCGATGCGGTGCAGGGCAAGGTGACGGAAGCCTACGCCCATCGCAAGAAGCATCTCACCAATCGTTACAGCCCTGGATATGGAAGCCTGCCGCTTTCTACGCAACCCAAACTGCTCTCTTTACTAGATGCCGAACGAAAAATCGGCTTGAGTACCACTCCGAGTTTCTTGCTCACACCTTCTAAGTCGGTTACAGCCATGATGTGGGTGAGTTCGCTCCCGCAAAAGGACGCGCATACCTCGTGTGAGGCATGCAACATGCACCAAGTGTGCCATTTTCGACGGCAGGAGGGTCCCATCGTTCATGATGCATAACCTGCTCGAGACCTTTACGTTGCTGGACGGGGGCATGGGCACCATGCTGCAAAAAGCGGGTCTTCCTGCGGGAATCTGCCCGGAAATGCTCAACATAGAAAAGCCAGAGCTGATCGAGAGTATTCATCGGCAATACATCGAGGCGGGATCTCAGGTTGTCTATACGAATAGCTTCGGCGCGAACGGATATAAATTATCAGACAAAGGTTTGTCTCCAACGGAAGTCATTGCTGCCGCCGTAGAGAGGGCCCGGCGCGCCATTGGGCGCCAAAACGTGAGCATCGCTCTAGATGTGGGCCCTATCGGGAAGCTCTTGCATCCCAACGGCTGTCTCTCCTTCGAGGAAGCCTACGGCCTTTTCCAAGAGCAGGTTGTGGCGGGTCAAAAAGCCGGAGTTGACCTCATCGTCATCGAGACCATGTCCGATCTGCTGGAGGCGAAGGCCGCTGTCCTTGCGGCGCGAGAAAACACCAACTTACCCCTCTTTGTGACCATGAGTTACGAGGAAAATGGCCGCACCTTCGTGGGGTGTACGCCTGCCTCTATGGCCATTACCTTAGAGGGGTTGGGTGTGACGGCCTTGGGGCTGAATTGCTCTCTGCGCCCCTGTGACTTGCTTCCCATAGTAGAAGCGCTGCGGTGTCACACCAATCTTCCTCTTATCGTCAAACCCAATGCCGGCCTTCCGAATTTGAACAGCAATCAATACGATTTATCGCCGAGTGAGTACGCCCAACAGCTCATTCCTCTAGTAGAACGCGGCGTCACGATCTTCGGAGGCTGTTGCGGCACCACTCCGGAATACATTCAAGAGATTGCTGCGCTCCTGAAGACTCGGAAGCCCGTTCCGCGAGAAACGCTTTCTTTTTCCGCCCTTTGCTCCGCCGGCAATGCCGTAATCATCGACAGGCCCACCATCATCGGGGAGCGCATCAACCCTACGGGCAAGCCGCTCTTTAAACAGGCGCTGCTCGATCAGAATATAGATTATATTTTAAATCAAGGAATTAGCCAGATAGAAGCCGGGGCTAAGGTGCTCGACGTCAACGTCGGTCTGCCTGGCATCGACGAAACGGCCATGATGCGCACGGTGGTGAGCCGCCTGCAAGCGGTGGTGGAGGCCCCCTTGCAGATCGATTCAACGGATCCGCAGGCGCTAGAGGCAGGCCTCCGCATCGTGAACGGCAAGCCGCTGATCAATTCCGTGAACGGGAAGGAGCAATCTCTGCGCTCTGTACTGCCTCTGGCGAAGAAATATGGCGCGGCGGTGTTGGGCTTGTGCCTAGACGAAAACGGCATTCCCGACAAAGCGGAAGAGCGCGTGAACATCGCTCGGCATATCCTAGAAGCGGCCCTTTCCGTGGGCATTAAGCGCGAAGATGTCTACATCGATTGCTTGGTCCTGGCTGCTTCGGTGCAACAGCCGGAAGTGGTGGAGACCCTGAAGGCCATTCGCATGGTGAAAGAAGAGCTCCATCTTAAAACGGTTCTTGGCGTGTCCAACATCTCGTTCGGTCTGCCTAATCGCGAACTGCTGAATCAGACCTTTTTAGCCTTAGCGCTGGGTGCGGGGCTGGATTTGCCCATCCTCAATCCCAACGTTGCGGCTATGCGCGATGCTGTCGCGGCGTTCGATGTCCTCTTAAACTATGATCCGGGCTCCGCTTCCTACGTTGAGCACTATAACACCGCCACAACGAAGACGCCGGATAATACCTCTTCTGCTGCGCCTGTTCATGATGTTTTCTATGCCATAAACCACGGTCTCGCCGAAGAAGCAGCGTTGTGCGCGGAAGAACTGCTGAAGGACCATGATCCTTTGGAGATTGTCAATGAGAAACTCATTCCCGCCCTGGATGCGGTAGGCAAATCCTTCGAAGAAGGAGCCATTTATCTCCCACAGCTTCTGCAGGCGGCTGCCAGCGCCCAAAGTGCTTTTGCTGTGGTCCAGAAGGTGCTTGTCAACTCAGGCAAGAAACAACTGACGAAAGGGAAAATTATATTAGCTACCGTTAAAGGCGATATTCACGATATTGGCAAGAACATTGTCAAAGTGATTTTGGAAAACTACGGCTACACGATCTACGATTTGGGGCGCGATGTGGCTCCGGAGCAAGTGTTAGCTTCCGCCATAGAGCACGATGTGCGACTCATTGGCTTGTCCGCATTAATGACAACCACGCTTGGCAGCATGGAAGAAACGATTGGTTTGGTGAAGAAAAATAAGCAAGACGCTGTTTTCTTCGTGGGTGGAGCCGTTTTAACAGCAGATTACGCCCAAAAAATCGGAGCGGATTACTATGCTCGCGATGCGAAGCAATCTGCCGATATAGCGAAGAGAGTGTTGGGGTGAATGCGCTGTTGTTAGGAGGTGTATGGTCGGTTCGATTTTAATGATGTTGAGCCAGTGTCACGGAAGCGCGGGGCTGAACAATGTTTGTGCCTTGGCTTGGATGCTTTGTGCTCTTTCCCAAGTGAATTTCAGGCTGAATTTTTTCGCGGTGGTCAATCTATCGATCTTTTCGACAGTCACCTTCCTCATTCGGAAGATAAAAGATCGACGCCTGAACCTGTGGGCAGCCGTCCTCTCAATACTGACCTATAGTGTGAGTATTGACGTTGTCTGTTACTACTTCTACCCACAATATGTATGGGATCATGGCCTGCTGAGCTACGTATGGAGCGGCGTGTCCTTTAATTGCAAGTACGTATTCTGCAACGGATTGGTGGCGCTCTTTCTTCTGGAAACCGGAGAGCGGGTCTTGCAGTGCCCCTCTTGGCTGAATCCGAATCCAGTAGGTCGTCGCAGGGGAAGGACGCTGATCCAAAATTGCACTTCGGTTGCAGGGCGGTCGTGAAGATACAACGAAGGAAAGGGTTAAAGCTATTGCCAATATATTGACAAGTGGAAACATACAGGACATAATAAGTTTACCGTTAGAAAAAAAGGAGACGGAAAATATGTCTAATCTTAGTAAGTTGTTGTTTCTCACAACCACCTTCGTGACCCTCAGTGCAAGCGGTATGGAGGGAGCCTTCGAGGATCTGCTGCAGCAATTATCGGAGATCGACCCTACAACGAAGTTTGCTGCTGCCCAAGAATTAGCGCAGATGGAGAAGCAAAACTCAGGAATACTGGGGGAATATGCTCCGGCAGTGCAGCGTGCTCTGGTGGATGGTTACTACGTGCAATTGTCTGAGGCCAACCCTGCAACGAAGTTTGCCGCTGCTGAAGAATTGGCGCGACTGGAGCTGCGATATCCAGGAACATTGGGCGGGTACACCCAGAGAGTGTTGCAGATCCTGATGGATAGTCTGGGTGGGGCCGACCTCGAGAGACGACATGCTGCTGCCTACACATTGCGAGAGTTAAATGATCAGAGTCCAGGGACACTAAGCGAGGAAGATTTCCAGAAAGTGCTGCCCATTTTGGTGGATGCTTACCTCCTGCACCTTGATGGAGAGCAGTCGGTGCAGCGTGCTGCTGCCGGAGAACTGGCGTACCTCGAGCAGCAGAAGCCGGGAATATTGGGTGAGAACCTACAGAGGATACAACAAATCCTAGCCGCGCACCAATAATCACCGATCAGCCAACTGGTGTTGAAAATTCAGCACCAGTTGTGCCTCTCTCAACAACAGGGAATCTCTCTCTCTGAGTAAAATATCGCCGTAGTTCCCGCTCCCTCGACTACGAAAATCCTGCCTCTATACATGCATAGTCAATCATGGGAGCATCCCAACCATGAAGAAATGCAAGATTTTAGAAATAATCTCTGCGCTTGTTTTAGGATCGCTAGGCGGGCCTTGCAAGGCTGAGGCAATGAAACGGTTTCCGGAAGCAGCGGAGCTGTTTGGAGAAACCTTTGATGAGTTCGCCTGTTTCAGGAGTGCAGTTGCTTATCGAGGGGAATACGTATCTCTTTCTGAGTCTGGATTCAATGTGGGAGCGAGCAACGTCCCCTGCTCTAGAGCACGGGACGTTGTCATTTCCTGGGATGCAAAAACGCTGGACATGCATTGCTGGAAGGAGTGCCAATTCCTTCAACACGTTCCCTTCGAGGCCGGCTCTCGACTTGAGTGGATAGGACCGAGTGCCTTCCATGATTCTGCCTTGCGCTCCATTTGCATCCCCGCGAGCGTGAAAACGATTTGGGAGAAGTGCTTCGAGGGTTGCTTACAGCTACTCTCTGTTACTTTTGAACCAGGTTCTCAGCTTGAGTCGGTTAAATATCGGGCCTTCGTTAAGACGTCTTTCAGGCACATCTGCCTCCCGCGTGGAGTAGAGTTTGGGGTTCTGGTATTTGGTTGGTCCTGTGTCAGGGGAATCGATGTCGGAGGTCAATCAGCAAATCCTTGTAGTGGCGTTTATGCAGGCACTATCATTCTGAAAAATGTGGAGATTCCCAACACTCTTAGAACGCTCCCGGTTGGCTGCTTCTTGGAGTGTCGATGGCTTGGCACCGTCACCTTTGAGCCCAATTCTCAGCTGTGCATTCTTAAAAAGAAAGTTTTTGCCTGGTCTGGCCTACAGTTCATTCTACTGCCCGCGAGCGTAGAAAAGATTGAGACGCAGTGTTTCCACAGGTGCGAGTGCTTACACTCCGTTGCCTTCGAGCAAGACTCTCGGCTTCACGAAATTGAACAGTGGGCCTTCGCTGAAAGCTCTCGAGCGCAGATCACTCTTCCGAACGGGCAGAGATACTCCGCTGAGCAGCTGAATCCGGGCTGGACGCGTCCGCCTGAGTTGGACGTTCATCGGAGCGAGAGTTAGGGAGGCCTCTCTCCTCCCTCAAAACTTCTTCCCTCGACTCTTGAGGGTGCGCTCTTTATAGTCAGCAGGATGTACAGAACGCATACTTGCGGAGAGCTGCGGAAGGAACAAGTTGGGCAAAAAGTCCAGCTCGCGGGATGGGTGTATCGCAAACGCGATCATGGAAACCTCTTGTTTGTCGACCTTCGCGACCACGAAGGGGTAACGCAGTGCGTTTCTGAACAGGGATCTCCCGCCTTTGTTGCGCTTGACAGCATGCGCCTGGAGAGCGTTGTCACCGTGACGGGAACGGTCGTCCAAAGGGCGTTGGAGGTGGTGAATGACAAGCTCCCCACAGGAGCCATTGAATTAGTCCTAGAGGACGTGGCGCTTCTATCAGCCGCAGAGCCACTGCCTTTTCCGGTAACAGCAGAGGGAGCAACCTACCCCGAGGACCTGCGCTTGCGATACCGCTTTCTCGATCTTCGGCGGGAAGAATTACACCAAAACCTCGTGCTGCGCTCTCAGATCATTCGTTTCCTGCGGGAAGAGATGCAGCAAGCGGGGTTTCTCGAGATTCAGACTCCGATCCTGACGGCCAGCTCTCCGGAGGGGGCGCGGGATTTTCTCGTACCAAGCCGCTTGCATCCTGGGAGATTTTACGCGCTTCCTCAGGCGCCCCAGCAGTTCAAGCAATTGCTTATGGTGTCTGGATTTGATAGATACTTCCAGATTGCTCCTTGCTTTCGAGATGAGGATAGTCGAGCGGACCGTTCTCCTGGGGAATTTTATCAATTGGATATGGAAATGGCGTTTGTCACACAGGAAGAAGTGTTTTCCGTTATCGAACCTCTACTCCAACACACTTTCGTGCGTTTCGGAAAGGGCGCATGCATCTCGGATCTTCCTTTCCCGCGCATCCCTTACGAAGAGGCGATGCGTGTGTATGGATCGGACAAGCCCGATCTGCGCAATCCCTTGAGGATCACAGAGGTGACGGAGGTCTTTGCCGCCTCCTCTTTTGCCCTTTTCTCCCAGGCCGTTGCCCAGGGCTCTCGTGTTCAAGCGATAGGGGTTCCAGTGGATCCGCGCCCGTACGGACGTCGCTTTTTCGATGAGCTTAACGAATGGGCGAGATCGGAGGAGATGGGTGGCCTTGCATACGTCCTCTTCTCCGACTCAGAATCCAAGGGACCCATTGCGAAATTTCTCTCTCCTGCACAGCAGGCGGAATTGAAGAGCCAAACCGGTATCGCCCAAGATGGCGTCGTGTTTTTTGTTTGTGCCTCTCCTGGGAAATCTCTCAAAGATGCGGGGCTGGTCCGGAAAAAACTCGGAGAGGCGTTCGACCTGGTGGAAAAAGACGCTTTCCGATTCTGCTGGATCACCGATTTTCCCATGTATGAACGAGACGAAGGAACGGGCGTCCTCTCCTTCAGTCACAACCCCTTCTCTATGCCGCAAGGAGGTCTGGCAGCATTGGAAACGCAGGACCCCCTGACCATTAAGGCGTACCAGTACGATATTGTCTGCAATGGCGTTGAACTTTCAAGCGGAGCGTTGCGCAACCATCTTCCCGAGGTCATGTTCAAGGCCTTTTCCATCGCTGGCTACTCTAAAGAGGAGGTGGAAGCGCGCTTTGGAGGGTTGTTGCATGCCTTCCAGTATGGCGCTCCTCCGCATGGGGGTTGCGCTCCGGGCATCGACCGCATGGTGATGTTATTGTGCGGCGCTTCTAATTTGCGGGAAGTCACGGCGTTTCCTCTCAATCAAAAGGCGGAAGATTTGATGATGGGAGCTCCCGCGGAGGTGCAGGAAGCGCAGCTTAAGGAGTTGTGTATGAGCATTCGAAAACCCACCGCCCATCCTTCAGGAGGAACAAGTTTATGAAACATCTTTGCAGATTTTTATTCTGCGCTCTCGCCTTTGCGTTCGGACAGGCACCACTTTTGGCTGAGGCAGGGGTAATCCTCAAGATGACCTGTCGCGCCAAAGGGCAAGAGGCGGAGCTATGCGAAGCAGCTATCAAAGAGTGGGCAAGGAAGAAAAAGGAAGAGACGGGAACCGACGTTAAGGTCGAGATTATCAAATTGCCACAGAGTAGTAGCGAGTCTTATGCTTTTACGCAACAGCTACTCGGCAGCCAGGCGGAAGACGTGGACATCTACCAAGTGGACACGACTTGGTCTGTGTTTTTGGCGCCCCATGTAGTCCCTCTGAACGCACATTTCTCTCCGGAGGAGATGGCCGCGCACTTTCCTGTGGCGATTCAAAGCAATACCATTCAAGGCAATCTCGTCGCTATTCCTTGGTACGCAGATATCGATGTTCTGTTTTATCGTCTAGACGTCCTCGAAAAACGACGCGCAAAACCGCCCACCACGTGGGAAGAATTGGCGAAGACCGCGCAAATGATTCAGGATTATGAGCGTCGCTTCGATGGGAATACACGCTTTTGTGGCTATGTCTTTCGTGGAAAATCCTACGAAGGATTGATGTGTCACGTCGTGGAATGGATTGAATCCTTTGGAGGAAATGTCTTTTCTCCAGGGTCTCTCCCCCAAGAAGATCGGGTTATTGAGGCTTTCACTTTTCTCTCTGAGCTAATCCCAAAGGTTTCCCCGCCGGGTGTTTTGAACTACACCGAGGAAGAAGTGCGCGGCGTCTTCCAGCTTGGGGAGGCGGCTTTTGCTCATAACTGGCCTTACATGTGGGCCTTGGCACAGATGAGCGGATCTCCTGTCGAGGGAAAGGTGGGCATTACCGTTCTTCCACGTGGAAAAGCGGACAGAGAGTCCGTAAGCGTCCTGGGCGGATGGGGGTTGTGCGTCTCCAAGTACTCGAAGCATCAGGACCTTGCCGTTGATCTCGTGCGGTGGCTGACGCGTCATGAAGAGCAGAAACGACGTGCGGTGAAGGCCTCCTACCTCCCAACGATTGTTACCCTCTATGGTGATCCAGAGGTGTTGGCAAAAAACCCTTTTTTCCTCCCCATATCCAAAGCCTTATCCACCGCAATCGTGCGCCCGGCAGCGTTTTTTGGGCGTCTCTACCCGCAGGTGAGTGCGGCTGTCACGAGTATCGCGCAAAGCGTCCTATCAAAAGAGCTTACTCCTGCAGAAGGGGCAAAACAGCTCATCCAGGCTGTTGAGACGTTTAAACAGCGTGCTCAAAGCTCTCCTGAAGATCCATCTGCGGCTTCATAAGAACGAAGGGGGCGCATGTCTTGGTCGAGAGAGAAGACAGCTTGGGCTTTTGTTGCGCCCTGTCTGTTCGTGCTGTTATCAGTCGCCGCGTGGCCGCTGTTGCGCACGATCTTCCTGAGCTTCACCGATGCTCAGTTGGAGCACATGAGCGGCGCTAAGTTTATCTATTGGGAAAACTTCAAGGCGCTCTTTTCCGATAAAGACTGGAAACAGTCGGTTTACAATACCCTTCTGTTTGCCGCCTGTTCGGTGCCCTGTGAAACCCTTTTAGGACTTTTTGTAGCCTTAGCCTTGCACAAGCCCTTCAAGGGACGTGGCCTGCTGCGTGCGGCTGTTCTTGTGCCTTGGGCCATCCCCACGATTGTCTCCGCGCGCATGTGGGGATGGATGCTGCACGATGTTTACGGGATTCTCAACGAGCTCCTTGTGCGCGTGGGGATCCTCTCCGCTCCCCTTCCCTGGACCGCCTCTCCGGAGCTCAGTTTCTGGACGATCGTGATGGTAGACGTGTGGAAAACGACGCCGTTTATGGCGCTTCTGCTCCTCGCTGGCTTGCAATCCCTTCCACAAGACTGCTTTGAAGCAGCTTTGGTGGATGGAGTCTCGAAAAAGCGCATCTTCTTTCGTATTACACTCCCCTTGCTTCGCCCTACACTGATCGTGACCCTGATTTTCCGAACGCTAGAGGCCTTGCGCATTTTTGACCTCGTATACATATTGAGCAACGGAGGCCCTAAGACGATGACGATGTCCGTTTACGCGCGACGCTACCTTGTCGACTACGCTAATGTGGGGTACGGATCCGCAGCGGCGGTGTGCCTGTCCCTCATCGTTGCGCTGATTACGATTCTCTACATTAACGTGGGGCGCCACCGTATCCTCGAGGAACGCTAGAAATATGGCGCGTTCTTCTCCCTTGCGTCGCTTGGGCTTTGGCCTTTTCTGTTCCATCATCGTTGTTTTATGCCTCTTCCCCTTTTATTGGGCGATGGTTTCTTCCTTGAAGAGCGGGACGGAGATTTTCGCAACAGATTTATGGCCTAAGGCTCTCACTTTCCAAAACTACGGCACAATCCTACAAGATGCCTCTTTCGGCCGTTCTTTCCTGAACTCCACCCTCGTCGCCCTTTCAACGGTCGGTATGGCGTTGCTCCTCTCCATCACCGCCTCCTTCGCGCTTGCGCGCATCCCCTTCCGAGGACGCAAGAGGATTCTGCTCGCAATCTTGAGCGTAACCATGTTTCCGCAGGTAGCGGTGCTCTCTGGCATGTTCGAGTTGGTGCGCTTCTTCGGTCTTTACAATCATTGTTCCGCGCTGATCCTCTCTTATATGACGATCACGGTGCCCTTTACCGCCTGGACGCTGACGAACTTCATGCGCGAGATCCCCAAAGAACTTGAGGAGGCGGCCATCATTGATGGAGCCAGTTACTTGACAATTCTGGTGAAAATATTTCTCCCCATTCTCTCTCCTGCCCTCGTCACAACGGGGCTCTTGGCGTTCATTGCTGCTTGGAACGAGTTTTTATTCGCTCTTACCTTCACATTGACCAATCAAGCACGGACGGTTCCTGTGGCGATTTCTCTCTTGAGCGGAGCGAGTCAGCACGAATTGCCATGGGGGAATATCATGGCAGCCAGCGTTCTCGTCACCTTACCCCTCGTGGTGCTGGTGGTGATCTTTCAGCGACGCATCATTTCTGGTCTCACGGTTGGCGCGGTCAAGGGGTAGAGCATGTCGACCATTGCGCTCAAAAACGTGACCAAGAGTTTTCGAGACCACCAGATTATCTCGGGCATTGATCTCGAGCTCTCCGGGAACGCGTGTACGGTCCTGGTGGGTCCCTCAGGATGCGGCAAGTCTACGCTGCTGCGACTTATCTGCGGTTTGGAAGAACCCACAACGGGAGAGGTTCACATCGATGGACGATGCGTCAACACACTGCCTCCTGTGGAGCGCGGCATCGCCATGGTTTTCCAATCCTACGCCCTGTACCCGCACATGACCGTCTTCGACAACATGGCCTTTGCCTTGAAAATTTCCGGGTGTAGCAAGACGGATATTGCCCAACGCGTGCACAAGGCCGCCAAAACCCTCAATGTCGAGCACCTTCTGGACCGCAAGCCCAAGGAGCTTTCCGGAGGTCAGCGCCAGCGGGTGGCGATCGGGCGCGCCATCGTGCGTCATCCGAAGATTTTTTTGTTTGACGAGCCTCTTTCCAACCTTGATGCCGCACTACGCGTGAAAATGCGCCATGAGCTTGCGCGCCTCAAGGCGGAGCTGAAAACGACGATGATCTATGTCACGCACGATCAAAGCGAGGCGATGACGCTTGCAGACACCATCGTGGTCATGCGCGATGGGCGTATTGAGCAAGCAGGCACGCCTCTTTCTCTTTACCATCACCCCGAGAACCTTTTTGTTGCCGGGTTTATTGGCTCGCCCACGATGAATTTCCTCAAGGCGATCGTGGAGAAGATCCAGAGCCAGTATCTGGTCCTGCGCTTTGATTCTGGAGAAACCCTGTCCATCCCTATCACACGCGCGGAACTCTCTGCTCGAAAGCCGTCCCTCTCGTTGGGGGAGACGATTACCGTTGGCATTCGCCCGGAGGACATCAAGGAAGAGGTTTCTTCTACGGAGGATGGCGCGATTTTCTCCGGAAAGGTATCCCTTGTGGAAAACTTGGGGAACGAGACGCATGTTTGGGTGACCCTGCCAGGGGGGGCGACTCTGAATCTTCGGCAAGCAAAAAAGGATGTTCCACATGCCCTCGGTCAAGAAGTCGCGCTTCTCGTGCGGGCGGCTCGTTGTCATATTTTTGACCCACAGGGTAAGGCTATACAAAGAACCCAAAAGGAGGCTGCATGCTCACCGTAAAAATTCTTCTCCAAACGCCAGAAGCCACGCTTCCCACTTACGCAACCAGCGGGAGTGCAGGCATGGATCTCCACGCCTCCCTTAAAGCGCCCATCGTGCTGCGCCCTCAGGAACGCGTGCTGGTTGGGTGCGGCATCGCGCTTGCTATTCCCGCGGGATACGAGGCGCAAGTTCGCTCGCGCTCTGGGTTGTCGGTGAAGCATGGAGTCGTTGTCTTGAACGCTCCTGGGACCATTGACAGCGACTATAGAGGAGAGGTCAAAGTTGCCCTCATCAACCTCGGATCTGAGCCTTTTACGATCGAGCCCGAGATGCGCATCGCACAGATGGTGATTGCGTGTTACGAGTCTGTGACCTTTGAGTGTGTCACAGTCCTTCCAGAAACCCAACGCGGAGCAGGTGGCTTCGGATCGACGGGAACTTGATGCGTCTGAGGATACGGATAGCCTTTCTGCTAGCGTTAGGGGACGCCGTTACGTATGCACAAACCACGCCGGTTCTTCCGTATGCAGTCACGCTGAGGGCGCAGGAGGCCAATGTTCGTGTCGGACCAGGAAGACAGTACCCTTTGTCTTGGAAATTCGTGCGCTCTGGAATTCCCCTCATTGTCCTCGCAGAAGTCGGCATTTGGCGCAAAATCCAGGATGCGGAGGGCGAGGAGGGGTGGATTCACCAAAACATGCTTACTATGCGCAGAAGCGCTCTCGTCATAGAGAAAACACACTCTCTGCTGGACAAACCCAGTGCAGATGCGCAGGTTGTAGCCTATCTTGAACCGGGCACTTCTGCGCAACTTCAAGAGATCCGCGGTGATTGGCTGCGCGTGAAGGTCGAGCGCCTCACGGGATGGCTCCACCGCTCGCAAACCTGGGGAGTCCTGAAAGGCGAAAAAGATCGCCGCTTTTAGGGGACGAGCATACTGCATGAGTTTTGGTGAATTCATGGGCTCTTTTCATAACGCTGATGTAGGGGGACCATTGCCCTTGCGTTCTGTAGTCAATAGACTTCGCAAGGGCCCCGCGGCATCATACCGCGGTTACTATCAACCTCGATACAGATATCTGTAGTTGCAGGTTGTACGTAAGATGTCTGTAGTGGCATCATCGCCTTTGTGACCATATTTGCAATGGATTTATGTCACAAAGGCCCTGCGCCACTTATTGTGGCGCGGTTATCAGCCTCGATACAGGTATCTGCAGTTGCAAGTGATACGTAAGGCCTATGTAATTGCGTCCACGCCCTCATGACTACCTATAACAGAAAGGATGGCATAGGGCCACCGCGGTATTGGGCCGCGGCCATTATAGACCTAGGACGGGAATCTACTGCAAAGTTTTTTTGTGCAACGCTGGTGTAGAGGCATCATTTGGCACCTTCTGGTTCGATGCAGCATGCGTTCTCTCTTTTCCGCGCCGTTCACAGCTCTTTTCTTTTTTCTTTCTGCCCTTATTTTCTCCTAACATACACAGTATTTTTATTATTTCACCTCATCTGACAATTTTATTTATTCTTTTTTAACCTATTGCGCATAATTTATTATCCAATACGATAGATTCGTACATGCAGGAAGAGAGAAGATGTCCTTGTTTAATACCATGAGAGTATCTGTCGCTGGATTCCGCGCGCAGGCGAAGAGGATGGCTACGATAGCGGACAATGTGAGCAACAGTGACACGATGGGCTATAAGGTGCGATCACTTGCCTTTACTCCCCAAATAAATTGCCGGGGGGGGGGGGGGGAAGTTCCTTAAGTAAAGGAGATTTCTTTCTCTCTATTGGCAACAATAATTCTTCCAATTCTTTGATAGGGAGTTCCGGTTCCCCCTCCAGTGCCAGATCTCTCTACTCCAGCTCCGGGGTCTCTGCGCACACTTTAATGCATCTCCAAGCACAGGGAGAGCTACAACGCACCGATCGGCCTTTAGACCTTGCCGTAGACGGAGAGGGCTTACTCCTGGTTAGAGACAAAAGCGGCACCCTCGGAGGAGCGAGAACAGGCACTTTCCAAGTTACGAAAGAAGGGCTGATCCAAAACGCACAAGGTCTTACTCTCCAAGGCTGGCCCTTGCTGCCGGAAGCAGCTGCAGCTCAGACAGCCAAGGTTGCTCCACCTCCTTCCGCTGCCTTTGCAGGCTCTTTGGGAGACCTTGAGGATATCCAACTTATCAAGCCAGAAGTAACCAGTGCGAAAGCGTCCATCCCCTATGGAACCGGCCCCACCATACAAAAGGAAGTTGACGGCCTGTACTCCTTTCACAGCTCCACAACCCACACGGATGGCTTCTACGAATCGTTTACCCTGCAGAAGAACCTTGTGGACTCCCTCGGGAACAAGCATACCGTCGAAATAGATGTGTGGCAGTGTTCTGATGGTACGCGCACTACCCTGAAATCTGCCGACCTCCACCAAACCGCGGTGTGCGAATATTGGGCGGACGAGAGCCGCGCCGATTTAAGCTTTTGCACTTTTGATAACGCCACCAAGCAGATGACGGTGACCTTCCCCGATACTGAAGCGCAGCTAACGCTCGACATAAGCCACCTCCCAAGCGGTGGAACCCACTACTCTCTTCCTCCCTCTGGGGGTACCCTGTCTTGGAACTTTTTCCCCATGATCTTCGAGGAGGGGACCTGTAAAATCTCCCAAGTCCTAGAATCCTCCCCCGAGATCCGATGGATGGTAAAAAGGAATGAGGGCGGTTCTTTCACGGGGAAGTTGTATAATGAAAGCTACGGCTTTGACGTGGAGCTTTATTTTGATGCAGACGGCTGGGTTTCGGGCTATCAATTCACGAAGAACGGGGGTAGTACCGACGATCCAAGCGTAGGGACGGAACAGACTGGATCCGTCGTGGAAGGGATACACTTTGTCAAAAGTGACACCGACTACGACACTATCCATATCGATTTCAGCGCTTTTCGTATCGTCAACCGAACAGATTCGGCTCTCGTAGTTAACGGAGCCACCATCAAGCCAGAGGTTTCCCCAGGAAACGCTGGGAGCGCTCGTACTGCTTCTGGAGCCTCCCTATCGGAGGCTTCCTCCGCCATGGTTTCTCCTTCCTCTCTCTCCATTGACGAGAACGGCGTATTGAAGCGTCTTAAAGATAACGGAGATTGGGAGCCCATTTATCTCCTCGCTTGCGGTCAGTTTGCCGCGATGAATTCTGCAGAGGAGCGCAATGGCGTCTACTACGCGACTCCCGCCTCAGGAGCCCTCCGAACCGGAATCTCCGGAAAAGACGGCATGGGAACGATTACTGCGGGCACCCTGGAGCGCTCCACCACGAACCTCGCCCATGAGCTCTCCGACATGATCCGCGCCCAACACGCCTACGCTGCTAATACCAAAGTCCTCTCTACCCTCGACGATATGCTCACAGAGCTCGAGAGATTGTAGAGGGTGGATGGAAGTAGAGAGCGGGGGTTGCAAAGAAGTGACGGAAGAGAGTTAAGGGGTAAAGGGAAGAGTTAGGGGAGCTTGCGGAGAGGTCCAGCAATGCAAGACAAAGAGAGCACTAGGAGAGTTTGCGGAGAGGTCCAGAAACGCAGGACAAAGAGAAGAACGGCCCTTCCTACCCCTTGAACCGCGCCATAATAGATGGCGCGGAGTCTTTGTGCGCTTTGTTTGAATTGATCATGGCACAAAGGCGATGATAATCCTACACCAACGTTACGCTAGAACTCTGAAGAAGTACTCTTGTATGGAGGTCCACGTGGCTGCACCGAGCACTTGTCAGAAGTATGTAGAGCTCCATTCACTTTCGACCGCGCCCTATAAGGGCGCAGGGCCCTCATGCCATCTTTTGCTACAAAATAAGGTCATGAGGGCAATGCTCCTTTTACACCAGCGTTACGCTAGAATCCCTAGCAGTGCACTTGTATGGAGGTGGTAGACGTTCCGATATACGTTCTACGATCAAAGCCGCAGCATAAACATCTATACTGAATCCGTAATAACCGCGCCCCATAGAAGGGGACGCGGAGCCTTTGCGGATCGTATTCACTTTCAGTTGGCGCAAGAACATAGATGTAGGCCTTGCACTCAAACTTCAGAGGGGTACACCCGTATTAAGTCCATGGTAGCCGCGCCATGATGCCGCAGCGGCCCTTGCGAACCCTGTCCACCTTGAGTGGACGCAAGGGCGACGGTGACCCTACACCAACATTAAGCTAGAGTCCCTAGCAGGACACTTGTATGAAGGTGGCGGACGTGCCTGCACAGATCTTGCAAGAAAAACTTCAACATAAACGCTTGTGCTGAGCTCATGAGATAACCGCGCCCCACAAAGGGCGCGGGGCCTTTGTGACATTAATCCAGTTTAGTAAGGGCACAAAGGCTAACGATAACTCTACACCAACGTTACGCTAGAACTCTCGAGGAACACACTTGTATTAAGGTAGCAAACACACCGATGTACGTCTTGTAAGAAAAACTTCAGCGTAAACGCTCCTACTAAGTCTGTATCAGTTGCTCCACAACAGGTGGCGCTGCTGAGTTCTCCCCCCTCTCCTCTACAATCTCTCGAGCTCTGTGAGCATATCGTCGATGGTAGAGAGGACTTTGGTATTAGCAGCGTAGGCGTGTTGGGCTTTGATCATTTCGGAGAGTTCATGGGCGAGGTCTGTGGTGGAGCGTTCTAGAGTGCCCGCAGTGATCGTCCCCATGCCTTCTTGCCCCGAGACTCCAGTTCGGAGAACCCCTGAGGCGGGAGTCGCGTAGTAGACGCCATTACGTTCTTCTGCAGCGTTCATCGCTGCAAACTGACAGCAGGTCAGGAGGTAGAGTGGCTCCCAGTCTCCGTTATCCTTAAGACGACTTAATACGCCGTTCTCGTCGATAGAAAGAGAAGAAGGTGGAGGTGGAACCGCAGTGAGGGAGCTCCCTGAGAGAGCATCTCCAGAAACGGCACCGGCAGTTTCATCCTCTCCAGAGGAGTCGACTGGCTTTATGGTGTTTCCATTGACGACGAGATTGGAGCCCGTCCTATTGATCAGCCGAAAGGCACTCAAATCGATGTCGATTGTGGTAGCGCCGTTGCCGAAGTTCACCCCCTTTATGATCTCTCCGGTCTGTTCGATCCCTACACTTTCATTGTTGCCGTTATGCGTGAACTTATAACTCGATACCCAACCATGGTCATCGAAGTGGAGATCTATACGGACGTCCCCTTCATAGAGGGTCCCCCCAAAGGAGCCATCCTCGTTCTTTTTTACCAGCAAAGCCATACCGGAAATACCCCACACGTCATGATGGTCGAGAATGAGCATATGTTCTACAAGATAGGTACCCTTTTCAAGAATCATGGGGGGAAAGTCCCAAGAGAAGACACCTTCAGAGGTGGGAGGGGAACAGCTCCCCATGGGCATTTGGACGTTGCTTATGTCGAGCGTTAACTCTGCCCCGGTATCAGGGAAGGTAACAGTCACCTGCTTGGTGGTATTGTCAAAAGTGCACCCCGCTTCGCATTGCAAGACCCCATCGGCACGTAATACAAGTTCTGCATCAAGACCGGAAGATTGAAGAAAAAAGGACGTGGAGGGAGATGGATGCGGAAGCTTCTGCACTTTTATATCTACTACGCGTTCACTCCCGAGAGAGTCCACAAAGGTGTGCTGGGCATAAGTACTTTCGTAAAAGCCGTTCACCTGGATCTCGGAGTTACAGAGAGAGTACAGACCATCATCTTGCTTTTGGATTGTTAATCCTGTTTCCCTAAAGCGGGACTCATGAGGGTGCGATGCCTTCGCGGTAGAGGCGGAGACCTCTCCTGGTGGAAGGAGGAGATGGACGTCTTCAAGGTCTCCCAGAGAGCCTACAGCAGTAGCAGAGGAAGGGGGCGGAGCAGATTGGACAGCCTGGGTCGCAGCAGCTTTTGCAGAACTAGATCCTGCGGTTCCTTCTGGCAGTAAAGGCCAGCCTTGGAGGGTGAGGCCTTGTGCGTCTTGAATAAGCCCTTCTTTAGTAACATGGAAGGTTCCTGTCCTGGCACCTCCGAGGGCTCCGCTTTTGTCTTTAACGAGGAGTAAGCCCTCTCCGTCTACGGCAAGATCTAGAGGACGGTCGGTGCGCTGTAGCTCTCCTTGCTCTTGGAGATGCATTAGCATATGTGCAGAAACGCCAGAGCTGGAGTAGCTAGAATTGGAAGAAGAATTATTATTGCCAATAAATGGAAGATAATTATTGGAAGTTCCTTTATTTAAGGAGCTGCCCCCCCCCCCGGCCATTTATTTGGGGAGTGAAGGCAACTGAACGCGTCTTATAGCCCATCGTGTCACTGTTGCTGACATTATCCGCTATCGTAGCCATCCTCTTCGCTTGTGCGCGGAATCCTGCTACAGATACTCCCATGGTATTAAACAAAGACATCTTCTCTCTTCCTTTTTGCACGAATCTATCGTATTGGATAATAAATTATGCGCAATAGGTTAAAAAAGAATAAATAAAATTGTCAAATGAGGTGAAATAATAAAAATACTGTGTATATTGGGAGAAAATAAGTCGCAAGGAGAAAGAAAAGGGCTGTGAACGGCGCAGAAAAGAGAGAATGCATGCCGCACCGAACTGGCCGATATCAAAAGAGAGGAGCTGCAGAGAGAAACTTTCGAGTGTGTAGAGACAATGGAGAGGTACCTTCATAGATCGTAGCGGGACTCAGCAAGACAAAGGGGGGAGTCAAAAGAGCTTGCGGAAGGATTCAACAACGCAGGGCAAGGGGAAAACTGCCCCTTTCTATCACTTTAACTACGGCACAATGCTGCAGGAGCCCTCATGCCAATCTTGCTTGTTACATGCGGTCATGAGGGCGTGGATACTCCTACACCAACGTTACGCAAAACCTGCAACTGCAGAGTTCTGTACTGAGATACTGGATGCACCGATATAAGTCTTGCGGGAAAAACTTCAAAGCAAACTCTTGTGCCAAGTCCGTAATAGCCGCAGCTAACCGCTGTGGGGCCCTTGCGAACTCTATTTATTCCTACAGTCGCAAGGGCAATGATGCACTCACACCAGCGTCACGCTAGAACCCTCCAGGAATACACTGGTATCAAAGTAGTAGATACACCCACACAGATCTTGTGCCCGAAACTTCAACGCAGATGATCCTACACCAACGTTACGCTAGCACTCTAGAAAAATACACTTGTATCGAAGTGGAAGCGGGTTATTCTACACCAGCGTTACGTAAAAACTCTTAAGGTATATCCTGTATTAGGCGTATGGAGAACCGCATCCCACAGAAGAGGACGCGGGGCCTTTGTGACACCTTTTTTTGGTCTGATAAAGTCACAAAGGCGACGATAACCCTAAATCAGCGTTACGTACAAACTTCAACTGTAGAGATCTGTATCAAGTTCAGAGTAACTACGCAGAACATTTTCCAACAGCCTATGAACCCTCGTTCGCCTTCAGCCGCGGCTGAATGCCGCTGGGCCTTGATGACGTCCCTACACCAGCGTTACGTATAACCTTCCAAGGAATACATTGGTATTAAGGGAGCACATACACCAACACCACCTTGTATAAAAGCTTCCAGACGGATACTCCTACATACGCCTTACGTACAACCTGCAACTACAGAGAGCGGTATCGGCTCCATTCCAGCAAATTATAGGGTCAGTAGATGCCCTTACACTAACAGATGATACATCTACACATGTCTTACGCTGGAACCCCCAGGGGTGCACCTGTATCAAGCGGAAAGGCTCGCGCAGGCGCACATTAAGACTCCCCCTAGATCAACCGATAGAAAGGTCAAGCGTTGAGGATTCTCTTCCATACAGGCACCTTCCCAGAACCCCTAGCACCCTGCAAGGCGACAAAGCCGGCTGATACGTAGAGTGCGGATTGCTCCTGCAACGCGACAGCGGACAAACTATCCGCCTGCATCCTCAGCATTACCCAAGCCTCAATGACTTGCAACAGCCTTAGAAATCCTTCCGGCGTCTCAGAGATCGCAAAATCTATAGAAGCTCTCCCAGCTCCTCCATCAGACAATCCGGCAGATCCTATGATCTCCGTTCCTTGATACAAGACAAATTTCTTGCTCTCCGCAGAAACTTCTGTCAGATCGCCTCCGCCTATTTGCTCGAAGAACTCCGACCTGAACTGCTCAAAAGCCTCGTGTTCCCTATGCTGCGCCACAAATCTCACACATAAACTGTCAAAACCGGTATTCCGTAAGATAGAGACAATACTGTCGTTTTTCCTCAAGTTATACTGTGTTATCCCAGCTTCCACCTTGTCTCCGGCTCCGCTGGATTGGCTAGCGGCCAGCTTGGCACGCTCATAGTGTTCGCGGGCATCACGGTGGTCTCTCAAAAAATCCCTAAACAGCACATTCAACGCTATCTCGGGGTTTCCAACCTGGTGAACATGGAGATAAGTCTCGCACGGTCCACTTTTCCCGTACAAGTCCCTCAGAGGCAAATTGTACTCGCCTTTGTACCGATATCCCAGCTCACTACTGGTCAGATGCTGCCTTGCCTCTTCAAGGTCACGCGTGACAAGGAGCATATCCACGATCGGTTTTGCAGAAAGGCCGGGAACAGACGTAGACCCGATATGATGAAGATCTGCAACCGTCTCTCCCATGAAAGCCTTGATTCTTTCGGCTTCCTCATGGAAAAACCGAGGCCACTCCGCGTCGTATGCGACAATCACGAGCGGTTTTGTGGTTGCTGCCTGTTTTTTCATCCTTTCCTGAGTAGGGCCATCGGCCCTCCTACTCTGACGCCGAACCTCCGTTCCAGAGATGTTCCGCCGCCTCCACAACGTTCTGCATCAGGCATTCTACCGTCATCGGCCCTACGCCTCCCGGCACGGGAGTGATGAACTCGCACAAGGGCGCTACGGCCCTGAAATCGACATCTCCGACGACACACTTGGTCCCATCTGGAGAACAACTCCGAGAAATCCCCACATCGATCACCGTTGCTCCCTCTTTGACGAACTCGGGGGTGACAAAACCCGGGCTGCCGACAGAGGAGATCAGGATATCCGCCCCCCGACACAAGGTGGCAACATTGCGCGACTGAGAGTGCGCTACCGTCACCGTACAATTCTCGTGGAGAAGCATCATGGCCAGCGGTCGCCCGACGATAAGAGACCGCCCGACGATAACGGCATGCTTCCCCGCCATGTTGACATGCGCCGTTTTGAGCAGTCGGACGATCCCCTGCGCTGTACAAGGAGCCAGACAAGCATCACCTCGGAAAAGGCGTCCCTGCGTAACTGTTGTCAATCCGTCTACATCTTTTTCCGGTACAATCTTGTCGAGAATGCTCTTTTCCGACAAAGGGTCAGGCAGGGGTAACTGCACCAAAATGCCATCCACAGAGGGCTCTTGGTTGAGGTGTTGTATGCGCGCCACCACTTCCTCTTCGGCCACCGCCTCAGGATACGCAAAGAGCTCTGAGTCTATGCCAATCTTGTGGGCGCGATTCATTTTGGTCTTGAGGTAGATCGTACTCGCCGGATCGTCCCCCACGCGAATCAATGCAACTTTCGGTGGCCTGCCGCTACCCGCCCTAAACTTTTGCACGCGCGCGCTAATCTCAGGGAGCATGTCTTGAAGGAGAGGGGCGGCAGAGAGGACTCGCACGCCCTACTCCAAAGGCAAGGAAGGAACATCTCCTTCTGGGGGCGTAGGCGCAGCCGCCTCTTGCTCAACGATTTTGTCAATCTTCATCTGAGCCTTTTGTAGCTTTTCCGCGCAACATTTTCTGAGGTGGGATCCTTTCTCATAGAGAGCCACCGCCTCCTCCAGGGAAACGCGCCCCTCCTCTAGCTTTTTCACAACTTCCTCAAGACCAGCAAGCGCCAGCTCAAAAGAGGACTCATCCCGGGTCTCAGGTTCCATCGGTTACTCACTCAGCACGCGAGCATAACGCAGGAAGGGCGGTGGCATCAATCCACGCAGTCAATAAAGGTCTCTTAGCTGCAAAGCCCCTTGACTCATCTCGCCTGAACCCGGAGACTTTGGAAATGCTGAAAGCTCTCCTGGTGGTCGTCGCCTCCCTGTTTTCTCTGTGCGCTGGGGGAAGTGCTCCTGCAGAAAGTCCCGTCCTTCCTTCCGAGGCAGAGACTGGTCCTCCTGCACCTCCCACAGAGAAGCCAAAAGATAGCCTGACGTTTAGCTCTGCTTATTTCGAGAAAATGTACACCAACAAACAACTAGCGGGATTTTGCCTGGAAGTTATACGTTTAGGGGCTCATGTTGACAATCTTCTTGCCTCATCACCTTGGATTATCATTGCCGTGTGGCGGGTATCGAGCATGTGGATTGATTTCAAGTACGGAACCGCGCTCCATGAAGCGGGACACGGTCTCAGGCTGCGTGCAACATACAGCGATGGTGCCTATGCCCTTATGCACGATATTAAGGCGACAAGCCCCACAAAAAAGAATGAGAATTTCTTCAAGTTCTTCTTGCTGGAACTTGTGAGCCCGGGGAGGGCTGCATGTCACTACTTGTCCGAGGAACGCAGCGAGACACATCGGAATGCTGACCTCTACGGGGAAAAGAGCAAAGACTTCGAGAGCTATCACAAAAAAGCGATTATTTCCGGCGCTGGTGGAATCAACAACAACGTGTACCTTTCCGAGCTGGTGAGTGATCGGACATTTGCTCAGGAAAGCATGTCTTCTCTCGAGTGTTGGTCTTATTTCTCCAACAAGGTGTATGGAGCGGCGTATGCTGCGAAGGCAAAAGCACTCGGAGACGACCCCTATACGGTGGTTTATTCTTACCAAGCGCTGGGCATCCCCGCGACGCTTTCTGATATCCAGCGCGCAGGATGGATCTCTGTTGCTGTGAGTGGAACCACCTACTACATGGCGTGCGCTTCCTGGAATATCTTCCTGGGGAAGGAGCAACCTATCCGGCATTTTGCGCTTTGGGGACTGAGGGTTCCGGATACCTGCTCTTACCTCACGACCAAGGGAGTCTCGTTTCGGACCATCAGCGAGTACAACATTTGCCACCATCTCGATCTGACTTTTGGCGCCGAATATATCGTTTACGGGCATTCTGCCAGGGAATTTAATGTGGGCGTCAGGCAGACGCTGGGAGAGACGTGGCATAACATGTCTTACGCCTGCGCTTTTACCTTTGGTCTCGGGTTTGATGCAGAGGCTTCTGTGAGAATACCCGTCTCTCAGAGAATAGCGTTGGGAGCCGATGTCGGTCTCTACTCCGAGAAGAGCCTCTTAGGCGAACGCCACTCTCCTAACCTGAGAAAGGACTACGGAGCAAACTTCTCGGTGTCCGTATCCTGGATGTACTAGAACGTTCGAGCGTTCCGGCCAACTTCCATAGGCCAGTTCCCCATTGCGTCATTGCGCGCCCTGTGCGAGTTTGTCGCCTATGACGCGAACATCGTGTTGGTGGTTTCCTGGCAGACTGCTACCCCTGAAAGGAACACGGTACCCGAGATTCCATACGCGGATTCTCATCTTCTGCTGCCTTGTGTATCCCTCTCTTCCCCTTATTCTCACCTTCTGGGCCGATCCCCTTCAAATATTCAGCGACCAGCCCTTGAAGATACCGTTATACGCTATCTGGGATGAGAGGATGGCTGCTTATGGATCCATCCAGAGACATTTTTTCCGAAAGAAAGATAAAAGTACAATGATTTTTGGAACTTCCATGGCTGGCAACATTCTGCGGCAGGAAGCAGAACAGCTTGGAGGATTCGATCGCGCCATAAACGTGAGTTTATGCGGTATGGGCTGGGATGAAATGATAAAAATTTATGACATTGTCCTAAAGTCTCCGGTCCTGCGTACCGTCGTGCAGTCTTTGGATGGTCATTTCTTTCAATCCGTCAAAATGGAAATGAATTTCCAGGGGGGGGGGGGGGTGGGGACAAATAGGGAGATTTCCATCGTTTCTATTTGGCAATTCTCGAGAAGATCGTGAGAAAAAACTTCGTTTATTCAGGAATAGGTCCGTACAAAATCTGGCCCTGAAAATTTTTAATCTTAAACTCGCTGAAATGCTTCCTTTGTCAGAGGAAACCTGCGTAAAAATTGTCAAAGTAGTACACCTGCTTAGTGGAAGAGACGAGAAGAAACTGTGGGGAGGACATTTTTTCCAAAGACTCCGTGGAACCGAACAAGACAGCGGATATGAGTACTGCTTTAACTGCTACACACGCCGTTTCCGTACCTTTTGCTCTACCACCTCTCAGTATTCTCACACATTACAAGCGGCGCGTCCTGAGCTTCTGGAAATAGCTGAGTTCGTCAAGACGCACGATCTTTCAGACGTTCATGCACGGTTTAACACCGTACCCAGGATGTTCGATTATCTCCTTGAGACCATAGCCAAACGTCCCGACATTACCTTCCATTTTTTCATCCCTCCTCATTGCGCAATCTGCCTGGCCAACAAAGGATCTTTTACCTCGTACATCGGAGGCCTTTTGTATCTGCTCAATGCCGTAGAGCACTTCCCCAACATCCATATTTACGCCTTTGACGATGTACCAGAAATCGTTTGCAACACAGCGAATTACATGGATGCTGGACATTACGGCATTGGAGTCGCTCGCTATATCCTAAAGGCCATGAGGGTGGGGAAGCATCGCGTCACCAAGGAGAACGTCCTAGCGTATCTCCGCCGTGTGGCAGAGACCTTGCTCAGCTTCGACCCTACGCCAGACCTTGAGCACACCGTTTCTTTCGAAGGCCCCCTTAACGAATCCGTCGAAGAAGCCTTCACAGCCATTCCCCCTCCTATGGGTCCCAGCCCACTATCACCTTGACCCCTCTTGACGGAGGAGGATAGGAGCAACACACTGGGCATGACTCAGGAGGGGTGGCCGAGAGGCTGAAGGCGACGGTTTGCTAAACCGTTATACGGCGCAAGCTGTATCAAGGGTTCGAATCCCTTTCCCTCCGCCAGACATCATAAGAGTTCTTACAAAAAGGTGGAAAAACACGTGAGCATCAACTAAAAGTGGTGTAGTGCGGAGTGAGCAATGCGAGGGTGGCCATTTTTGCTCTTGTTTCTCCTTTCTTCCTGCTCCAGAGAAGAATTGTGTGTAGTCGATGCCGGTCTCGATGAAGTGCTCTCAAAAAATATCCCACAGGACATAAATCTATTGAAGGAATCGGCGGATATTGCGTCAAAGGCCTTTTTGGAAAAAAATCAGCAAACGTCCAATGAGGCTTACAACAGAATGTTTTACGCTCCTTGGATGGATGATTTCTCTCCCATTATAGACAAACTGCACCTCGCAGCACCCAGTGGCCATGCGGAAAACCTTCACAAATGGCGTCCTCAAGAAAGGAAAAAGCTAGAGGAAAATGCTGCTTTATCTCTGGCCCCTTCCATAAAGGTGAAGGCCATTGCCATCCGAACGACGATGGCTTACCGGGCCCCTACTGAGAAACCTTTCTTTAGGGATATCAGAAAGCCTGGAACTTCCTATCCCTTCAACGACAATATTGCAAGCATGATTTATCTGGGAACTCCTTTGCGCATCCTCCATGTCAGCTTTGATAGGGCTTGGTTCCTCGTGGGTAATTATCGTTTCGTGGCCTGGGTGAAAGCCAATGATGTGGCTTTTGTCGATGAAAATTTCATAAAATCGTAC
This sequence comes from Holosporales bacterium, assembly GCA_031266655.1. Lineage (GTDB taxonomy): Bacteria > Pseudomonadota > Alphaproteobacteria > UBA3830 > JAIRMZ01 > JAIRMZ01. Next base: position 20,848 of record JAISAP010000059.1, on the reverse strand, counting down.
TTCAGCCACAAATTATCGGTAGCCATTGAGGATGGTTGTCCACTCTTAACGGAGAACCATCAGTTTTTGGGCATGAGTCATATCGGCATGCTATTGCCCAAAGCAACCGATGGAGTTCTTGTGCCAAGTTTCAAAAAGGACGGATTTGCAGAGTTGAGATTCTGTAGAACTATTGCCTTCGTCGAAAAACCCTATCGATTCACGGAAGACCATATTCTTGCACTATCCAAGAAATTACTGGGGACAAAGTATGGATGGGGTGGCTTTCTGGAAAACAGAGATTGCGCACAGACCATCCGCGATTTTATGGCGGTATTTGGGGCCAATGGATCGATATATATCCATTGTGATCCTCAAAAATTCATCAGCCTCAAAGGACGTGATAAAGCAAACTTTCTCAAGGAAAATGCGACTCCCTTTTTGACTGTGATTGGCTGTAAAGGCCATGTTATGCTGTATGTTGGGAGTTTTAATGGCTATCCCGTGCTGTTTCATAATTTGTGGGCCATAAGGACCGGTGAGGATGGTAGGTATGTTGTTGGGAAGACCATCCTCAGTACGACACAATTCGGAAAGGGAATAGAAAACTCTTCTACGTGCATAGACGATAAAGCCGTATTTATGTATGACGTCTCCAAGGGAGTCGCCCCCTCCAACATCGGAACTCAAGGCTCTCGCCCAGCCTCTTCTTCACCTATCGACCGTATGCACCATTGCAAGCCCTCACCCTGAAGGATGGGGTGTGACTCCTCTCTTGAGCCATGTGCGCGCAGAACGTGCCGGCATGTTCTCACGGCAACATGCAAGAATGACGCGTTTCTTGTAAGCGCCTAACCGCCTGCACTGCAACATGGAGCTCATGTCAAGTGCGCCGGGGCAAAAGGTGATACCCCCAAGAATAGCTCTGAAACATTCTAATACATCCAAGACACGGACACCGAGAAGTTGGCGCCGTAGTCCTTTCTCAGGTTAGGAGAATGGCGTTCGCCTAAGAGGCTTTTTCTGGAGTAAACGCCGACATCGGCTCCTAGAACCATGTCCTGAGAGAGCCCCAGGACTCGAGAGATCGGCACCTTAACGGAGGCCTCCGCATCCAATCCCAGACCGAACGTGAAGGAACAGGCATAAGACATACTGTTCCACGTCTCTCCAAGCGTCTGCTTGACGCCGATATGAAATTCTGTTGCGGAGTGTCCGTAAACGATATATTCGGCACCAAACGTCAGATCGAGATGCTCGCGCACGTTGTATTCGCTGATGGTTCTCAAAGAGACCCCTTTAGTCGTGAGGTAAGAGAAGGTATCTGGAACCCTAATCCCCAGAAATGCAAAATGCTGGACGGGTTGCTCTTTACCCCATAGAGCATTCCAGGCAGAGTACGCTATGTAGTAGGTGGTTCCGCTCAGGGCAACAGAGGCCCAGCCTGCACGCTCCATATCAGCAAGCGTCGCAGGAATACCCAGTGCTGCGTAGTCAAGTTTCAAATTCCACGGATCATCTCCGGGCTCCTTTGCGTCCCCGGCGTAATGTGCGCCGTAGGCTTGATTGGTAAAATAAGAAAAACCCTCGGGGCAAGACACATCTTCTTGGAGAAAAATCTGGTTACTGATAAGCTCGGAGAGATAAGTATTGTTGTTAATCCCACCGGCACTAAAAGCGATATCCTTTTCATGATAGCTTCTAAAGTCTTTGCTCTTCTCTCCATCGCGGTTAACGCTCCGGAGCCCCGCTTCCTGCTCCTCAGACAAAGGATAACATGCTGCCCTCCCTGATTCTATAAACTCAAGAAGAAGGAACACGAAGAAATTTTCATTCTTTTCTGTGGGATCTTTCGCTTTGCTGTCGTGCATAAAGGCGTACGCACCATCGCGGTACGCTGCACGCAACCTGAGGCCGTGTCCCGCTTCGTGAAGGGCTGTTCCACATTTTTCCCCAACGAAAGGGAACAACACCATCTTCCACACAAAGGTCGCACATTGCGACGGAAGCAAGACTTCTGCGCGAACCCACGAGCGCACCATTTCCAGACAAAACGCTGCTAATTGCTTGTTCGTATACATTCCTTCGAAGTAAGCGGAGCTGAGTGTTAAACTATCCCTGAGCTTCTTGGGAGGAGGCGTAGTAGGACCTTCCGTCGGAAGATTCCCCCAAGCACACGGCGAAAAGGCAGATGCGACCAACAAAACACCTAACGTCCAGAGTCTCCGAACCCACACGCGATCCACCAAAGGCTCTCTTTCCGGACGAGAGACTCTGTTCTGCCTCTCACACATGCTAATACATCCAAGATAGAGACACGGAGAAATTCACTCCGTACTCTTTTCTCAAATTGGTGGAATGGCGTTCTCCTAAAAGGCTTTTTCTGGAGTAAACGCCGACATCGGCTCCCAAAGCTATCCTCTGAGAGACGGGTATTCTCACAGAAGCTTCCACATCCAACCCAAGGCCAAAGGTAAAAGAACAGGCATACGATATATCGTGCCCTGCTTCATCAAGGGTCTGCTTGACCCCAACATTAAATTCTGTAGCAGAAAGCCCGTAAATGATGTACTCAGCACCAAACGTCAGATCGAGATGGTCGCGCACGTTGTATTCGCTGATCGTCCTAAAAGAGACTCCTTTCGTTGTGAGGTAAGAGAAGGTGTCCGGGATCCGGATTCCCCGAAATGCGAAAGGGCGCACAGATTGCTCTTTTCCCATCAGGGCATTCCAGGTGGAGTAGGCTACATAGTAGGTGGTTCCGCTGAGAGCAACGGAGGTCCACCCTGCACGCTTGATGTTCGCAAGTGTCGCAGGAACACCAAGCGTTTCATAGACAGAATCCGCCCCGAACAATTCATCTTGCACCTTTTTCGCGCGCGCAGCATACCTCGCTCCGCTAGTTTGTTCGGTGATATAGGAATACCCCTCAAAGAAGGGCACATCCTCGTGCGCGAAGATCTGGTTGCTGAGGAGTTCGGCGAGATAAATATTGTTGTTGATTCCACCAGTGCGGAAAATAACACCCTTTTTCAGCCAATCCTTAGCCTTGTTTGAATCGCCACTGCTTGTGATGCTCAGCTCCTCCGCGACAAACCCTTCGAGTAGCGGAGAACACAGGGCCTCCCCCGCATTCACGAGTTTAATAAAGAAGAACTTGAAGAAATTTTCATCCTTTTCTGTAGGCATGGTTTTGACTTCTCGATCGCGCATAAGGACGTAGGCGCCATCACTGTATAATGCGCGCAGTCTCAGGCCGTGCCCCGTCTCACGAAGGGCGGTTGCAAGGGCGCGTTCGACAATACCGGCGCAAAACCCCTTCCATAAAAAGACTGCCCACCGTGATGGCAGAAGCGTCTCTGCACGCACTCCCAAACGCACTACTTCTAGACCAAATCCCGTCAGTTGCTTGTTGGTGTACGCCCTCTCAAAATAGGCAGAACTCAATGTCACGCTGTCCTTGAGGGGTGGAGGCGAAGGAGCGTCCTCTACAGGAGCACTCCCCCAGGCGCATAGGGAAAAAACAGACGCTACTACAGCCAGAAAAGCTTCCAACATCTCTAGAGTCTCCAGCCCCAGGCGGGATGAGTCAAGGGTTGGAAGGCTCTTTCCGCAGACATCTAAGACTGACTCACATGTCTGACAGAACTGCGTTTCTTGGCATTCTTCGGAGGAGGGGCAACTTCTGGCTCGAAATTCAAGCTCCGGATCAGGTCTCCAATGACGTCGTCTTCCTCGAGTTCTTGGCGGGTCCTCCCTTTCTGAGGAGGGCGATGTACTGCCAGCAGAGGGTGAGCAGCCCTTCCCTCAAATCCGTACTGGAACAGGTGGCTCACGCGCGCATCCCTCCACAAACGGTTGGGACCGCCAAGAACGACCACAATCAGGCGTCGCTTTCCCTTGACGGCGGAAGCTGCCAGATTGAAGCCGGATGCGTTCACAAATCCCGTCTTCAATCCGTCCACAACAACCCCCCCTCGCGCGCGTCCAAGGAGCTTGTTGTGATTGACGTAGGAGTGCCTGTCGTACGTGAAGCTTTTTGTGGCGAATAAAGGATAATATTTCGGATATCTCCTAATCAGCTCCCGAGACAATTGCGCCATATCCTGCGCTGTCGAAACTTGGCGTTTGTTCGGTAGGCCCGAGGCGTTGCAGAAAACGGTAGATTTCATCCCCAAACGCCGTGCTTCTTGGTTCATCCTGACGACAAAGGCCGATTCGGATCCCGCAATGTTCTCGGCGAGGACCACCGCGGCATCGTTGGCAGACTTGGTGATCGTGGCCAACACCGCTTGGCGCACAGTCACTGTCTTTCCAGGATACAGCCCCAAAGAGCTAGGAGCCTGTCGTGCGGCATGCGCAGAAACTCTTAGCTTTCGTCCCCAGGGCAAGCGACCGGTAGCGTTCTCCCTGAACGTCAAGAGGAGCGTCATCATCTTCGTGAGCGATGCCGGCTGCGTCGGTACATCCGCTCCTTTTCTGTACAAAGCTTTTCCAGAAGCTGCATCCACCACGATAGCGCCGTAGGGAAGGGAAGCGCTGGCCAAAGAAGCCGCAAGGAGCAGAAAAACCCATGAGAGAACGCGCATACCTTCCCTTTGCTCTTACGCATTCTACGTATAACCCAAGGTCCTCCATGGGCAAAATGAAACCTCTGTTTCCACATTCAGAACACGACAGAGTGGAGAGGGCTTTTTAGAAATTCAAGAAAGGATCTGCTCGGAACCTGGTTTTCTTAGCAGACGCAAGCGTACAGCTTATGCCGCATCTGGACGATCTTGTACCTTGGGTTCGCGCTGAGAATTCTGTCTCTGAGGACCTGTGGATCATCCGGGAGGTGGTACGTGCAAATCGCTAATTTTGGAGCGAATGTCTTCAAAACATAGGCAGCTCCCTCAAGCATATCGCGTTCTACCCCTTCGATATCTGCCTTGATAAAATCTACCTTCTTAATCTTCTTCTCTTGAACAAACGCATCGAGCGTCGTCACCTCTACTTTTTCACCGGCATCGGAACTCGGTGAAGAAGAGACAAGCCGGTCCCCCACATGATTCCCTGTGTGGAACACCCTCATCTCCTTGCAAGAGTTGCCAAGACCCATTCTTACAGGAAGGATCTTCCCTGCGTTCAGGGCTGCTGTTTCCTCCAGATGTCTGAAGGTCGCTTCGGCAATCTCAAAAGCATAGGTTGTCGCTCCCTTGAAAGCCGCATAAGCGCCAAAATCTCCACACCAGGCCCCTGCATCGATGACGATATCTCCAGACTTTACACGGACGTCAAAGTCCCCGTCTTCCAGCTCATAGGGGCCTCCTTTATCGCAGAGATTCCCCAAGGCGCTTACCAGAAATTTGTCGTAATTTCCTCCATAGAGACAGTGAACGAGGAAAACCTCGAAAAACACTAAACGAAGAGCGCCTAGGTCACATCCACCCCCCCCCTGACTTGCCATCTAGGAAAGGAAATTTAACGCCGTTGAAATTATAGCAATCCAACTCCTCATCTCTATAAAAATCCAATATCCTCTCGGAAAAAGTTCCGTCCTCTATCGCTTTTCCAAAACGGAAGTCACTCGCCAGAAGGCCATCACGGTGATGTTCGGAGATCATCCGAAAAGTCTTTTTTAGGGAATACAGACTCGTGCTGTTGTACACCAGCGCAGCAACGTACCCCAGAGACCCAGGCATTTGGGCACACATTCTACGCACCACGTCTCTCAGCATCTGCATTCCGCTCCCATCCTTTCTAAGAGGGAAATCCGCTGGCACAGTATCACGCCGTAGGCTCATTGGGCAATCCAGAAATGGGGAACCGGATGGTGACGCTGAGTCCCCCAAGAGACGACTCCCCCAGGGCGATAGTCCCTTTCATAGAGGTCACCAGACCCTGCACGATGGAGAGGCCCAAGCCACTTCCCCCCTTTCCAGGTGTCCTGGAGGGGTCCAACCGAAAGAAAGGGCGGAAGATGTCCTCTCTGTGTTGCTCTGGGACGCCAGGACCATCGTCTTCAACCGTGAGGACGACGTCTTCCCCCTCTTGGACAAGACTTATACGCACGTGATGTGCTTGTTGCTGACAGTTGGAGAGCAAATTAGACAAAAGGCGCCGGAATTCCTGAGGGCGCACCGTGCAGACAATAGACTCTTCTAAATGGAAGTCGCAGGAGAGGGCAGGCATGAAATAGTCCTGCACGATCTTACGGATGACAGGCGCAAGTGCCGTCCGCTCTCCCCCTTCTAGATGCTCCTCTCGCACGTAATCCAAGAAATGCGCGACCATCCCGTCCATTTCGGCAAGATCCTGCTTCAAGGCCCGAGAACTTGCGCTGTCCGGGATGAGCTCTAGGTGCAAACGCATGCGTGTCAGGGGTGTGCGCAGGTCGTGGGAAACTCCCGCCAGCATCTCTGTACGCTGCTCAATGTGATGCTTAATGCGCACCTGCATTTCGTTAAAAGCCTCCCCTGCCTTGCGCACTTCCCGCGCTCCGCCCGGACACATGGGGTCAAACGAGCTCGTGCGTCCGAACTGATCGGCCGCTCTGGCGAGGGCCCGAATGGGTTTGATCTGGTTGCGCATAAAGATCCAGGCGATGAACGTAAAAAGAATAGAGGTTCCAATAAGCCACATCATGAAAATATCGCTTGTGCGGTGGACAAGAGATTTGACAGGGAAAGAGAAGCGCAACGCGTAGGATGGGAAGAAAACCTGAACGACGAAGGTAGAGGGCGTCTCCTCCAGAGAATACGCTTGTCCAAAAACCGCATCCAGGGATCTCTTGAGAAGCCCTCCCGCAGCATGCAGCTTTCGGGTGGAAGGCTCTTGGGAAGCTTGAGGGGGAAGGATTGCCACACCCAAGCCAAAGCGCGCTGCCTCCCTTTGGACAAGGGATATGGCTTTCTCGGGAGGGGCCTCCTGCATGAGGGCCGCAAGGGAGGCCATTTCTTGCGTCTTCAAGAAAGCCGTACGCCGAATAACAGCTTCCCAATGGCGGTCGAAAAAGACAAAAGAGGAGATCCCCTGAATGAAAATCATGGGGGTCACAAGAATCAGCAGAGCTCTTCCATACAGAGTCTCTGGAAATCTCTTCTTGAGGAAGCGCGTTGCTTTCACCTCTTTCCTCTCCCCCGCTTCCTCCTTAGCCTATACGGGAGAAAGTGGGGGAACAAGGAAAGGAGCGGCGGGAAGCAATACGCGCTGTCCTACGCGCTACCACCGCTCCCAGGAGATGCTTTAGGTTGGAGCCTCTTGACGTAGTGAATCGGAGGCGAGGGGTTTTTCAAAGTGGATTGTATCACTTCCGCAAGGTTGCCTCCGCGTTCCTCTACCATGCTGACGTGTCGTACCACCCGGAGCAAAGGAAGGACCAAACTTGCTAGTCGCACACCATGATCATCAGATTGCATTGCGAAAGTGAAAAACTTTTTGTAATTGGCAAATGTTTTCACGAGAAAGCGTCCTGATAATAAATCCATGAACCCATTTTGCAAACGGAAGGGCGTATTTGTGAGAATAAGACAGCCGTCTACCGCCAACTTATTCGCGAGACGAGCAAACCGAGAGGAGTTTCTGACAAACTCAGAAGCGATGAGCCCAGATGACATTATCAACAGCTGGTCACCAGGTAACGAACGCAATTCCTCTTCTCCGGGGTCTATTACTGCACAGAGGCAGTCTTGAATGCTCTCTACACCACCTGGAATATGGTCTGGATCATATCCACAAGACCCATGTAGGACTCGAGATAAAGGGATACCAAACGAAAACAAGATATCCTGATAGACTCCAAGTACGGAGTGGAGAATATCCCTTCTTCCGATGGGCAGAGACCCCAGAACCGTTACCACTACTTGATTGCCTAAAATAGGCAGGTCCTGCGGATCTAATATCGGTTTTTGCATAATACATGCCCTTAACGCCGCATGTTCGCTTCCTGGAGGTGGGTAGGCTATTGCTGGTAAAAACAAGTGGTAGAACTTCTTGAAAGCGTTAGAGATGGTGCTGTGCCTCGTATGCACCTTAAAACGCGCCCACTCTGCCTCAGAAAGTTGGCCCATCAACCGGACTGTGCGATCAAACCTACTATTGGGCACCGTTAGAGCATAGAGCAGTCTATCGATAAGAGGCATAGCTGCTCTACGCCGGAATTCTTGCTCGGCCCTCTGAAAGATGCCTTGATCGTCTTGAAGATACCCAAGCAGATTAGCCATCTCTTGGAGGTTCATGAGAGCAAGGCTTGTGCAGTCCATGAGGACAAAACCTGTGCTGTCTACGGGAACAAGATTTGTACCGTCTATGGGCACAAGGTCTGTACGGTCTGTTAAGGCGGGGTCTGTACGGTCTACTACCAAGACAAGACCCATGCTGTCTACGGGCACAAGGTCCGTACGGTGTATCAAGGTGGGATCCGTACGATCTACCACCCAGACAAGACCCATGCTGTCTATTGGGATAGGGCGTGTACGGTGTATCAAGGCGGGATCTGTAGGGTCTACGACCAAGACAGGACCCATGCTATCTCCTGGGATAGGGTCCATACGGTTCAGGAAAAGGTGCAGGAGGTCCCCTAGGGAAAGATTCGTACGGTCCATTAGGAAAAGGTTCGCGCGGTTTATGGGTGTAAGGCTTTTGAGGTCCGTGAAGAAAAGGCCCGTGTGATAGGAGACGAGTATGGCTTCTTCGGAAATTTTGGATGGACGGATGGGATCAGCAATCTCACGCCTATCTCTCATGGGAAACGCAGCAAAGCTAATACTCAACAAGGATACAGCGAACAGCAGGTTGCGTATTGTCATAGATCCCTCCTTCTTCATTCCATAGAAGTACGGGGCGAGACCTTAAGAATGTATGAAAGCACCTATGGAGAGTGGGTGGAGGGGGAAAACGCGCGTTTGTGCTCCCCTCCGCGGACAACGATTACGCAGGCGGCAGTTTCTCGATGAGGTGCACACGAAATTCATTACTTTCCAGAGCGGAGTGCACGGCCCTCAGAAGATTTCCGTTCCATTGCTCTACGAAACTGGCACGTCGCCTCTCCTGATATGCAGGATGCCCTGAACCATCAGGGAAAGACGGTGCACACCGCATGAAACCGCCACAAAAGAAGGGAACGAGCAAACTTGCAAGTCGCGCGCCCACATGAGGCAATTCTGTGAAGAAAACGAAAAACGCTCTATAATCAGAAAATTCTCGTACTGAGAAGCGTCCTGAGGGGAGTTCCCACGGGTCTTCATCAGAAAAGTACTGTATCAAGAAGTGTGCTGGTGGGTCATCCGGGGGGCAATCCAAGGGCACTTTCTCCGAGTGAGGCTCCTTCCCCAAGTAGAGGAGGGTATCGATCAATACAAGACAGCCGCCTACTGCTAATTTCTCCAAGAGCGTCACTAGCTGGGGCAAGCTGCTGGTAAAGGGATAAGCGCCGAACCAGGCGGACATGATGAGTTGTTGCTCGCAAGGCAAGAGATGCAGATCCTTTTCAGGATCCACCGCTGCGCAAAAACAATCAGAGATAGGCTTTTCTCCCTGCGAAATACCCTGATTGGGGCCGTCTTGGCAAGAGACATGCAAGATCTGGGACAAGGAGATTCCGAACGTCAGGCAAACGTTTCGATAAGCTTCCAACACCGGGTGAAGTACATCCGCATTATTTACAGGGCGGGACCCCAAGATGGTGGCCACTACTTGGCGACCTAGAAAAAACAAGTCGTGCGCACCCAATATCGATGTTCGTAAAACGTGCCCCCTTATGTGCGCATACAGGTCCATACTTTGCACTTGAGAGCAACAATAGGTTGTTCCATAAATGTTCAGTTTTATTCCCATCTCCGGGAACAGATCGCTGTCCACTGATGGCGACACTAAGGGAAAAAGTACTTTCAGATAGGCGGCAACGTCAGAGTCTTCTCTTAACGTGTCAAGATGCGCGTTTTCGTCTTTGTTTAACTGGAAATAGCGCCCCTGATAGAGAACGAGGCTATGTCCAGATGCAATTTCATGTCTTTCAAAACAAGGATGAGACCTCCCAGCTCTCATAGAAAATGCAGAAAAGCTGACGTTTAACAAGAGCACAGCGAACAACAGATGCCGCATTTTCACCTACCCTCTCTCTTGGCTGTACCAAGATATACAGCGACTCAGAAGTATAGGGAAACTATTACTGATGGCTCTCTCCTAGCAACATGATGTTAGGAAGAGTGCGACATGTTGAAATTCAGTCGGTTAGGGGTTTATGAAAAGCACGGCATTCTTGCATGTGTCTGTGAGCACATTGTTCACGGTAAAGTGAGACACGAGCCACCTGACCTACGAGCATTTTTGAGCGTTCATAGTACAGAAGAGTTTTGAGGAGAATCCCAGGGATTTGGGTGTCTTTGAGGAGGGTGTGAGGTAAGAGAGGGGGTGGAGCCGCAGGAAAGACTCCGGGGTTTGGTTGGCGGAAGAGAGCAACAAGCATTCGCTAGAGGTGCGCCTCCCCTCAGTGTATTGGAGCATCTGGTCAACAGGCAAAAGAGATGCTAGTCCAGAGCCTCTGTTCAATCCCGTATCGTTGGCCCGGCATGCTTGGCGAGAGGGAGCGACCCAATCCCATGCTCGCGCTCTCGAAGTGGAGTGTATCGGCTCCCACACCAAAATCACAAGAACAGAGTGGCCACGAGATACAAGGGTGCTGCTTCTTCCTGGACCCAGAATGGGAGCGCGCTCGCCCATCACGCTTACGCAAGATGACAGCGTGACCGATGGGGAAGAGACACGACCGTCTTGTCGCCGAAGCTGTGACAGAGAGGAGGGTAGACGATATGCGGGGCATGGCAAAAGAATGCATCGAAACAACCTGAGGGCAACGTTAGCGTACTGTACCATCGCTGACAGAGCAAAAATGCCGGATGTTCCCAAGGCACACGCAGATTGGTGCCAAAGGCCCTTAGGCGATCACGCTGTGTTGAGCATGCTTGTGCAGCTTGCTTGCTTTTGGGGCACAAACGTCAAACGCACCATCTTTACGCCTCAGGGGCATCCATTTCTCACCCACTATCCTACAACATGCTGTATTCTTGCTCACACGAGGTGCGCTCGCCTCAAGTCTACCCCTCAGAATGCAGGTATTTCTGTCGGACGATGCGTTCTGCTGCGCTAATAGCTTCTGCAATCGAAAGATTCGATGTGTCCAGGGGACAGTATGTATCATCGATTTGCAAGGGCCCCACAGGGCGGCTGCGGTCGTTAGCGTCCCGTTTGTGCAAGTCTTGAAAAATCTCTTCGTACACCACCTCTTTCCCTCGCGCGCGCAATTCATCAAAGCGACGATGTGCCCGCACCTCGGAGGAGGCGGTCAGAAAGATCTTGCAGTCCGCATCTGGGAAAACGGCGCTTCCTGTATCGCGCCCGTCGAGGATCACGCCTTTTGCGGTCTCCTTGCTAATCTCTTGGTGGACAAAGGAGATAAAGAGAGCGCGGACCCCCGGATTCTTGCCAATTTCCGAGGAAAACATGCCTATATGCTCTTCTCGTAGGAGCGTGCGATCCAGCACCTGCCACTGCTCTCGGAGCCACGGGGAGGCGATAAGGGCCTCCAACTCTGCGTTTTGCTCTGGGCGTACTCCCAGTTGTAACGCCCGCCAGGATACCACCCGAAAGAAAATGCCGCTTTCGAAATACGCGAAATCGAGGCGTTGAGCGAGAGCCGTAGCCACTGTACCTTTCCCGCTCCCAGCAGGCCCATCGATGGCAACAATAAACGGACGGCCAGCGTTCACTTCGCAGGTTCCTGCCTTTTCACGCCCGCTTTTGTATAAAGGAGCAGTGGAGAGGAAAGACAGACAGAGGACACCGAACCGAAAGAAAAGCCCACCAACAAGGGTAAGCTGAATTCGGAAATCACTTCGCCCCCGAACAAACACAAGGCCAGAAGAGCTAGCAAGGTGGTGGCCGTGGTGAGAATCGTGCGTGAGAGCGTCTCATTCATGCTCATATTCACAATCTCCGGAAAGGCTGTCGCATTCAGCTTTTTCATATTCTCTCGAATACGATCGTAGACCACAACGGTGTCGTGAATCGAGTAGCTGGCTGTTAAGAGGAAGGACACCACAGCATTGGTATTAAACTCTAGGAAATGACAGGCAGAATAAAAACCTAAAAGAATAATACAGTCATGCACCAGCGCGATGACGCCGCAGATGGCAAAAGGCCACTCAAATCGGGCCCAGATATAGGCTAAAATGGCGAGCAGAGACAGCACCACTGCATAAATCGCGTTTTCCACCAGCTCCTTCCCTACCTTCGGTCCAATCGTCTCGGTACGCCGGATCTCTACGGAGGCCCCCAACGCCTCCTTGACACGCGCTAAAGAAGCCGCACGCGTCTGCTCATTCCCCTCTGCAGAAGGGATCCGGATCAACACGTCTTGGGCAGAGCCAAATTCCTGCAACGAGACCTCGCCAATATTCAGATCCGAAATCTTTTTGCGCATATCCGTAAGGTCGGCTTTTTCTGTCGTGCGCACCTCCAGCACATATCCGCCCACAAAATCGATGCCGTAGTTGAGGCCACGAAGGAAAAAGGTCCCAAGAGCCGCTATCGTCAAAGCGATCGAAATCGCGAAGGCGATAAACCGCTTGCCTACAAAATCGATCTTTGTGTCATGAGGTATCAACTGCAGTCCCATGCATTTCTCCTAAATAGGCAGGGTTGTCGGGCGTTTCTTCCCCATCCACCAGAACGTGAGCAAACGTGCCAGCGTGGTCGAGGTAAAGAAGGAAATCACCACCCCTAGCGCCGTCGTCACCGCAAAACCACGAATGGGCCCCGTTCCAAAATGGTAAAGAAACGCCATACCAATCAGCGTGTTCAGGTTCGTATCGATAATCGTCGTCATCGCCAAATCGTATCCTTGCTCGACCGCAACCAACGGCCGCATTCCGCGTCGCAGCTCTTCTTTGATGCGTTCATTGATCAAGACATTCGCATCCACGGCCATGCCCATAGTCAGTGCAATCCCAGCAATGCCGGGAAGCGTGAGGGTCGCACGCAGACAAGAGAGCGCCGCCACTAGTAAAATCAGGTTCACAATCACCGCTGTATCCGCTACGAGGCCAAAGAGAGAATAGGCCAGCAGCATAAAGCCGACCACCAGCAGGATGGCGATAAACGTGGCATACACACCCGCTTTAATCGAGTCCGCTCCAAGATCGGGGCCCACGGTACGCTCCTCGACGACGACGAGAGGCGCAGGGAGCGCTCCAGCGCGCAAGAGTAACGCCAAATCGTGTGCTTCCTCTGCCGTAAACTGCCCACTAATGCGCCCCGATCCTCCGGGGATGGGCTCGTTAATGACGGGAGCGCTGATGATACGATCATCGAGCACAATGGCGAACCGGCGATGCACATTCTCGCGCGTCGCGTCTCCAAAACGCTTGGCCCCCGTAGTATTCAAGCGGAAAGAGACCTGCGGCCGATTGTACTCATCGAATCCCGGCTGCGCATCCACCAAATGCTCCCCGCCGATGATCGCCGAACGCCGTACCCGTAGACGCTCCCCCTGCCCATCACCTTGGGGGAGAGAAACACATCCCGGCTGGTTGCCACTCCCGCTCTGCGCTTCCTCCACCAGCCGGAACGACAGCTTGGCGGTACGTCCCAGCAACTCCTTAATGCGCACAGGGTCCTGCTCCCCCGGCACTTGCAGTAAAATACGGTTTTTCCCCTGGCCCTGGATGACGGGTTCTCGCGTCCCCGTTTCATCGATCCGTCGTCGAATGACTTCAATGGAGCGGTTGATGACATCGATATGTCTTTTAGCAAGCGCCATCTCCGTGGGTGCCATGCGCACCACCGTTCCTTCGATAGTGACCTTGAGGTTCGGATCAAGAGCGCTCAGCAACGCTTTTGCGCGCCCCGCTTGTGTCCCATCTCGCAACGAAAAGGTCAGCGCCTCCTCCCCTGAGGGGACAGCCGTTGGCATGGAAACGTACCCTATATTGCCTTTTCGCAGGGCAACGCGTACCGCCTCTATGGTCTGATTGAGAGATTCCTGATCCGCCGCGGAGAGATCCACCTCCAGCAGGAGATGCGCGCCCCCGCTGAGGTCCAAACCCAGGCGTACACGGTCCTTGGGGAAGAAAGAAGGCAACCCCTCCAAGAGGCGATCGGGTAGCGCATTCGGAAGCGCAAAAAGCGCCCCAAAGAGGCACACGGTCCACACCAGGACCACTTTCCAACGAGGAGACTGCATCGTCATGAGAACCTCCGCTACTCCGCCATTTTATTTTTTCCTGCTTGATGATTTCTTAACGCGTTTTCCTGCTCCTGTGTTGCCTGCTCGCGCCTGCGGTTCGTCTTCCATGGGAATTCTCGCGAGGACCTCCGCAATCGCACTCCTGCGCACTGTCGCGAGCACCCCTTCCGACAGTTCCAGCACGAGATCTGCGTCCTGCGAGAGGCGATAGACGGTGCCCACCAGGCCTCCGGTCGTCACCACACGATCTCCACGCGCAAGCGCCGCAATCATCGATTGTCTCTGCTTTTCTTTCTTTTGCTGAGGGCGAATGAGAAAGAAGTAAAAAATGACGACAATGAGGACGAGCGGAATCATGCCCATCCAGTCTACCCCTCTGGGCACTGCCTGCTCCTCCGCGTGGGCTAAAGGTACCATCGACATTCCTCCTTCATAACGCTCCTTTCCGCTCCCCCTACTTAGGTAAAAACCTCAAAGGGTCCACCGGTTTTTTATTCTTCCGCACCTCAAAGTACAACTGCGGCTCGGAAACATCCCCCGTCTTGCCTACGGTCCCAATCTTCTGCCCACGATCCACGTAGTCTCCCTTGCTCACGGCAATCTTCCCAAGGTGCGCGTACGCCGTCATGAGCCCGTTCTCGTGTTTCACCAACACCAGATTCCCGAAGGACTTTAGCTTGGCTCCCGCATAAACAACAAGCCCATCCTCCGCTGAGAGAACAGAATCTCCGGCTTTTCCACTAATTTCTACCCCATCAGCACTCTCTCCACTGCCAAAAGACGCTAGAATCTTGCCTTTGATGGGCCATGCAAGCGAAGCGTGCGAAGCAGGGACAGGGGCGGCTTTCTCCGGTTTTTCTGGCTCTTCTAAGTCCTCTGCCTCTGCAGGCGCCGGTTTCTTGGCCTTCGCTTCTAGCTTGATCGTCTCCCCCTTCTGCGGAAGATCAGGAGGGGGCCCTTTTTTGCGGGGGACGGGCGCAGGAGGAGGGGGCTCGCTTAAATGCGCTTCCTTCAGGCGTTCTCCCAATGTTTTCTCGACCGGCGCCTCTTTGGGCGTCGCTAAAGGTTCGGCCTCCTCTGCCCAAGCAGGCTCCAGAGGCGCCACCTGCACATCGCTATGCCACCCTGGCTCCGGCGCAGCGCCCGAGACCTCCTCGCCCTCTCTAGCGGGCTTTTTCGGGCATGATTGTGGGCAAAGAAGCGTCTGCCCCTCCACCAGGGCATAGGGCGGTAAAAGGCGGTTTTCCTCGATGAGGCTGCGGAGCGCCACCCCTAGCTTTTCGGCGATTGTGGCAATCGTATCGCCTGGTTGTACGGTATAAGACTGCGTCTCCGCGACGGTTTCGAGCCGCGGTTCTTCCACTTTGAGCTCCACAGGCGCCAGATGCTCGCCCGCACACCCGGTGAGCAGGCCCGCTAGGACGTACCATCGAGCGCATGTTCGCCCCTTCGTCAAAGATCCCTCACGACGGTTCACGATATTCGCTGCATCCTCTTAGGCCCCTAGGCACGTGCGAAGCATAGCACAGGAAACGCTTCCGCCTACAGAGGGCGGTGTGCTTGTTCTGTCTCTGGGACACAGCGTATGCTGTCACCGTTGACAAGGGGGGATCATGCGAGAAGAAACAGAGCGCTTGCTAGCACACATTCAGGAGCGTTTGCAGCTTGTTCGGGGGTTTCTTTGACTGGGAGACATCTTCTCAACGTCTGCACACCCTCGAGCAGGAGGTAGCGGATCCCTCTCTGTGGGAGGATCCTGCGCGCGCTCAGAAAATCACACAGGAGCGTGCTCTGCTTGAATCGGCTCTCCAGGACTTCAACGCTTACACGCAAGAGCTCGAAGAAGCCCGCCTTTTGCTGGATATGGCGGAACAAGAAGGAGATGCCGCCTCTTTGCAAGAAGCGGAGACTCTGCTGCAGGATTTGGCCCAACGTGTAGAGCGGTATCACCTCGAGAGTCTGCTGTCGGGTGAGGCGGACGCCAAGGACTGCTACCTGGAGATTCACGCGGGCGCGGGAGGGACGGAAGCGCAAGATTGGGCATGCATGCTGGTCCGGCTGTATACCCGTTGGGCGGAAGCCCATCGCTACCGCACCGAAACCCTCGAAGAGAGCGCGGGCGAAGAAGCGGGCGTGAAATCCACGACCCTCAAGATCGTAGGGTTACGCGCCTACGGATGGCTCAAAACGGAGTCGGGTGTGCATCGACTGGTGCGCATTTCTCCGTTTGACGCCAATGCGCGGCGGCATACCAGTTTCGCCTCCGTGTGGGTCTATCCCGTCATCGACGACTCTATTCATATCAGCATTGAGGAGAAAGATCTGCGTATTGACACCTACCGTGCTTCGGGGGCGGGAGGACAACATGTCAACAAAACGGAGAGTGCGATTCGTATTACACATCTTCCCACGGGTGTGGTGGTGCAATGTCAAACCGATCGCTCGCAGCACCGCAATCGTGCGATGGCCATGGAGGTGCTCCGCGCGCGTCTCTATGCGTTAGAGCTGCGCAAGCGGGAAGAAGCCGCGGAAGACCAAGCGGCTGGCAAATCCGACATTGGATGGGGGCATCAAATTCGGTCGTACGTGCTGCAACCTTATCAGCTCGTCAAAGATCTGCGTACAGGCGTGGAAAAAGGGAATGCGCAGAGCGTGCTCGATGGAGATATCGACCTCTTTTTACGAGCCTCTCTGAGTGCGCGCATTGGCAAAAAGGACGTATCCCCATAGGGGAAGGGGGCTTACTTTTTGGGTGCCGGCTTCCGTTTGGTGTCGCGCCTTTGAGGAGATGCCGACTCTGTGGGGAGTCCCGATACTGTGTCTCCAACGACAATCCCGTACTTTTCGCAGGTACCCGCTGGCACCTCGAGCACAAAGCGCACGGGCTTTTTCCCCCGTAAGGCCTTTGTGGACAGGGGTTCCGCTTTCTGGATCATATGGGTGATGACCCCCTTCTGGGAAATAAAGAGCAAATCCAGGGACACATAGGTGTTCTTCATCCACATGACCACAGACTGCGTCGTTTGGAAGTCAAAGAGCATACCGTGCTTCGGAGAAACCAGGCGTCGAAACATAAACCCCACGTGTCTTGCCTGTGGGGTATTCGCCGTTTCAATGGAGATGGGCACTTTGTTGGCGATGTTAAGAGTGGGATTCTGGGCTTGGGCCGTGTAACAAGCAAAGCTTATTAAAAAAAAGTAGTAGTGGTAGAAACACCGCAAAGAACGGGCACTTCTCTCTTGGTGCACAATCTATCCCCTTATGCCTCCCCATCTTCTCTGTTTGTTCTCAAAAAAACAACAGGTTATCCCCATCCTGGGGATAAGGTTTTGCACAGGTGCTCCAACCGGTGGACAAAAACGGAGTTATCCCCAGGCTTTTTCTGGGGGTCCCGTTGTGCACAGGTTCCCCTCCGGTTCTCCCCTCTTGCTTGTGAAAAACTCCCTCTATAGCGTGCACCCAGGCCCGTGTGGCGGAATGGTAGACGCAGTAGACTTAAAATCTGCGAACTGAAAAGTTGTGGGGGTTCGAGTCCCTCCACGGGCACCAAACGAGGAGACTATGGGCTGGGTCCGCTTTGCTCCTTCGCCGACTGGGTTGTTGCATGTGGGTAATGCGCGCGCCGCCCTTCTCAATGCTTTGTATGCGCGTCGATACGGAGCGCAGTTTCTGCTGCGCATCGATGATACCGATCGCGCAAGGTCCGACGCTGCTTTTGTAGAGGCCCTGAAGGCCGATCTGACCTGGATGGGGCTCTCTTGGGAGCGTCTTGTCTTTCAATCAGAGCGTCTAGAACGGTACGCGCAAGCGGCGGAGTGCCTCCGCGCTACGGGCCGACTCTATCCTTGCTACGAAACCCCTGAGGAACTGGCGCTCCAGAGAAAAACCCTTCAAACGCAGGGGAAACCGCCGATTTATAACCGTCGGGCTTTAGCGCTTTCGGAAGACGAGCGCAGGGCGTTAGAGTCTCAGGGACGTCCCGCTCATTGGCGCTTTCGGTTACACGAAAATCCCGTGTGCTGGAACGATGGGATTTACGGCAAGAAGGTCTTTGAGGGAGCGTACGCGAGCGATCCGGTATTGATCCGCGCCGACGGTGTACCGGTGTATACCTTGGCTTCTGTGGTCGATGATTGGGAGCTGGGCATAACGCAAGTGATTCGTGGAGCCGATCATTTGGCCAATACGGCGGTGCAGCTGCAAATCTTGGAGGCGCTGGACCCGAAGGCTCCCTCTGCCTTGTCCTGGGCCCATTACCCGCTGTTTCGGATGCGCTCGGGGGAAGAGCTTTCCAAACGGACAGGTAGCATGAGCCTGCAGTCCCTGCGGGAAGAGGGCATCCATCCGCTCGCGCTCTGCAGTTTTCTCGCCAAGCTCGGCACCTCCGAAGCGTTGGCGCCCCACGCTTCTCTGGAAGACCTAGCAGCCGGCTTTGCGTTATCGAACATGAGT
Source organism: Holosporales bacterium (assembly GCA_031266655.1). GTDB lineage: Bacteria > Pseudomonadota > Alphaproteobacteria > UBA3830 > JAIRMZ01 > JAIRMZ01. The sequence goes on along the minus strand of JAISAP010000059.1, from coordinate 2,193 downwards.
CTGGCAGAGGCGCAATTTGATCCCGACGATCTCCGTCGGTTGAATCGCCACCTTTGGCCCATTCTGCCGGTGGCGTCTGTAGCATCCGACATACCGCCTAGTGATTTTCCGTTTTCTGCCGATTTTTGGAAGGCCATCCGCGGCAATATCGAGACCCTACAGGATGTGGGATATTGGCAGCGGGTGTGTTACGGGCTGTTACCTCCCGGTGCGGACGAGGAGCCTGCGTTTCGAGAGGCTTGCCTGCTCTGCACCCAGCGGGCGCCGGAGGCGATAGGAGAGGTCAGCGCTTGGCAAGCGTTTGTCCAAGATCTGAGTCAAAAAACCGGCCGAAAGGGACGTGCGTTGTTTCACCCTCTGCGGCTGCTCCTGACAGGAAGGGACACCGGGCCGGAGCTGTGGGTGTTGGTGGCTTTGATGGGGCGCGAGCGTATGCTACAAAGGCTCGCGCGGTAAAAAGGGGGCTTGCCTGTGGTGCGTTTGTATAACTCCTTGAATCAGCGGGTCGAGCCGTTCGTCCCCTTAGACGAGACCTTGGTGCGGATGTACGTCTGCGGTCCCACGGTTTACGACCGGCCGCATGTGGGGAATGCGCGGCCCATTGTGGTGTTCGACCTGCTGTATCGCCTGTTAGCCCAGCAGTATCCGCGTGTGGTCTATGTGCGCAATATTACCGACATTGATGACAAAATAAACGCGCGTGCCGCCGAGCGTGGGCTCTCGATTAAAACGCTGACGGAGGAGATCGAAACCATCTTTCACGAAGATTTGAAGCGTCTCGGGGTGCTCCCTCCCACCTTTGAGCCGCATGCGACGGATCATGTGCCGGATATCATCCGGATGGTCTTGGAGATGCAGCAGAAAGAGTATGCCTACGCCAACGAGGGGCATGTTCTCTTTCGCGTGCGGAAAGACCCCCAGTACGGCTGTTTATCGCGTCGCAAGCTCGATGACATGCTTGCGGGGAGCCGGGTAGAGGTCGCACCGTACAAGGAGGATCCGCTGGATTTCGTGCTCTGGAAGCCCTCCACTCCGGATCTACCGGGATGGGAGAGCCCTTGGGGGCGTGGTCGACCCGGATGGCACATAGAGTGCTCTGCCATGTGTTTGCATTATTTTGGACCTACCTTTGACATTCATGGAGGCGGGCAGGACTTGATGTTCCCGCACCATGAAAACGAGATCGCGCAAAGTCGTGCTGTGAATGAGGGGGCGCTGCTGGCGCATACGTGGGTGCATAACGGCATTGTGCTCATGGAGGGCCAGAAAATGTCGAAATCGTTGGGCAACATTTTGCCGCTGAACGCTGTGCTGCAGGACTTTGAGGGCGAAGTGGTGCGCCATTTTCTCCTGTCCACGCATTACCGCAAGCCCTTGGATTGGACCCGCGCGGGGCTGGAGCAATCCAAACAACGGATGACCCGCCTGTATGGAGCGCTGCGAGAGTTCCTGCCGTCGCTCGAAGAGAGGGAGCCGCCTGCGGAGGGTGCGGTACTCACGGCGCTCCAGGAGGATTTGAACACGGCGCAGGCTTTGAGCTTGCTAGACGAGATGGCGGCGGCTGTTTACAAAGAGACCGACTCCGCGCAAAAGCGCAAGCTCCAGGAAACCCTGCGGCAAGAGGCACAGATCTTGGGCTTTTTGGGGAGCCCTCCCGAGGTATGGCTGCAGAGGTCGTCACAGGAAGGCTGGGCGGCAGAAACCATTGAGCAGCTCCTCCAGGAGAGAGAGGAGGCGCGTCAGAAGCACGATTTTGCGCGCGCGGATGCGATTCGCGACCAGCTCCTACAGCAGGGGGTGATTCTGGAGGATACAGAGACCGGTACGCGTTGGCAGCGCGCCTAGAGGTGGTGTGTTCCTAGGTGTCATTCTTGGTGCACAAAGGAGGACCGTTGCGCTGTGCGGCCGGAGCAGCAAGGAGCTGGTTATGGTGGGGAAGGATCCGCATTATTTATGTCATCGGGAGAGGCTAAGGGCTCGGTTTGAGGCGGACAGGCACATTCCTGCCTATGAGCTACTGGAACTGCTGTTGTTTTTGTCTCGTCCGAGGTGTGATACCAAGCCGCTCGCTAAAGCTCTGCTTGCGCGGTTTCGGACCGTGAATGGAGTGCTGGCGGCTTCGCGGGAGCGGCTCCGAGAGGTTCCTGGGATCGGAGAGCAGTCGGTCCATGTCCTGAAGCTGGTGTTTGCCTT
>JAISAP010000039.1 GCA_031266655.1 Holosporales bacterium | reverse complement strand
CGCATAACCTACAACTACAGAGTTCTGTATCAAGGTAACTACACGGAGCATTCGCCAATAATCCATGGGCTCTCGTTGGTCTTCAACCGAGCCCCATAGGGGACGCAGGGCCCTCATGCCAATGTTCCCTTATGGGTGGTCTCATGAGGGCGACGATACCTCCACACCAGCGCTACGTGTCAATTTCCAAGGCATACTCCTGCATTAGGCGTATGGAGAGTGGATACTCTACGCGAGTCTTATGTAAAAAATTCCTAAGCGCTTAATCTGCTGCAACTCCGCCGTCCCATGTGGCTGATTTCTACGCCTAAACCCTCGGAGAGAACGCGTACTTTCGGAAGGTAAGGAAAGGTGGTACAGTTCCCCGCTATGTCAGGTTTCTTCGGAATGCTAGGACGTTTGAGCCGCAATTCTCTCGTGCAGCTCGCTGTTGTTCTGGTGGCGGTTTCTCTGGGGCACGCGCATGTTTCCTTAGATGCGGCGCGTTTTTTCCTCACGATCAGCTTGTTCCTGCGAGAAGTACTCGTTTTTGTCTTACCTTTTCTGCTTTTCAGCTTTGTCGCTGTTGCCCTGGCCTCCATTCCCAAAGAGGGCATGCTTTTTGTCCTGGGACTCATGGTTGCGGTCTTTACCTCGAATTTTTGCAATATTCTCGTTTCCGGCTGTATTGGGTTCTGCGTGCTTCCAGAAGCCGAAAGCCAAGCGCTTCCGGAGCCTAGCCTTTCCATCATCCCGTTTTTCACATGTGCCCTTCCGCAAATCGCTGGTACCGTGCAGGCCTTGTGTGCAGGGGTCCTCGTTGGCTTTTTCACAGCGTTTTTTCCCAACAAGCCCGTCTCTTGGCTGATCCATACGCTGCATCGCTTGGTGATGGTATTTATGAAAAAGTTCTTCGTGCCCCTTCTTCCGCTGTTTGTGGGGGGATTTGTCCTCCGGCTGTTCATGGAAGGCAGAATGGTGGGATTCGTCGCGCAGCACACGCAAACTTTTCTCATGATGTTTGGGTTTCTCCTGGCGTATCTCACCTTGTGGTGGATGGCAGCGGCGTCCTTCCGTCTTCCACGCGCGCTCCAGATCCTTAAGACCGCTTCTCCTGCGATCGTGACAGCCTTTAGTACCATGTCGAGTGCTGCCGCCTTGCCGTTCTCTCTGGAGGCGGCGCGCAAGAACACGCAGGATAAAGCCTTGGCGGATGCTGTCATGCCCCTTACCATGAATTTTCATATGGTGGGGGATACCATCCTCGTTCCCGTCATGGCCATGATTGTCCTGCGGGTTTTTCACCATCCCTTGCCGACTCCGGCAGATTTTGTCCTTTTCGGCCTCTTTTTCGTGCTGAACAAGTTTGCAGGCGGTGGCGTGCCTAGCGGAACTATTATGGTGGTCGTCCCGGTCATGGAAAAATATCTCGGCTTCGATGAGACCATGACCGCTTTTATCATCGCGTTCTACGGGATCATCGACCCGATTGCGACGGCCGGAAACGTTGCGGCCAACAATTTCTTCGTTCTCTTCTTCCAAAAAATGCGCCATTTCGTGAAACATCGCGGCGCGGCTCCTCCCCTCGCACCATGACGAAGCGGTCCGAGCTTTCGTTGGAAGAGCGCTTGCGTCGTTGTGAGGAACGCATCCGCCCCCCTCAGAAGAGTCGCTTTTCTGGTTTCTCCCGCAAGGAACAACCCCTGATTCGAGCGGGTATTGAGTTCTTTTCGGGAGTCAGTGTCAGTATGCTCCTGGGAGTGGCGGTTGATCGCGTGACGCAAACGCATCCTTGGGGGCTGCTTGTGGGCTTCTTCCTGGGAATCGGAGCTGGCTTTTGGAATGTCATCCGTTTAATAAAGATGTAAAGACTTTTGTGGAGACGTGATTGTGGCGCATGGACCTCTTCATCAGTTTGAGATTCACCCAATCCTCCCCCTTTCAGTCGGAGGCGTAGACGTCTCTTTCACCAACTCCGCGTTGGCGATGGTTCTGAGCAGTGCGCTCGTCCTCACCGTGTTCCTCCTAGGAGCGCGATCGCAGGCGAGGGTCCCGCGCCGCCTCCAGGCCATCTCAGAGATGGGGTACAGGGTCGTCGCTAATCTCATCGAAGAAAATATCGGAGCAGAGGGGCACTGTTTTTTCCCTTTCGTGTTCTCTCTCTTCTTTTTCGTCCTGGGAGGCAACCTCTTCGGCATGTTTCCGTACACCTTCACCTTTACGAGCCACATTATCGTCACTTTTGGCCTTGCCTTGCTTGTTTTTGCGGTCGTCACCATCATGGGATTCGTCCGGAATGGGCTGGGATTCCTGCGAACCTTCGCCCCTAAGGGAGTGCCGTGGCCGGTTCTGATCCTCCTTACTCCTGTGGAAATGATTTCTTACTGCTCCCGTCCGTTTAGTTTAGCAGTACGCTTGTTCGCAAACATGATGGCGGGGCACACGATGCTCAAGGTTTTTGCTGGGTTTTCGGTCAGTGCCGGCGCCCTTTTCGGATTCGCACCGATGACGCTGAATGTGGCCATCACGGTTTTCGAGCTCTTGGTCTCCGTCTTGCAAGCGTACGTATTTAGTGTTTTAACTTGCGTGTACTTGCACGATGCTCTCCACGTTGGGCATTAGTTTTTGTTGAGAAAAAGGAAGGAACAATGGATCCAGAATCGGCTCGTTATCTCAGTGCAGCGTTCATAGCGGTCGCACTCTACGGTGTGGGAACCAGCTTGGGGAATATTTTCTCCACTTGGTTGAGCTCTGTGGGGCGCAATCCATCGGCGAAAGAACAGTTGAACTCCATCGGCATCTTGGGATTCGCCATGACGGAGGCCATTGCCCTGTTCGCGCTGCTCATTGCGTTCCTCATTCTCTTCAAGTAGAAGCCCGCTCGTCATGCCTCAGTTGGATGTAACATCCTATCCGGCACAGCTTGTTTGGCTTTTCGTCGTGTTTCTGGCCTTTTTCTGCGTCGTACGCGGCGCGATCGTCCCCAGAATCGCGAAAACACTGAAGGACCGTGAAGATTCTTTGTCTGCTGTGCTGACGGAAGCACGCAGCCTTCAGCAAGAGGCTCAACAGAAAGAAAGAGGGGCGGAAGAGGCGCTGCAAGCAACCAAACAGGAGGTGCACCAGGCGCTTTCCCAGGAGCTTGCGCACTTGCAAGAGCAGCTTTCTGCCAAGGAAGAAGAATTGCGAAAGAGGTACGCCGACAAGAGGAAGGAGTCCTTCCATGTCATGGAGAGCGCGGAGGAGGAGGCTTTGGTGCGCGCACAATTGTCGGTTAAGGAGCTCGGTCAGGCGGCTTTCGAGAGGCTTGCTGAGGGCGCAAGACGTGGAAAGAGGGCGGCGTCCTCGGAAAGCCAGGAGGATCCATGTTAGGAGAGGCCGATTTCTGGGTTTTGCTCTCTTTTCTCTCCCTCGTGGCTCTGGTAGGGAAAAAAGCCTACCTCTTCTGCATTCAAACCTTAGATGCGTATCGCACTGGCATTGAACAGCAATTTTCAGAAGCGGAGGCACTCAAAAAAGAGGCGCAGGAGCTGCAGAAGCGTCTGACCACGCGTGCAGCGCAGGTGCAAGCAGAAATTGCGGATTTAAAGGAAAAGGCGCAGGAGACGCTTGCGGCGCATCGGGCGGCCCATGCCAAGATGCTTGAGGAGTTGGCCTACCGCGCCGAGCGCGAATACGTGGAGCAACTCTCGATCTTCGAGGCTTCGGTGAGGAGCCGTATCCTGAGCGCTTTGACGGATCAGGTTCTTGCTCAGATTCCTCCTCCTTCCGCGTCCTTCGATCCCGACACGATTCCCTGGGGGGAGCTGAAAAAGATCCTCGTGTGAAAGAGCCGCAGGAGGTTCCTTCGGGATGCGCTCCTCCCGCCTACTGGGAGGAGGCGCGTCTTTATTTGGGCAAGCAGGATCCCACTCTTGCCTCGCTCATGGATGCGTCGTTTTTGCGCTCCCAGGGAAGTGGGTTCTGCACCCTTGTGCACTCGATTGTAGGACAGCAAATTTCTGTAAAAGCCGCGCAAAAGATCACGGAACGCCTGCAGATTGCGCATCCCGGGGACGTTCAGAGATTTTCTCCTGAAGACCTGCTGGCAGCGGGGTTGTCGCGTCAGAAAGTGACTTATATCGTCGGTCTTGCGCAGTTTTGGAAAACGGAAGCCTGGAAGACCTGGCCGCTGCTGTCGGATGAAGCGCTCAAGCGGGCCTTGATTACCCTCAAGGGAGTGGGCCCCTGGACAGCGGAGATGTTTCTCATCTTCCATTGCCGGCGCCCCGATGTTTTTCCCCAAGCTGACCTCGGTGTGCAGAAGGCCATCACGACCCTCTATAAGATTTCCCAAGAAGAGATTTTAGAGCTCTCCGAAAGATGGCGTCCTTACCGTACCGTGGCGACTTGGTACCTCTGGCGCTCCCTAGATGCCATCCCCGTGGAATATTGAGGGTTCCAGACCAGGAATCGGCTCTTTTGGTCGACACGAGCCTTTGTAAGCCGATCCTAGGAGGAGGACACCCTCCCCGCGGAGGGAAATAAAGTTGACAATCTTCGCAGAATGCTCTACCCTCCCCCTTATGTTTGTGTTATCCTTCGCGAAGGAAGGGGAGAGGATGAGAAATCTTAGAAGTTTTCTGACGATTGTGGTCTGTTGTGTCACCCTGTGGCCCGCGGGTGGGAGTGCGCTGTTCGGGGATAAGGATATTTCCGGAGGTCTGGACGCACTCGATCGATGTAAGGATAAGAACGATCTCGTTCCTATGTTTCTTTCTATTTGTCCTTTCTCTCAGGAGCGTTCATTTCTCATCCAGGTTGCCGGAGCGTTTCCATATGGAGATCTTCCGCCTCTTATGGAGAAGGCAACGGTCGTCGCTGAGAATCCTATATTCGGAGGAAGTAGAACGGCCTTTCTGCGGGATTGGAGTCGTGTGTCCGACCTGAGTTCTGTGGGCCAACTGATCACTGCTGGATATGAGCTGCGCAGTGTGGAATCCCAGATTTTACAGGATGCGGTGGAAGAAAAGCTGGATAAGCTTCGCGGCCGCTTATTGTTGGGACGAGATCTTGAAGTCCGACGCACCGCAGCTCTAGAAATTCTAAGGTATGGGGTCTCCTATAAGGGATATGACGAGACAAGGCGGGTAGCCCTTATTCATTTCCTGGAGGACGAAGAGGGTATGAGGTTTCTGGAGCAAGCGATTCAAGGGGGCAAAATCTCTCTCAATCCCATGGAGGGGGAGATGCTGCATCAGCTTCGGTGGAAACCTATCCTTTCTCCGAGGCCGATACCGCTTGCGCTGACGTATGAGCCTCCTTCGGAACCTAAGGTACGTGTCGTCTCTCCAGTTGCGGAGATGGATCTACGAGTGGCGCTGCCCCTTGCTCCGGCTTTGGGAGGAGGTTCTCCTGCGGTGGAGGGGCTCTCGTTGGTAGAGGGGCTGCGCGTTCAGCTCCCACGCCTGATGGCTGTGCCCTATCCGGTTGCAGTATCTGTTTCTGCCTTTCCTGCCTTGCAAGGAGGATCCTTTGATTCCCGAGGGGCAGTAGCAGACCAACGAGAAACTGATCCTTCTGCGCGTCTACTTGCTCTGACTTGGGATGGCGAAAAGGTTTCGGAATCTAGCGAGGGTGTGAGCCTTGTTCCATCGGCTGTGAAACCAGAGGGCAGATCAGGAGCAGATCAGGATGGCGACGTGCTCTCTACCAGGCCTGATCTCATAGACCGGACGGAAGTGCTCCATGACTCTCAGAGAGTGGTGTCATCTGTATCCCCATTGCCGCTGACTCCAGTTGGAGTGGCTTCTTTCCCTGGAGGAATACCATTTGCTTCTTCCCATGGAGGACAAAGTGGAAGGTTCCCGTTTGGTCTTCTTGACGCTTTTTGCGCATCGAAGGGGCAAGGGAAGAGCGATTCAGGAAACCCTCTCGTATCTTCGAAACACAGACGAAAAGATAGCGAACCCTTCCCCTTCTCTTTCAACGGCGGGTGGGGGCAATGGGGGAAGATCGAGGATCCTCATGAGGAAGAAATGGATGAGGAGCCGAACCCTCTCGATGGGGCAGAGACAACCGCGTACTAGAGACGGCTTTTGGGAAATCCCGGCCATCGGTAAGAGATGAAGAGCACCTCCTCGAGACTCTGGACACCTGATACAGGAATGTTCCTTGGAAGCTTGTGCGCAGGGTTGGTGTGGGCACCCCACGGACTTAGTACGGATATGGTTCTTCGAAATTGACGTGCAATGCTGGTGTAGGAGGGTCATTGCCCCTGCAACCGTGTTTTTACCGATGAGCTAATGTCAAAAAGGCCGCGGCGTCCTTTGTGGGGCGCGGTTATTGTGGATTCAGTATAGACGCTTACGCTAAAGCTTTGATCGTAGAATGTACATCAACGCATCTACCTTAATACAAGAACCCTGCGCCGTGATAGCGCGGTTGAAGGACAATGCGAATCTATAGATTGTTGGCGAATGCTCCGCGTAGCTACAAGAAAACACGGTACAGAGCTCCACAGGTGCAATTTATGCGTAAGGATGATGAGGAGCATCATTGCCCTCATGACTCCATTTAATGGAGAGAACGGCATGAGGGCTCCGCGCCATCATGGTGCGGCTATTGTGGCTCACCAGCGTGGTCCTTGAGAGTTTTGTCCACAACGTGTGTATTAGGATCGGCTATGGATTTTAGCTCAGCTAGTATCAGTTTACCAGTTTGGAGCCGATACAAGTCTCCATGGTTACAGTTTTCGCGTAACGTGAGTGTAAGGGGCATCATCGCCTTTGTGACCATATCTACAACGAACTAACGTCATAAAGGCCCTCTTGTCGTTGTGCCACCGCTAAAGGCTAATGAGGGCCCATGGATTGTTGGCAAATGCTCTGCGTAGTTCTGTGAAACTGGACACAAGGCTCTGCAGTTGCGGTTTTTGCGTGACGCTGGTGTAGTGGCATCATTGCCTTTGCGACAACCAACAGTGGACAGAGTTCGCAAGGGCTCCGCGCCACTTACTGTAGCGCGATTATTGCAGGCTTTATGCGGGTGCATTCTTTTGAAAGGTTCGTGTAAGACCGGTGTCAATTCGTCCGTCTTACCCAATGGTTTGCTCGAAGAGAATTGAATGCTCTCCTACGTGATACAAGGGTATCTTCGAGGGTCTCGCGTAATGCTGGTGTAAGAGGATCGTCGTCCTCATGACCACATGTAACAAACAAGATTGGCATAAGGGTTGCTGCGGCGTTCAGCTGCGGCTACTATGAATCCAGATACAGGTATCTGTGGTCGCAGGTTGTACGTGAGGTGTATGTAAAAGCATCATCGCCCTCATGCCTACATTTAATAGAAAGAAGAGCATGAGAGCCCCGTGGCATTGGGATGCGGCTACTGTGGGCTTAATGCAGGTGTATTTTGCTAAAGTTTGTGCATGAGGTATGGGCAGACGTATTTGCACCTACTCCCCCCTCTGCTTCTCCTGCAGATCCATCCACTTTTCCCTTTATGACTGCATGTCCTGCTTTCCTCATTTTTCTTGCTATGCGTATGATCTCATCTTCTCTTCCCCTCCAATACACATGTATCTTCCAAGTATTCCTCTCCTATACCTATTTTATTTACCTTTTATAAACATATATAGTTCAATCTACTCCCTACGTAAGTTGATGAAAGGAACAAAGAATATGTCTTTATTTAGCGCTATGAGGGTCTCTGTTGCTGGGTTTCGGGCGCAGGCGAAGAGGATGAGTACGATAGCGGATAATGTGAGTAACAGTGACACGATGGGCTATAAGGCCCGTTCCATTGCCTTTACTCCCCAAATAAATTGCCGGGGGGGGGGGGGTAGCTCCGTTAAGTAGAGAAGTATCTAATAATTCTCTTTTATCTCTTGGCAATAATAGTTTTTCTCCTTCTTTAGATAAGAATCATTCCTCTTCTTCTGGTTCTGCTCCCTCTATCTTCCCCACTAGTTCTTCAGTAGGGAGTTCTAGCTCCTTCACCAATTCTAGTGCTTCTTCCTTCAATGCCTTAGTAAGAAATTCTGGTTCCTCTGCCAGCTCTTCTAACATTGCAATAGGAAGTTCGCACGCCTCCTCTGGCGCTGGTTCGCTCTACTCCAGCTCTGGCGTTTCTACGTATACGCTGATGCAGCTCCAAGCACAGGGAGAGCTACAGCGTACTGATCAGCCTTTAGATCTTGCTTTGGACGGGGATGGCCTCCTCCTCGTTAGAGACAAGAGCGGCACTCTAGGAGGAGTGAGAACAGGAGCCTTTCATATTACCAAAGAAGGCCGTATTCAAGACCCCAAAGGCCTTACCCTCCAAGGTTATCCCCTGATGCCAGAAGATGGAGCTGCCTCCGCAACGGTACAATCTTTGTCTCCTCCCTCCGTCACCTTTATCGGCCCCCTAGGAGGCCTTGAAGATATCCAGCTCATCAAGCCAGATCCTGCACCTCCTCTGGAAGCACCTGTTCTTTCCAACCCCTACGGAACCGGCTGGAGCACGCGAAAGGAGGCTGATGGTCTGTACTCCTTCCATGGCTCCGCACTCTATTGGGACTGGTCTGGTGAGTACACCTCAAGTCAGCGCAGCTTTGTGGACTCCCTCGGACAAGAACGCACAGCAATTGGATGGACGTATTTGTACTCGTCCGAGTGGAGTTTCATTCTCAAATTTGCCGATCTGGGTCCTCCTCCTAGCTGTGAGGTGTTCTACCACTATGATTCCAATGGCGGATTTGCTCAAACTTCCAACTGCACCTTTGATGAGACTTCCAAGCAGATAGTGGTGACCTTCCCTGACACCGGTGCAACCTTAACTTTCGATTTGAGCGACATGAAAGTGACGGGGGGAGACCTCACCTCCGTCGCCCCCGAAGGGACTTTGCTCTGGGCCATGCCTCCCACGATCTTTGAAGAAGGAATCTCTCAGATAGAGCAAGAATTTGTCTTTGAGATGAATGGAGCCGACGGCTATGTCTCCAATTTAGTGATAGAAAGAAAAGAGGATGGTTCTTTTATAGGACACTTACTGCGCGTAGCCTACGGTTTTGAGGTAGAGATTTATTTCAATGAGGAAGGCCGGGTCTCGGGTTATCAGTTTACGAAAAACGGCAACAGCACCGACGATCCCAGCGTAGGAGTCGAGCAGACGGGATCTGTCGTGAAAGGAGTGCACTACTTTGTTGGTAATACTGGCATTGACTGCGGGATCATAGACATTGATTTGAGCGTTTTCCGAGTCATAGACAAGACCAAGCCTCCCAAAGAAGAGGTCATCCCTGAGGAGGTCAAAGAGGGGTTTGCGCCTCTTTCTCCTTCCTCGCTCTCCATCGACGAGAACGGGGTGTTGAAACGCCTCAAGGACGACGGAGATTGGGAGCCCATTTACCTCCTCGCTTGCGGTCAGTTTGCAGCGATGAATGCTGCAGAGGAGCGTAACGGCGTCTACTACGCCACTCCCGCTTCAGGAGCCATTAAGGTCGGAGTCGCCGGAAAAGATGGCATGGGCACGATTACCTCAGGAACCCTGGAGCGCTCCACCACGGACCTCGCCCATGAACTCTCCGACATGATCCGCGCCCAACATGCCTATGCCGCCAATACCAAAGTCCTCTCTACTATAGGCGATATGCTCACAGAGCTGGAGAGATTGTAGAGGAAAGGAGTGAAGGGAGAAAGCCAAGGGGCAAAGGGAAGAGTTAGGGGAGCTTGCAGAGAGGTTCGGCAATGCAAGACAAAGAGAGGAATAACCCTTCCCCCTCGTCTAACCGCGCCACAATAAGTGCCGCGGCGGCCTTTGTGACATCAATCCAGTGTAAATACGGTCGCAAAGGCGATGTTCCTTTTACACTGGCGTTACGTGAAAATTTCAACTACAGAGATTTGTATTGATACTGGGTCAACAAACTTATGCTGGCTAGGGAGTGAGGGGTCTATAGACAGTCCTACACATGCCTTGCAAACGAAACTTTCGAGAGCCGCACTTGTACTGAGTCCGCAATAACCGCTGTATAATGCCGCGGGGCCCTCATGCCAGTCTTTCCATTGAATGTAGTCATGAGGGCACGTACAACCTGTAACTAAGAGACCTGTATCGGGGTTTATAGTAGCCACGGCACAATACCGAAGGATCCTTGAGAACTCTATTTATTTCAACAGTCGTAAGGGCATGAATGCTTCTACATACACCTTACGCGTAACCTTCCACCACAGAGCCTTGTGTCCAGTTTCGTAGTAACTACGTGGAGCGCCAATAATCCACAGACTTTTATCGGCCTCTAGCCACGGCATAACGCCGTGGGGCCTTTGTGACATCAATCCATTGTAAAGACGGTCACAAAGGCGATGATACTCCTACATCAGCGTTACGCTAGAATCCCTAACAGGGCACTCGTATGAAGTTAACAGACGCATTTACATAAATTCGACGAACGCACGTTGCAGAGGAATACACCCGCATTAAGTCCGTGTTAAACGCGGCTAAACGCCGCGGCGGCCCTCGCGATCTCTATTTATTTCAACAGTCGCAAGAGCGTGGATGCAACTACACCAGCGTTACGTATAAACTGCTAAGGTATACCTCTGTATCAAACATGTAGAGAACC
>JAISAP010000057.1 GCA_031266655.1 Holosporales bacterium | reverse complement strand
CTTACCACGAAGAGCGCAGGAGCCCTGTCCCTCGGAAGGGGGTGCCAAACGGGGATCACCGATCTCACCACCGTCTGGCAGGTCTCCCCTCGTGTCCGCCTCCTTGGCACCTGGACCTACGGAGTCACACGCGTGCGCTCCTCCTCACGACCAAGCCTCATCTCCTTCACAGGACCCCTGCACTCCTTAGATTGCCGCATGGGGGTCCTCGTCCTCGGATCCGAGCGCTTTCCCTTCCACTGCGGAGTCTTCTACTCCGAACCGAGGCGCGTCCTCTCCGCTCCTGTCCGCGTCCATATGCCCGTCCAACACCTCAGAGATGGATCCACCCGGTACCACACCTTCACCACGCAGCTCACGCCTACCCATCCCATCCGCAGACTCGAAGCCGTCGTCGAAACGCAGCTCCCCTGCAACCTTACCCTCTCCGCCTCCTTCTCCGCCCACCTCTCCCACAAAACACACCTCGCCGCTGTGTTGTGTGTGAAAGGGTGAGCCAGCCTAAGAACGCTGTTCTGCCGCCTGCTGGATCCTTGCCTTTGCCGCAGCATCGGAGAGCCACCGCTTCTCGCTCATGAGGCCATGCCACTGCTCTTGCGCGACGGGAAGATCAACGAGAGGGGGTGTACGGCTCTTTTCGTAAGTGTACTCGATCCCCACGAAGGAAAGTCCTGCCGCATGCGCCGCTTTTCCAACGGATTTTACGTTATGCGCACAATCATCCACAAAAATAATCTTCTTAAAAGAATGTTGAGGCGTCGCTTTCAGAAACGCCAAAAGCGCCTCCCCCTTCTTGTTCAGACAGCACAGGAGCAGGCCATTCTCGAAGATCGCACATTCTGTATCCAACGCAGAAGAACGCTCGGCTTCCTCGATGTGCAGAAGCTCTCTGCTCCGCCCTTCCCATGACTCCCGGAAATCCATGCCCAGATCCCGCAACTGTGCATATCTCCAGGCAACAATCTCCTCCATATCTTGCCTGCGTCCCGTGAGACAGGAAGAGAAGAGCAGCACCTTCACTCCGCGCCTCTGAAGGGAGGAGAGGATGCGCGGCCACTCGGGGTTTAGGAGCTCCAAGACGGCATCACGTAAAATCGCCATCAAATAAGGGGCAAACGCGATAGCATCCTGCAGGATCCTCAAATCAAGAGCCTTGCCTTGAGAGGATTTCTGGGGGCTTTTCGCAAGGGCTTCCAAGGCTTTTTGAGAGGCCGTTCGTAGAGCAAGATCCTTGGAATGCACCAAGGTGTCGTCACAATCGACGATCACCAATGTGTCCGCGTCTGCTTGATCGAGCTTTTCTTGGACGGCCTCTATAGAAGAAGTGCTCCCCATCTCTGCCTGGGCACAAAACGCCCAGACCAATCCCCAAAAAGCTGCCGCTCCTCGCATGACCCTATCCATAGGAAGGATGCTTCCTTCCTGTCAAGCCTCTTGACCCAAGATGCCTGGATTTGGCGCCTCACCGGGATTTGTGGTAGAAGAGAGATGTTTCGCGTGGAGTCTCCAGAGGGGAGACTGTGCGGTGTTGCAGAAGGAGCCTCTGGCTGGACGTGACCTGTGAAAGAGCCAGCGCATTCTTCTGGCGCCATCAATTGTTCTTTGGCGTGCATTCTGCGGGTGACCCTTCCCGTTCTGTTCTCCTTTTTGTCGAACTCGTTGCTCTACAGCATCGATCGGTGGATTCTGGCGGGATACAGCCTGGATGCAATGAACGCCGCCTCCATCTCCGGGGGATTGACGGTGGTGTTCACTATGATTCCTATCGGTATCGCGGGCACCGCTGAGGTCTTTGTTGGTCAGTACAACGGAAAGAGAGAGTTCCACAAGCTAGCAGCGCCGGTGTGGCAGATGCTCTACCTCTCCCTTTTGCTCGAGCTGTTTTTCCTCCCCATCGCTTACTTCTCTGATAGTCTCAATCTTCTGCCTGCTCGCTACCTGCAGGACGGCGTGGAATACCAACGCATTCTTTTGGCGTTTGGCTCTCTCCCGAGCGCAAACATGGCGCTTTCCGCCTTTTTCATCGGGCAAGGACGTGTAGCCGTGATCACAGCGGCTGTCCTCTTAGGAGCTCTTGTCAACGTTGTTTTAGATTATTTATTCATCTTCGGATGGAAGGGTATCCCTCCTCTCGGTTGCCAAGGAGCAGCCGTTGCGACCGTCATGGCCACCGCCGTTCAGGTGGGATTTCTGGCGGGCCTATTTTTTAGCAAGAGGCACCGCACGCTTTACGGAACGTTCAAAAACCGCAAATATAACCCCACCTTGGTTTTGGGGTGCATCAAGATCGGGGCTCCTGCCTCTTTGGCGAACCTTCTCACGATGCTGGCTTGGTATTTGGTCCAGTGCGCAGTGAGCAATATTTCCCAAGAAATGGCCACGATCTACAATGTCAGTCTCACAATATGGGCTTTATTCGCGTTTGTGGGGGACGGATTGAACAAATCTGTCGCAACCTTCTCCTCCAATATGATTGGCCAAAGGGACCTCCCCTCCATTCGCGTAACCTGCCGAACCTTTGTGATCTTGGCGCTGGTACTGGAATCTTTTGTTGCTGCTTTTCTAACGCTTGCGCCGGAGAAAGCCCTTACGCTTTTTCACTTTCCTCTCGACAACTCGGGAATGACACAAGAAATACGTATCGTGTTTCTTCTCATGTCCACAAGCATTGTGCTTGAGTCGATGATCTCCATCTTCTGGGGCATTCTGATGTCCGGTGGAGACTCAAAATATCCCACCATTGTCTCTCAAACATGCTTGTGGATCGGCGTTATGCTGCCCGTTGGGATCTTGTGCCTCCGAGGCCAACTGGATTCGGTCACCTTCGTGTATTTGCTCGATGCCTTGCGCGCCGTACCTTGTCTCTTCCTCCTGTATAGGCGCTATAAAAGCCTAGCTTGGTATAATAAAATCGTGTAGATGAGGGGAGAAGGCTTGGACCACATCTCGGACATACTGGACAAATATGACGGGTATTTCCTTGACGTCTGGGGCGTCCTTTACCACGAAGGGGTGGGCGTCATTCCGTCTGCGCGCGAAGGGCTGCGCCTGCTTCAGGAACACCAAAAGAAGGTCCTGTTAGTGTCCAATGCCTCACGTCCTGGGAAGGACCTTGCGGCGTTCTTGGACGGGAAAGGTATTTCCAGAGCGTCCTACCAGCACATTGTTACCTCTGGAGACTGCACGCATGCGTATTTTCGGCAATACACCAAGCCTGTCCGGTGCTTTGCCTCTGGATATTTTCGCAACCAAGCGATTTTTGAGGGAGTCCCCGTGACGCTTGTTTCCTCTCCTGAAGAGGCGGAAATATTCGTGCCTTGCGTGCCAGAGCAGGATGCTCCCACGTTAGATCCGTTTCTTCCCCTGCTGGATCGCTGCTTAGCGGCAAAACTACCGATGATCTGCGCTAATTGTGACGAGTACGTTCTCGTTAAAGGAGAACGCGTCGTGCGCACAGGCCTCTTTGCGCGCTATTACGAGGAGAAAGGGGGGAAGGTGGCCGCATTCGGAAAGCCGCATGCTTGCATTTACGAGTACGCCCACACCTTCGTGCCGGATATCCCAAAATCCCGCCTTTGCATGGTTGGAGACGGCCTGAAGACAGACATTCTAGGAGCGAACAACTTCGGTATTGATTCTCTATGGATCTCTTCCGGCGTAAGTGCAGGAGATAAAGATACCGGTATTACCCCGACCTACCAGATGCCGGTGTTTGGATAAAGCCCAGCGGGCTCATTTAGTATCCTTCCGCGGGAAAACAATCTTCTTGTAGAAGAAAATATAAAACTCGTTTTTTCTAGGGTCTACAAAAGAAAAACACAAGAAATTGCGCAATATTTCTGAAAAAGGTTGACAATTTACAAAAAACATGCGAAAGTTCTAGGCAGAAGCAGGTCAGAAGGGAATGTATTCATGAAAGATCTTTACTTGGATATGGTTTCTTCTATTGAGAGGACGCACCGTCTCTTTTTGGAAGTTGTTAAAAACGAGCTTGATCGTCTCGGTGTTTATGACATCAATAACGTGCAGGCTTTGGTGCTCTATTACATCGGGAAATCTCAACTGACGGTGAGCGAACTCATGAGCAGGGGCTACTACCTCGGCTCTAACGTTTCGTACAATCTCCGCAAAATGGTTCAGGGAGGATACGTCGAGCAGACCACCTCCGTGCACGATCGGAGGGCGACGATCATCAAATTGACCGCGCGTGGGCTGGATTTCTACAAGAAGTTCGATGCCGCCTTGAACCGGCAAGTGGATCTCTTGAGAGAGAAAGGCGTTCAGGAGGTTTCTCTTAAGGAGGCAGCAGGACCGCTCTTGCAAGTAGAATCTCTGTGGACGGAGCTGCTGCTGCGCCGGTAGGGACGCGCACACAGGCAGATCTTTTGGGCGTCCAGGAGGTTTCTCTTAAGGAAGCGGCAGGACCGCTCCTGCAGGCAGAATCTCTGTGGACGGAGCTGTTGCTGCGCCGGTAGAAGACGCGCGCACAGGCAGATCTTTTGGGCGTCCAGGAGGTTTCTCTTAAGGAAGCGACAGGACTGCTCTTGCAGGTAGAATCTCTGTGGACGAAGCTGCTGCCGCGCCGGTAGAGTAGGAGAGAGGCACGGGCAGAGCTCTGCTTCCCTCTAAGGCTCGTCTTGGCTGGGGGACCTGGATTCGAACCAGGGCTGCCCGGTCCAGAGCCGAGAGTTCTACCGCTAAACTATCCCCCAGTCGCCCCATGCTACCCCCTTCCTCCGCGCTTTCCAAGGCGTTCGTAGCTGAAGGGCCGCCTTACAAGGGTGGAATGTTACTTGCAGCGTAGGCATTATTGACGCCCTCTGCTCGCGTTGGCAACAAAGGGTAGCCTGAAGGCAGCTATGTCCCTAACGGGTGCGGTTGCGGGCGCGGTTATCATGACCTCAGCACAAGCGTTTATGTTGAAGTTTTGCTTGCAAGATCTGTCCGCGTAGTGTCTACTCACTGCATACAGACCTATGTCATTACAGTTTTCGCGTAACGTTGGTGTAGGGTGATCCGCGCTTTTGCAACGACTAGAGTAAGTAGACTTTGCAAAAGCCCCACGGCGTTGTGCCGCGGTTAAAGACGAATGAGAGTCTATGGATTGTTGGCAAATGTTCTGCGCAGTCACTATAGAATCCGATACAGATCTCTGTGATTGAAGTTTTCGCGTAAGGCGTGTGTAGATACATCATTGCCTTTGCGGCTTTACCAGACCGAGATCAGATGTCACAAAGGCCTCGCACTCCTTATAGGGCGTGGTTCTCTACGGGTTTGGTACAGAAATATACCTGAGAAGTTTTCGCGTAACGTTGATGTAGTTGCATCCACGCTCTTGCGACAGCTGGACTCGATAGAACTTCGCAAGAGCCTCGCGTCCCTATGGGACGCGGTTACAACAAGCTTCATGCAGGCGTATCCCTCTGAAGTTTGATCACAAAGTCTATATCTATGCACCTATTACTACCGACCCAATACAAGTGTATTTCCTCGTGGGTCCTAGCGTAACGTTGGTGTAGGGTCATCATCGCCTTTGTGCCCTCTTACATCGAATAAGGTGTCACAAAGACCCCGCGTCCTTTACGGGGCGAGGTTCTCTACACACCTGATACGGGGATATACCTCGAAGGGTTATACGCAACGTTGCTGTAAGGTCATCGTCGCCCTTGCGGCGACAGAGAACAGACAGAGTTTGCAAGGGCCACCGCAGCATTGTGCCGTGGTTGATATATAAACCCCGATACAGGTCTCTCAGTTGCTGTTTGTACGTAAGGTGTGTGTAGAAGCATCGTTGCCTTTGTGACTGTATTTATACACCGAACGAATGTCACAAAGGCCCCACGCCTATAGGGCGCGGTTACTGTGGGTTTGGTACAAGCATTTACGTTGCAGCGCAGGTTGCGAAGCCGATATAGGTACGTCCACTACCTCAACACAGATGCATTCCCTTGTTGGTTTTTGCGTGGCGCTGGTGCAGGGTTATCATCGCCTTTGTGACCGTATTTACACTGGATTAATGCCACAGAGGCCCTGCGCCTATAGGGCGCGGCTGATACGGACCTAAGCGCCAGTGTGGTCCTTGGAGGCGCTCGCACATAACAGCGCTGATGTACCCATTACT
>JAISAP010000040.1 GCA_031266655.1 Holosporales bacterium | reverse complement strand
AAGAAAGATGCGGCGGGGATTCTCGCCATACACAGCCAATCTGTCGAAGTTCGCCTTATTCGATGGTTCCATCCTTCAAGAACCTCTTCCTGAACGACAAGCCTCAGCTCCTCTTTGAGGGGTTCAGGGCAACGCTATATATTCCTCACCCCTTTTCAATATGTTTTCTACGAAGAGGTAAATGAGAAGGTGCAAGACCAGAAAGAGTAGACCCAAAGGGTCCATGGCCACTAAACCATGTCCAAGTTGCGGAAGTGAACTCCTCCTCTCGCACTTCCATTCTCCTTTCAGCTTCTGTAGAACGTCCAGCAGACTAAATACCGGAATCTTTCCGCTGCTCCACGACCTCTCTTACCTCGCACCCTCTCGCGCCACAAGACCTCTCATCCAGTCCGAAAACACCGAAATCCCGAGAATGCTCCTCAAAACTCCGCTAAACAATCAGCTCTCGCAAATGCTTGTAGATCAGGTTAATCGTGTTCCACTTTATTTTGAGCTATATGCTCGCGGAATTTGCCGTAACGGCCTCACAAAACATGCAAGAACTCTGCGTTTCTCGTAAGCCCCTAACCGACTGAAGCTCAATATATTTTACCCTATCTGACATCATTTTGCTAGTCTAGAACCATGCCTTTTGCAGGAACAATCTTTGGAGACGATCCCTCGAATCTCCGGATAGCGACGGATGAGGGGAGTCAAATCCGCGGCAATTCTTCTTTCGGAAAGACGTGGTCGATTGCCAATATCCAGACTTCTTGCAGGATCGATTTCTTTGCAATAAGGAAGCCACCCACAGAAATTGCGCGCTGCTAAACAGCGGATCCTCGTCCCGTTGCGGACCGCCATAAACCAAAACCAAATATCATCATCCAAAGGACACTCCTTCAGGAAAATGTCTGAACGCAGGACATCTGGATGGAGGCTGTTCGGTGGATACAAAGCGCCAAACCCTCCAAACTGAAAGTGCGCATGAGAGAGGGGTTTGTCCTTCTTAGAATCGTACCAATGCCAAAAGCGTGTCCACTGCGGAATGTCTTCCGCCTCTTTTTCTTCAATCACACCCGCCACATGGGTCTGAATAGAGGTAGGATCTGTGAGATAAGCGGCATAGAGAGGCTCCAGCCAGTCTGGAGGGTAGTAGATGTCATCATCTGCAGTAACGATAATGTCTTCCGGATATTGCCTCAGAGCAGGGACTAATTTCTTATAAGACAGCAGGTTCTCACACCACTGGATGGACAACCCATAGGATTGGAGATGGAGGAGTTCCTGTGGCAGGTCTTTTTCTTTATGGGGAAACTCTTCTTCGGCAAGCCAAAGGATCACTGCATCTGGTTTGAGGGATTGCGTGAGCAGGGAATACGCAACCGCAAAGACCTCTGAGATGCGGTCGGGAAATGAGGTGAAGGAGACAATCAGGCGAGGAGAGCATCGCTGGGGAGAAGCCAAGCCGCTTTCTTGCAAGAGAAATACTTGCTTACGGATTTTCTCCAAATCCAGACGCGTTACCCAGCAATGCCAGAAAATGTGCCATCCACGATGGAGGCCATTGTAGAGAACAACCCCCACATGGTGGACGCCCGGAAGGCGCCACAGACGTCTGAGAACTTCTACGATTTCTCGTCTCAAGAGCTGTTTTTCACTCCGACTCGTCCGGGGAAACGTCGCTGGGAGGCGTTTCTGCTGGCTGTTCGTCTGTCGGAACCCGATAGACTCCTGAGAACCATCGATGTAAATCCGCCCACTGGCAGGCATCTGAACAAAAAACCCTCTCTCCTTGCGTCTGCTTTCCACAAATAGGACACTGCATGGGATGATGTTCTCCAAAAACCCCGAGCAGTGTACGACGGAGCTCCGCTTTATTCCAAGGGAGGAACGTCCCCAGAGCGTTCCTCTATTGGGAAAGTGTTTTCCCTCTCCCTTTGGCTCCCTGTGCGGCCTCTTTGAAGAGGAGAGGCTCATAGCGCTCGCCCTGGTGGGAGAAGTGGATCACAACGCCGTTACACAGGTCTGGACGCGCTCTTTCGGCGCTTTTTCTTGGAAAATCTCGGCGGAAACCCAAGAAGATCTCCGCAGGACTTCCGTTTGGATTGCGTACGGAACCCTATTTCAGCAACATGTCTGGAAGACGCTGCGGACCGTCCCTTTTGGCCAGCAGCTCAGCTACAGTCAGCTCGCTTGCAAAGCGGGGTGCCCCAAAGCGGTTCGGGCGGTAGCGAGCGCTGTTGCATCCAATCCTCTCGCTTTAATCCTTCCTTGCCATAGAGTGGTGGCCCAATCGGGTCTCGGAGGATACCGATGGGGTCTTTGTACCAAGGAAAGGCTTCTTGCTTGGGAGCGTACTCACGATGCAAAAGATTCTTATCCGTGCTGTTGGTAAGCTGAAATCTCCGTTTGAGGAGGTCTTCGAAGAGTTTCGGAAGCGTCTGACTTCCTCCCTTGCTGTGGAAGAAATTCTCCCTAAAAAGGGAATTTCTCCGGAGAGCCAACGAAAGCAAGCAAACGCAGTGCTTTTGCGTCCGCCTTCTACGCATGGGACGTTTGTGGCCTGGGATGCCTGCGGCGAGACTCTTTCCAGCCAAGGCTTTGCAGAGTGGCTCCATAATACGTCGGGAAGTTCTCTCGTTTTTCTTGTAGGAGGCGCGGACGGGATCGATCCCAGTGTCCTGCGTTGCGTTGGGAAGGTCCTTTCCTTTGGACCCATGATCTGGTCGCATCAACTGGCGCGTGTCATGCTGATCGAGCAGATTTACCGTGCCCAGCAAATCCTCTCTCACCACCCCTACCACAAGGGGCATGACCTAAAATGACCTGTTGCTTCCGATCGAGGGCAGCGTGGACTTGCGGACTGCTTTGTAAGGGTATATCGCGTGGGCGTAAGTGCGTCTTCTGGCTGCGCGCGGGAATCTGCTTTAGAGGGGTTATACGTAAGGTGTGTGTAGGGTCCTCATCGCCTTTGTGCCCTCTTACATCAAATAAGGTGTCACAAAGGCCCCGCGGCGTTATGCCGCGGTTACCATGAACTTAAATGCAAGAGT
>JAISAP010000027.1 GCA_031266655.1 Holosporales bacterium | reverse complement strand
GAATCTCTTCCTGAATAACAGGCATCAGTGCTTCTTTCGAGCTGTCCAGAACAATGCTATAGGTCTCCTTACCCTTTTCAAACAGGTCTTCCGCAAAACAAGCAAATGAGAAAGAACAGGCCTAAAGGGCCTCATAGAGATGGCGACCAGCCCACGTCAAAGTGCAGAGACGAGCTCCTCTCGCACTTCCATCTTTTTTTCAGCTTCCGTAGAACGTCCGGCAAACCCAACACCGGAGTCTTCCCTGCTGCTTCACAACCCCTTTTGCCCCGACCTCTCTTTGCTCCAAAATAACTCTCATCCCGTTCAAAGACACCAAAATCCCGAGAATCCTCCGCAAAACTCTGCTGCACGATCATGTCCCATCCCAGCTAGTACGATTCTTCTAGGGAGGGAGCCCTCGTTCACACCTCGGTAGGGCTTGACATTTTTTTGCCATGATTATTTTACAGATAGAAAAACCGTGGTGGTTTTTGACGCATGAGAAAGGATAAAGAATGAATATTGTATACCAATCGCTTGCCGTTACGGCCACTATTTTGGCTTTTAAGGCAAATTCTATGATGGATCCCCAAGAAATGGAGGGAGGCGTAGACTCTGCGCTTGATCAAGCGCATACATTGTTCGCGCAATCACCCAGCTGGAAAGGAACAGGGCGGGAGAGCTTTGCAAGGCTCTCTCCTGAGGATGGACGTGCGTTAACAGAAGTGGGTTGCAATCTCATGAACTTACCAAACCCGCAGAGTATGCATGCTCAAGCACTCCAGGTGCTGTCAGGCCTTGATCCGGAAAAGCTGATCCCGGAAGATCAGAAGCGGGCGCTTCCTGTGCTGTTTGTATTGTTCAACATTCCCTTCTCTGATCAAGTCGGTGCGCATGCCTATACGGGAACGGATGAAGAACTACCGAACAGAAAAGCCGCAGAAGCGCTGGTTGCGTTGCTGTCCAGTCCATACCAAGAGGTGAAAGTACTGACAGCTCAATGGATAAAAGACTCCATGCCTTTTGCCTACTCGCTCGAATTAATCGACGCCGACATCCGCAATACGATCGCGAACATTCTGAGCCAATAAGTCACGTCCAATATATCGCCAAATAATAGGGCTCTCCGCGGAGGGCCCTTGCTTTCCCATCTTGACGGGGGATAGATCGCAGACCGGCGACGAAACTAGGGACACGCACGAGCTGTCGCGAGGATCGATCCCCTCTGATCAGACTCGCCATCTGCCTCCCCCTCTAAGGAGCCATCAGCCGCGCGTCTTGGTCGGCGCGTATAAGAGCCTGGATGAGCTCGTCGAGCGCCTCTCCTGTGAGGACCTTATCAAGCTTGTACAGCGTCAAATTGATGCGATGATCGGTCACGCGCCCCTGCGGGAAATTGTAGGTCCGAATCCGCTCGGAACGGTCTCCGGTCCCCACTTGATCCTTCCTATCAGCCGCGCGCTCCGCCTCTTTCCGAGAGCGTTCCAGCTCAAAAAGCCTCGCACGCAAGATCTTCATAGCGCGCGCCTTATTCATATGCTGAGAACGCTCATCCTGTTGGTACACGACAAGGCCCGTCGGAAGATGCGTGATGCGCACAGCGCTTTCGGTCTTGTTCACATGCTGGCCTCCCGCCCCAGAGGCGCGCATGACATCGATTTTTAGGTCTTTCTCATCGAGGCACACATCCACCTCCTCAGGCTCCGGTAGGACCGCTACGGTCGCCGTAGAGGTGTGGATCCTGCCACTGGCTTCTGTTTCAGGAACACGCTGCACACGATGGACGCCCATCTCGAACTTCAGCCGCAGGAAAACGCCGTTGCCTTGGATGTTCGCAGAGACCTCTCTCACTCCTCCGAGCTCATTTTCGTGCAAAGACAATAGCTCCACGCGCCATCCTCGCGCTTCCGCATAGCGCTGATACATCCGGAACAGATCCCCCGCGAACAGACCGGCCTCATCGCCCCCTGTGCCCGCGCGAATCTCAAGAATGGCGTTCTTGGCATCAAACGCGTCTTTCGGAAGCAGGAGGACCTTGAGCGCCCGCTCGCGCTCAGGGTGCAGCTCTTGAAGGCGCCGTAGCTCTTCTTTGGCGAGAGCGAGAAAGTCCGCATCCTCTTGGTCACTAAGAAGACTCGCCTCGAGGCGTTGGATCTCCGCTTGCATCGTTTGGATCTCTGTGATCCCCTCCACAATGGGCTCAAGTTCCGCAAATTCCTTGGAAAGAGCGACAAAACGTTCGGTCTCGCCTGCAGCCTCTGCCATGGCCTCTTTCAGGTCGGCAAAGCGCTTGAGATACAGCTCGTATGTCCCTTGGAGGCTCATAACCGCCGAGCGATCTCTTGCAAAGCGGCGAGCGGCTGATGTTCCTGCGTTCTTGCATCAAGATCCCGAACGAGGACCGCCTGCTCCCGCTGCTCTTCCGCTCCCATAACGAACGCATAGCGCGCCCGTGCTCGATCCGCCTTTTTCAGGAGTTTCCCCAGATCCTTCCCGCAAAAAACCTCCACCATATGGCCCTCCGCACGCAAAAGCTGGGCACTGGTGTACGCCACCGCCTCAAAAGGCCCTACGGAGATCATAGCGACAGGGCGCACGGGTTCCTCTTTTATGGGAGTGGCAAGCAGCAGGCGCTCGATGCCCGCGGCCCATCCAAATCCGGGAATGGGCGGCCCTCCGAGGAGTTCCACAAGGTGATCGTAGCGCCCCCCTGCGAGGATCGTTCCCCCTTCGCCGGAAGAAGGGACGAATTCGAAGACGGTATGCGTGTAATAATCCAACCCACGCACAAGGTGTTCCTGAATCTGGTAAGAGATCCCAAGTGTCTGTAAGGCTGTGCACAGAGTCTCGAAGAAGCAACGTGCCTCTGGGGTTAAGAAAACCGTGAGCGTGGGAGCGTGGGAGAGGAACTCCTGGTCTTCCGGCTCCTTAGAATCCAGAACCCGAAGTGGATTCTGGTCTAAACGCTGTTGGCTGAGAGCAGAAAGCCGCGAACGATGCGTCTCAAAGTAGGCCACCAACGCCTCTCGATACGCAGAACGGGAAGGAGCATCCCCCAAAGAGTTGATCTGCAATGTCGCCTCGATCTGGAGCGCCTCCAGACAGCGGGCGGCGAGCGCGATACCCTCGGCGTCTTCCCAGGGACTCGCATCCCCGAGCCTTTCAAGTCCCATCTGATGAAATTGGCGATATCGGCCCTTTTGTGGGCGCTCGTAGCGAAACATGGGCCCTGCGTAAAACCCCTTGAAGGGCAAGGCCTCTGTTAAGTGGTTCGACAAGAAGGCGCGCACAACCGCTGCTGTCCCCTCGGGGCGCAGGGCAAGCTCCTCCCCTCCACGGTCGACAAATTTGTACATTTCCTTGCCGACCACATCGCTGGACTCTCCAAGAGGACGCGAAAAAACCCCAACCTTCTCTAGCAGCGGTGTTTGGATCTCGCGAAAGCCGTACAGACACGCTATTCTCCGTGCCCTCTCCACGATTTGCGTAAACCTCTCCGCCTCTTCGGGCAGCCAATCGTGCATGCCGCGCACCGGCTGAAACAGCGTCACGTTCCTCTCCTCCGTCCCTTTGGTATAAAGGGCGGATCTTCGCCGCGCAATGCGTACGGGGCAAGCATCCTCCTCCCATGCTTCCGGCGTTTTATTGTTTTATATTGACTGTTAGAAAAACTTACCTATAGGATGCGCGTGGTCAGTAGTGCCAGTAATAAAGGGAGAGAACAATGAAAACACGAAAGCTTGTCAGCGCGCTTGTTGCGTTTATTCTAGGAGCGCTGGGTGTATCTTCTGAAGCGATGGAGGCGCAGGAAGCTGAGCCAATACAATGGCTCTCTAGTGGTGGTGATTTTCCACGAAGACTCTTTTCTGCTGGTGGAATATGTACAGTATACTCTGGGCTCGCCGCACGTGCTGATTTACCGACAGGTAGAATGCAGCAGCGCCTTGTTGTTCCATCGAGTGTAAAGACGCTTGGCGTGGGATGTTTCCAACAGTGCAGACGTCTTCTTTACGTTGCCTTTGAGGCGGACTCTCGGCTTGCAACCATAGGGGCAGACGCTTTTCGGTGCTGCTCCAGCCTGCTGGCTGTTTGTATTCCCTCTAGTGTAGAGACACTCGGCATAGGATGTTTCGGAGAGTGTAAATCTCTCGCCACTGTTACTTTTGAGAGGGATTCTCAGCTGACGATCATAGGAATAAGCGCTTTTTGGGCCTGCCCCAGCTTGCCGGCTGTTTGTATTCCCTCGAGTGTAGAGACGCTTGGCGGAGGATGTTTTGAAGAGTGTGGCTCTCTCGCCTCCCTTACCTTTGAGGCGGATTCCAGGCTTACGATCGTAGGAATAAGAGCCTTTGAGCGTTGCGCCAGCTTGCTGGCTGTTTGTATTCCCTCTAGTGTAGAGACGCTTGGAGAAAGATGTTTCCACGGGTGTAAATCTCTTGCTACTGTTTCTTTTGGAGATGATCCCGCACTTAGAATTGTTGAAGACAGGGCGTTTGCGTACACAGCTGCTTTAAGGCGCATATCTTTTCCCAATGGCGTTAAGTGGGGGGTACTAGTGTTTGAGAACTCTGGTGTCGAAGAGATACGTATTGGAGGTGTGCAACCAAGCCTCATCAGTGGCATCTATGCAGGCATTAGAATCCCGCAAGATCTACGGATCGACCACTCTGTCACAGAGCTCCCAGCTTGCTGCTTCGCGCGTTGTCCGTCTCTTGTCACCGTTACTTTTGAAGCAGATTCTCTACTCGCCAGTATACTGAGTCACGCTTTCGCTTGTACTCCCATACAGTCCATTTGCCTTCCAGCGAGCTTGGCGAGGATCGGAGACGGAAGTTTTTTCTGTTGCAAATCTCTCTCCATTGTCACCTTTGAGAATGGTTCTCGACTGAGTGCAATAGAGGAGAGTGCTTTCTCCCATTCCGCCTTACAGGCCATTTGCATTCTCCGGAGTGTCAAGACACTTGGCGCAGGATGTTTCGAAGCGTGTAACTCTCTTACCGCCGTTACTTTTGAGACGGGCTCTCGACTTGCAAGCATACCGCAATACGCTTTCTCTGATTCCGCCATACGATTCATTTGCCTTCCAGCAAGCTTAAGGGAGCTTGGAGACAGTTGTTTTGCAGCTTGCCAATCTCTCTCCACCATCACCTTTGAGGCGGGTTCTCAACTTGCGAGTATAAAAGAGAGAGCTTTTCATTGCTCTGGGCTGGAGTCTCTTCACCTTCCCGCAAGCGTAGGGGAACTTGGAAACGGTTGTTTTGCAGATTGCGCATCTCTCTCCACTGTCATCTTTGAGGCTGGTTCTCAGCTTATAAGAATAGGGACAAGCACTTTCTACAACTCCGGATTGAAGTCTATTGTCGTTCCAAGAAGTGTGGAGACGCTCGGCGCAAACTGCTTTGCGGCTTGTAGGTCTCTTGACAGAGTTACCTTTGAGTTTGGCTCTCGACTGAAAGAAATTGAGGCGAAGACCTTCACTAAAAGTAACTGGGTATGGGTCGTTCTTCCAGACGGAAGGGAGGCCCTTGCCATATGGCTCAGTCGGGGGTGGAAGTGCTCTGAGTCTCCCTTGCTCCCTTGATTGGAGGAGATCCCCCTCCCCCCTTGTCCTCCCATGTTTCTGGTTTTTTATTTTTCCCTATTGACTGTTAAAAAAACTTACCTCTAGGATGTGTATGGTCAGTAGTGCCAATATACAGAGAAAACGAACCATGAAGAAACGGAAGATTGTGAGCGCGCTTGTCGCGTTTGTGGTGGGGGCTTTTGGTATATTTTCCGAGTCTGCCGCATCACCACCTCGGATTAAGGGCAGAAGAGCAAAGATGCCTCTTGTTGTGGGGAAACCCCGTGATCGGTCTGATTGCTGTTTTCTCAGGAAGGTAATTTTTGATAAGGGAGTGTCCGTGGAGGTTTCTCGCCCTGGAGGCGATGCTCATTTCCGAGAATGGCAACAGACACATGCTCACAGATCAAAGGGACAAGCCCTTCGCATTTATTTTCCAAGCTCTATAGCAACTCTTCCCTATGGGTGTTTTGGGAATCTCCGAGATCCCCTTTACGTTGTCTTTGACGCTCATTCTCGACTGACGGCCATAAAGGGAGATGTTTTCCGGGACTGCTCCGGCTTGCTATCCATTTGTATTCCCTCGAGCGTAGGGACGCTTGACGAAGGATGTTTTGGAGGGTGCACCTCTCTTGCCACTGTTACTTTTGAGAGGGATGCTCGGCTTACAACCGTAAGAGCAGGAGCTTTTCAGAACTGCTTCAGCTTGCCAGCTATTTGTATTCCCTCGCGCGTAGAGGCGCTTGGTGAAGGATGTTTCGGAAGGTGCCAATCTCTTGCCACGGTTACTTTTGAGGCGGATTCTTGGCTGCAGGACGTAGGAGCAAGCGCTTTTCGAGACTGCTTCGGCTTGTTAGCTATTGATATCCCCTCAGATGTAAGGACACTTGGCAGAGGGTGTTTCGAAAGGTGTAGCTCTCTTGCCACTGTTACCTTCGAAGATGACTCCCAACTTGAGACTGTTGGAGACAGGGCGTTTGCGGGCACAGCTGCTTTAAGGCATATATCTTTCGCAAATGCTGTTCATTGTGGGGTGCTGGCATTTGATGGCTCTGGTGTCGAGGAGATACGCATTGGAGGTGAGCCAGCAGATCCCGTCAGCGGTATCTGTGCAGGCACTGGAATCCCGCAAAATCTATGGATTCTCTGCACTGTTACGACGCTCCCGGCTGCCTGCTTCGCGCACTGTCCGCTTCTTACCGCCGTTACTTTTGAGACGGGCTCTCGGCTGATGACCATAGGGAGAGGCGCTTTCTCTCATTCTGCCTTGATGTCCCTTTACCTTCCAGCAAGCGTGGAGGAGATCGAAGGCGGAAGTTTCCTCTATTGCCAGTCTTTCTCCATCGTTACCTTCGAGCCTGGCTCTCGACTAAGCACAATAGGGGAGAGTGCTTTCTTCTATTCTGGTTTGACCTCCATTGTAATTCCCGCGCATGTTGCAGGACTCGGAGAGGATTGTTTCTTAGGGTGCCAATCTCTTGCCACTATTACTTTTGAGGTTAGCTCTCGACCAATGATAATGGGCCGGCGCGCTTTCTATCGTTCTGGTTTGACCTCCATTGTAATTCCCGCGCGTGTTGCAAGGCTCGGAGAGGATTGTTTCGCAGGGTGCCAGTCTCTTTTTATGGCCACTTTCGAGGCGGGGGCTCAACTTAAAAGCATACCGAAGAACGTTTTCTCTTCTTCCGCCCTACAGTCCCTTTGCATTCCCGCGAGCGTGACGGAAATGGGTGATGGGTGTTTTGCAGCGTGCGCATTTCTCTCCGCCGTCACCTTTGAGGCAGATTCTCAACTTAAGAGCATAGGAGAGGGAGCTTTTCGCTACTCTGGGTTGGAGGCCCTTTGCATTCCCGCGAGCGTAAGGATGATTAAAGGAAGGTGTTTCGACGCCTGCCGGAAACTGAGCACTGTTACCTTTGAAAAAGCAAGGTGTCCCGACGTTTGTCGACCTCCTAGCTTCGTTAGCTTTGAGGAGGACCCTCAGTTTATAGTAGTGAGGTGGTATGCTTTCTCTAATACCGGCTTGACGTCCATTTTTATCCCCGCGCATGTCGCAGAGCTTGGACAGGATTGTTTCTTAGGGTGCCCATCTCTTGCCACGGTTACTTTTGAGGTGAATGCTCAATCGGTGAGAGGAATAGAGACCCGAGCCCACTGTGGCGGGACCAAGTTCATTGCTCTTCCTAAGGACGTAGAGACCCTCAAAACGGAGTGTTTTGCGGGTTGCTCCTCTCTCGGTGCCATTACCTTTGAGGTTGGTTCTTAACGGAGAGGAGGTTTCTGCTCTGGAGCTCGAGCAGGGGTGGAAGCGCCCTGAGGCTCCCTTGCTCCCT
Organism: Holosporales bacterium; assembly: GCA_031266655.1. Lineage (GTDB taxonomy): Bacteria > Pseudomonadota > Alphaproteobacteria > UBA3830 > JAIRMZ01 > JAIRMZ01. The sequence continues at coordinate 2,771 of JAISAP010000027.1, read as the reverse complement.
TAATGGGAGGAGAGCTTCCTCCCCCCTTATCCTCCCATGCTTTTGGTCTTTTTATTTTTCCCTATTGACTATTCGAAAATCTTACCTATATGATAGTTATGGTCAATAGTACCAATATATAGGAGAAACGAATCATGAAGAAACGGAAGATTTTAGGCGCAGTTTCTGCGCTTGTTTTGAGAGTGCTGGGTGCATTTTCCCATGCTGAGGCTATGGAGTTGGGGCAAGGAGAGCGCCCTTTTGACCCTGTCCCTTCCAGAGAAAGAGTCTATTTCCACGGACATCAGGTATTACGCTCTGATCCTAGATTTTCTGCGATTGCGCAGGAAATAGGACTAAGAGATTTTGGCGGACAGCCTTTATCTGTTGCTGCAAGTGTAGAGGAGATCCAAGGGCGGCGTTTCCAAATGGGTTCTTTTCTCTACATCACCTTTGCTCGTAATTCTCAGCTTCTAGAGGTCGGAGAAGCTGCTTTTTCCAATTGCACGTTGTTACAATCCATTTGTATTCCCGCGGGCGTGCTGATGCTGGGAAAAGACTGTTTTTCCTTCTGCCAGCACCTTGCCTGCGTTCTCTTTGAGAAAGATTCTCAGCTGCAGGACGTAGGGGATGGTGCCTTCTCTTCCTGCTGGCGTTTGTCCTCTATCATGATTCCAGCGAGTGTGGAGACACTTGGGGATAGCTGTTTCTCACATTGTCGTTCTCTTTCCGTCGTTGCCTTTGAAAAGGGTTCTCAACTTCTATACATAGGAAAGCAAGCGTTTACTTGGACTGGCCTATCGTCCTTTTGTGTTCCCGCGAGTGTGGAGGCGCTTGGGGAGGAATGTTTTGCGTATTGCGCTTCTCTTGTCAACCTTACCTTCGAGGAAGGTTCTCAGCTGCAGACACTGGGAGAAAGAATAGTACGTGAGTCCAACATACCGTGCCTTTGCTTTCCAGCGAGCTTAGAGAGCTTTCCAAGCGGGTGTTTTTCAAATTGCACATCCCTTTCCACCCTTACCTTTGAGGCTGGTTCTCGGATGACGCGTGTAGAACCGCGGGCTCTCGAGTCCTCTTCCCTGCAGATCCTTGTTCTTCCTGGGAGTGTACAGAGACTGGAGGATGAGTGTTTCGCAGGTTGCCCTCTTACCTCCATTGCCTTTGAGAGAAGCGTCACCCCACTCATCATGGGAAAGCAGATACTGGGTTTCTTCCCCCATCTACAGTCCCTCATGATTCCCGCACGCACACAGGTGCTTGGAGACTCTTGTTTCAGAGGTTACACCCTCCTTTCGCAAGTGACCTTTGAAGACGGCTCCCAACTTCGAGACATTGGGGGGCAGGCATTCTTTTGGTCTGGCGTATCCTTCATTTGTATCCCCTCAAGCGTGGAGACGATTGGGGAGTCTTGTTTCGGCGCTTGCTCACAGCTTTCCTCTCTGACGTTTGAGGCTAATTCACGTCTTCAAGGAATTGGGAGACATGCTTTTTCTTGCTCTAGCCTGTCATCCATTTGTATTCCCTCAAGCGTGGAAAGTCTTGGGCTCTTTTGTTTGAACGGCTGTGAATGCCTCTCTGTCGTGACCTTCGAGGCTCATGCGCATCTCCAGGGAATTGGGGAACACGCTCTTTCTTCTTCCAGCCTGCGATCCATTTGCATTCCTTCAAGCGTGGAACGCCTTGAGAGGTATTGTTTCGGCAACTGTTCACGCCTTTCCATCGTGACCTTCGAGGCTGATTCTCGACTCACGCATGTGGAAGAAGGTGCCTTCAATAATTCCAGCCTGTCGTTCATTTGCCTTCCCTCGAGTGTGGAACGCCTTGGGAGGTGTTGCTTCGCAAATTGCCAATACCTTTCTCACGTCACCTTCGAGGCTGATTCTCGACTCACGCATGTGGAAGACAGTGCTTTCCTTAGTTCCAGCCTGCCATCCATTTGCCTTCCCTCGAGCGTAGAAAGACTTGAGAGGCGTTGTTTTAGTAGATGTCTATCTCTTAGAGAGGTTCGCTTTGCGCCTGGTTCTCACCTCCAAGAAATCGAGCCATTGGCTTTCGACGAAAGCTATTTCGCACACATCGTTCCCGCAGACGGGAGAAGTTTTCCCGCTTGGCGTTTTGCTCTGGGTTGGAATCGGAGCTCTCCACTGTCCCGCTTGATTGTTTGGAATGGAAAGTAGATGCGGTTCGCCAGAAAAGTCTGCTCCGTCCAGTAAAAGACGCGCAATAGAGGGTTGGGAGGCTCTCAGAAAAAGACCACGAGCCTCCATTCTCTGCTCGCGAATATACCCGAAAGGTTTCGCACAGAGTGCATGTAGGGGCATTCCCTCTCCTGCGATAGCTGGACTAGAGAGAGTTTCGCAAGGGCCCCGCGGCATCATGCCGCTGTTACTACGGATTTGATGCAGGTGTATTTCGAAATTTATGCATGGGATGTGTACCGGTGTGTCTGTACCTACACTCCGCCTCCTTCTTTCTCTGAACGTCCAGCTTTTCCTGTACAAACACAATTGTAGATTCTGTTCCATCTTTTCCCAACTATGCATACGACATCCCTCCCATACGTACGCGCGCGAGCCTTCTCTCTATTATTCCTACGTAAAAATACTTCTTAGAGGGAAGAGTAACTTTATTGACCATTTATAAATATATATAGTTCAGTCTGCTCCCTACATCGATTGATTGCAGGAGTAAAGAACATGTCTTGATTGAGCAGCATGCGAGTCTCTGTTGCAGGGCTCCGGGCGCAGGCGAAGAGGATGGCTACGATAGCGGATAATGTGAGCAACAGTGAC
>JAISAP010000012.1 GCA_031266655.1 Holosporales bacterium | reverse complement strand
GCCTACGCCGCCAATACCAAAGTCCTCTCCACCCTCGACGATATGCTCACAGAGCTCGAGAGGCTGTAAAGGAGCAGCCGTTTAACCGCGGCTGAACGCCGCGGCGGCCCTTGCGTACTTCATGTATTGTAGTGTCGCAAGGGCATGGACGCCCTTACACCAGCGTTACGTATAAACTTCAAGGCAATCATTCGTATTCAGTTCTTAGCAATGGGCAGATATGAGCTTCGCGATCGAACTTCAGAGGGGTACGCCTGCATGCAGTCCGTGGTAGCCGCGTCCTACTGAGGACGCGGGGCCTTTGGGACATTAGTTCAGTGATAAATATGGTCGCAAGGGCATTGATGCTTCTACACCGGCGTTACGTATAATCTGCTAAGATAGATCCCTGTATCAGGCGTGTAGAGAACCGCGGCACAACGCCGTGGCGGCCCTTGCGAACTCTGTCCACTTTCAGTGGGCGCAAGGGCAACGATGACTCTACATCAGCATTACGCTAGAATCCCTAGCAGTGCACTTGTATGGAGGTAGTAGACGCGCCGATATACGTTCTGTGATCAAAGCTGCAACAATCTATACTAAATCCGCAATAACCCCGCCCCGCAGGGGACGCAGGGCCTTCGTGATATCAATCCATCGCAAATACAGTCCCAAAGGCGACGATCTTTCTACATACACCTTACGTACAAACAGCAACTGAGAGACCTGTATCGGCTCTAGCTTGGAAAAACAAGGCGGCCAGAGAGTCTATGCGAGATCCTACACCCGCCTTACACGAAAGCGCCAAAGAACACCCTTTGGACCCGCATGAACTGCAGCTGAATGCCGCAGGGCCCTTGTGACATGAGTTCTCCACAAGTAAAAGCATGGATTCTTACACAGCCCTTGCCAACAGCTCCCTCGAGCGCCACCGATCCTTCTGCTGCCTCCATATAAACAGCACATCCCATTGGGCGCCCTCGGAAACCTACCGTTGTCGCGCATTCTGAAAGTGTGTAGACTCCTCCGCGCTAGGGAACTGTATGGCAGATATCAAGCGCAATCGTTTCAACCCTTGGGATACACCTCAGGGGCCCGAAGAGGAGAAGGATCTCCCCTTAGGAGAGGTTTGGAAAAATTTCTTGCGCTATATAGAAAATTTCTTGGGGAAGCGTGGATCCTCCCCTTTCCGCGACGGTCCTGGGTTTCCCGTCCCTAAGCGCATGGCTCTTTTCCTCTTTATCCTAGGAGGAGGGCTATGGATCGCCTCCGGCATCTATCAAGTGGAGCCGGATGAGCGCGGCGTCGTGTTGCGCTTCGGGGAATGGGTGCGCACAACCCATCCAGGCCTGCGGTATCATCTGCCAGCCCCCATCGAGACCGTGCTGATTCAAAGAATGACTACGGTACACCGCATCGACATAGGGGCAAAACCTCCCTCCAGTCCCGAGGACACTCCGGAGGAAGATCTCGTCCTGACGGGGGACTCAAATATCGCTAACATCAGCTTCAGCGTTTTGTGGCGCGTGAAAAACGACGGCGTAGAGCATTTTCTGTTCAATTCTCGTGTGCCAGAACGCATTATTCGCTCCGCGGCGGAGAGCGTGATGCGCGAAATCGTCGGGCAAAACCCTATTACGTACACACAAACGGAGGGGCGTTCTGCCATTAACGACAAAGCGCAGGAGTTGCTGCAAAGTCTGTTGGACAAGTACAACATTGGGGTTGAGGTCGTCCAAATCTTGTTGCAAAACGTGGAGCCTCCGGCGGCCGTCATCGATGCGTTCCGCGATGTAGAACGTGCGCAAGCGGATCAACAAAGTAAGGTCAATCAGGCGGAGGCGTACGCGCGCGAGCTCCTCGCTAGGACGGGAGGGAAGGTCGCATCGATCCTGGAACTGGCAAAAGCGAAGAAGATGGCGACCCTCCTGAAGGCGCAGGGAGACACAGCCGCGTTCCTTCTGATCCTCCCGCTGTACGAAAAGGCGCCGGGCATTGTCGCCGAACGCCTTTACATCGACGCGCTGCGGGATATTTACGCGGGAGCGAGAAAAGTGGTCGTCGATCCTGCGGCGCAGGCTTCCGGCGTCATCCCTTACTTTCCTCTCTCAGATCTTGAAAAGGTCCGGGCTCCTTCTGTGCGGGAGACACCACCCTCATGAGCTCCCCCTCTCCTTCTCCTCTCAAGTCTCTTTTTCTCGACCCTAAGGGAGGAATGGGCGTGCGGCCATCCCTCGTGCTGGCCCTTGCGGCCTTTCTTGTCCTGATCAACGGCGTTTTTCTCCTCCATCAGACCGAGCAAGCTCTGATTGTGCGGTTCGGAGAGCCTATCCGGTCCGTTTCGCATCCGGGACTGCACTTCAAGGTGCCCTTCGTGGATGTGGCGACGTTTTTCGACCGGCGCCTACTGGACGTGGATCTTTCCGCACTGGAAATTACATTAGGAGATCGACGGCGCGTGGTTGTCAATGCGTTTTGCTGCTACAAAATCACGGATCCTCTGCTCTTTTTCCAGACCGTGCATGATGTGCAGGGCGCGCACCGGCGCCTGACGACGACGGTTCTTGGAAAGCTCAGGAGCGTGCTGGGGAACCTCTCCCTTCCGATTCTCCTCTCGGAGCAGCGATCCCAGGTGATGCGGCAGATCCGGGATGACGTCAATCAAGCAGCCTCGAAGTTTGGACTGGACGTTGTGGACGTCCGTATTCTGCGCACAGATTTGCCAACACAGAACAGCGAGGCTATCTTCAATCGCATGATCAGCGAGCGAGAGCGAGAGGCGACGGAGATCCGGGCGAAGGGGGAGGAAATGGCGCAGAGGATTCGCTCAAACGTGGATCGGGACTGCGCAATTCAGATTTCTGATGCGGAGAAACAAGCTAAAATTCTCCTCGGAGAGGGAGAGGCGGAGGCCAATCGCCTTTATGTGGACACGTTTGGGCGCAATCGGGAGTTCTTCTCGCTTTACCGTTCTCTTGAGGCGTACAAGCAAGCTTTTGCCTCGGAAGACACCACCTTTTTGATCTCTCCAAAGGGAGATTTTTTCCGATATTTTAACTACCAAAGAAAGGGGAGCGAGTAGTGCACGGTGTCAAACAAAGATTAGTTTTTCTTCTGTCACTTGTCTGTGTCTTATGGTGTAGCACCCCCTGCGAGGCTGGTCCTTTTTCCGGTTCTCTCCCCCAGTTTTCTCAAGTTGTCTCCAAAGCGACGCCTTGCGTTGTGAACATTTCTTCCAAGCAATCTGCTCGAGACAGGCCAGAAGTGCAGTATGTTTTGCCTCCCGGAAGCTCTCGTCTTGAGTCGCTTCTGCGGAATTACTTAGACAACGGGAAGGAAGCGCCCAGTAAGGCGACTTTTCTTGGATCGGGCATCATCGTCGATGCGGAAGGATATGTCTTGACGAATTACCATATTGTCGCGGATGTAGACGACTTGTGCGTGACGCTTTCCGATGGAACGGAGACAAAAGCGAGCCTTGTCGGTAAGGACAAAGTATCAGATATTGCGGTTCTGAGGATAGAGACGAAGAAAACGTTGACGCCCGCCGTTTTGGGCGACTCCGACGCTGTCAAGGTTGGAGAGTGGGTTCTTGCGATAGGCAACCCTTTTGGTCTTGGAGGAAATGTCAGCCTGGGCATTGTCTCTCACAAGACGCAAGGGAATTCCGAAAAATCCAAAGAAGCCGGGATAGAGGCGGATTACATCCAGACCGATGCGGCTATATGCCGTAATAGTTTGGGAGGCGCTCTTTTTTCTGCTGAGGGAAAAGTTCTTGGGATGATCACCGCCGTTCTCTCTGAGACAGGAGGAAACTCTGGGCTCAACTTTGCCATTCCGTCCAACACCCTGAAGACCAGCTTTGAGCAGATGCGCAAGTTTGGCAGAGTCAAGCGGGGCTGGTTAGGCGTTTCCGTCGATTCACTCTCCTCAGACGTCGCTGAGAGCCTTGGCCTGAAAAAAGAACAAGGGGGAACGGTCGTCGTGCATGTTTTCCCAGATTCTCCTGCAGCGCGTGCGGGTCTCCAGACGGGAGACATTATCGTGGAAGTGGACAAAAAGCAGGTGACCGATGGCCATTGCCTTTCCAGGCTCGTCACCTCTCTGCCCATCGGCAAAGCCTTTTCGATGAAAGTGCTTCGCAATAGCAAGGAACTTACCTTGCACGCGACCGCCGAAGATCGAGAGTCGGCAGAAGACGGTGAAGATGATGCAAAGATTTTATCTAAGACACCAGAGGGGACGTACATCCCGGAACTGGGGATCAGCATCGATCGCCTCTCCCCCGATTTAGCGCGCCTGTTTGGCATTCCTCTCGACGTCAAAGAGGGAGTGGTAGTGACCAAGATCAAAAATAGCAGCAATGCGGGCGACAAAGACGTGCGCTTGGGAGATCTGATTACGCGTGTTAATCAAAGTCCCGTGGCCAATGTGGAGGAGTTTGAGAAGCACATTCAGGCGGTACACAAAGAGCGAGAGAGCGTGGCCTTTCTGGTCTATCGCGATGGCATTTCCTTCTACAGGGCGCTTAGCTTCAAAAAGAAAGGGAAAGAGCCCAAAGACTCGCATCCGTAATGCTGGTCATTGCTGGGCCGACGGCTTGCGGAAAATCGGCGTTGGCTCTTGCCTTAGCGGAGATCTTGGACGGCGAGATTGTCAATGCCGATTCCCAGCAGTTGTATTCGGACCTTCCTATTCTCTCTGCCATTCCCTCCGAGGAAGAGCGTCAGCGCGTCCCGCACCACCTGTACGGCATCCTGAAGGGGGACGCTCCTTGCTCCGCAGGCGCTTGGCGCGTACGGGCGCAAGCTTGTGTAGAGGCCATCCAGAGGCGCAAGCACTCTCCCATTCTGGTAGGAGGAACCGGCCTCTACCTGAGGGCTTTCTTGGAAGGCCTGCGCAAGGTCCCCCCGATTCCCCAGCAAGTGCGGCAGTATACGCGCACGCGCTTCGCCGCTTTGGGGAGGGAGCGTTTCTGGCAGGAGCTCTGCGCTATGGACCCCTGGGCCACTCATCACATTCGCGCCACAGACCCCCAGAGGATGCAGCGCGCTTATGAGGTTTTCCAAGCCACAGGGCGTTCTCTTTCCTCTTGGGGTCAAGACTCTCCTGCACCTTCTGCGTATGTAGTAAAAATCCTGCCAGATCGGGCTCCCCTGTATGCCCTGTGCGATCAGCGATTTGACTCCTTCCTGGCAAAAGGAGCCCTTGATGAGGTACGCGGATGCTTACAACACACGCCCCCTGCCGTGTGCGACACGATGAAGACCATCGGCTTCCAGGAGCTCCGCCGGGTGCTTGAGGAAGGTGTTGCCCTGGAAGAGGCCGTAGCCCTTGTCAAACAAAGAACGCGCCAATATGCCAAGCGTCAGGTTACCTGGTTCCGCCGTCAGCTCTCCAGCCCTACGCTGCTCCCATTCCTGATCACGTCGGACACCTTGCCTCAGGTTTGCGCGGATATTGTGCGCAGCATCGGCCATCACCCCTCTGCGCAACGTTTGTCCCTCGGTGCTGACGGAGATCAAGCCGCGCAAGGGCTTGTGTTAGCTGTTCATCAGCGTGAGGGGAGGACGTCCGCACAGTAAAGATGCGGTTCACGGAGGTCTCGCCGACCTTGGTGCTGTGTGGCTTGCTTCTGCGCGTAGAGAGCTCTCCTTTGCTTTTTGGCTCTTTTTTATTTTTCCCTATCGACTATTAGAAAACCTTCCTTCTATAATAGGTATGGTCAACGGTGCTTATAACAGAGGAAAAACCATGAAAAAATGCAAGATTGTACGTGCGGTCTCTGCCCTTGTTTGGGGGGTGCTAAGCGCGCTTTCTGGGACTGAGGCCATGCAGCAACCTTATAGGGAGGAGTCTGTCCTTTCCAGGAGTGCGGTGGCCTTCGAAGGGAGAATGATAACGTACTCCGATCCTAAATTCCGCGAGATTTTGCAAAAAACAACAAAACCGAGTGATTCTCACAGGCAGTTGTTCATTATTTCTGCAGATGTTAAGGAAATGCCAGAGTGGTATTTCCACGGATGTCGTTTTTTGGGCATTGCCTTTGAACTCAATTCTCAGCTCCAAGTAGTGAGAGAGAGCACTTTCGCTAGCTGTACATGGTTGCGATCCATTTGTATCCCCTCGGGCGTGGAAGAGCTCGGGAAAGACTGCTTCGCATTCTGTAACCAACTTGCCTCCGTTACCTTTGCTGGTTCTTCGGTACGGATCTTGGGAGAGGGTGCTTTCTCCCGCTCCGCTTTGCCTCTCGTCGTCATTCCCGAGAGTGTAGAGGAGATTGGGAAAAACTGTTTTGCGCATTGTGTCTCTCTTTCCGTGGTGCTCTTTGGAGCTGACCCTCGGCTGCATACCTTAGGAGAGGGTGCTTTTGCTCGCTCCGCTTTGTCTCGCATCGTCGTTCCCTGGAGCGTAGAAATAATAGGTGATTACTGTTTTGAAAATTGCGTTCTTGCTAACCTTACCTTCGAACCTGATTCTCGACTCTGGAGCGTAGGGACGCATGCTTTTGCATCTTCTGGCCTGCCCAGTATCGCCTTTCCAGAGAGTGTAGAGAGTTTTGGGGAATGCTGTTTCTCGGATTGCTCTTCTCTGCTCTCTATTACTTTTGGGCAAAGCGTCCATTTACTCACGATGGGAGATGGTATGTTCGCTCGTTCTGGCTTTCGATCCATCATGATTCCCGCCCACGTAGTGGCGCTGGGAAAGTCTTGTTTTG
>JAISAP010000079.1 GCA_031266655.1 Holosporales bacterium | reverse complement strand
TCCCGTAGGGACGCGGGGCTCTTGCGAAGCTCTATTTAGTCCAGTTGTCGCAAGAGCGTGGATGCAACTACATCAACGTTACGCAAAAGCTTCAGAGAAATTCACTTGTAGCAGGGTGGCAGACGCACTTGCATATACGTTGCGAAAAAACTTCGACATAAACACTTGTGCTGGATTTGCACAATAACCGCGTCCCATAGGGACGCAGGGCCCTCATGCCAATCTTTCCGTTAAGGAGTTATGAGGGCGTGGACACTTTTCCATCAGCCTTACGTACACCCCTTAACTTATGGAGATCTGTACCAGCTCCATTCCAGCTGCCTTCAACAATACACTCACTCTTGTTCCGAAAGGTGCCCATGTACAACCCAACATCATTCCTCCTTCCAAAACGCATTTTTGAGGTGCTGGATTGCGGTGGGCGTCATGGCGATGACATCAAAGCGCATGGGAAGGCGCGCAAGAGACGGGTCCTCCTCTAGGGACAGGAACACCTCGGCTGCCGCGAAGAGTCGGTTTCGCTGCTTCTCCGAGAGGGTTTCCAGCGCTGCGTCCATCTCCTGTCGAAATTTGACTTCGACGAACACCAAAGATTCCCCGTCGCGCGCGATGATGTCCACTTCTCCCACGGAGGTCTTAAAACGCCGGCGCAAGATCCTGTATCCTTGGCGCTCCAGGAAAAGGGCGGCGGTCTCCTCGGAGGCCATTCCTCTCTGGTAGGAGGTGGCTGCCCTCACGAGCGCCCCTTGATGCGCAACGCGTCTCGATACAGCTGGGATTTTGCGCAACCTGTCTCTTGATGGGCAGCGCGCACCGCCTCTTTGAGCGAGAGGGTGGCGAGATGCCGCGTGAGCACCTCCTGCGGATCACCGGCAGGCGTTTGCTCAGAAGCCCCCGCCACCAAGAGCACGATTTCTCCTTTGGGCGCCCGCTCTGCACAAGCCTGCGCGAGGTCCTCCAGGGATCCGCGTTGCACCTCTTCAAATTGCTTGGTGAGTTCGCGCGCTATGACAGCTGCGCGATTCCCCAGGATCTCCCGCGCCTTTTGTAAAGTGCAGAGGAGGCGTCGCGGAGATTCAAAGAAGATCAAGGTCCCTGGAACTTGGGATACTTGCTGCAAACGCAGACATCGCTTGGTCGCCTGCGAAGGCAGGAAGCCACAGAAATGGAAGGGGAAAGGAGGCAGACCACTCAGCGTGAGAGCGGTGATAGCAGCGCAAGGACCCGGCAGATGAAAGACGGGCACGCCCTCCGCAAGACACTCCTGGACGAGGCGAAATCCCGGATCTGAGATCAGGGGCGTGCCGGCATCACTGACCAGTGCAATGCGCTCTCCCGCTTGCATACGCTGCATGAGAGAAGGAAGTGCCTTTTGCCAGTTGTGCTCGTGGTAGGGCCAAAGCGGCTTGGAGATGCCGTAAGTTCGGAGCAAGATCTGTGTATGACGTGTATCCTCCGCGGCAATCCCATGCGCCTGTTCCAGCACATGGAGCGCGCGCACCGTCATGTCGAAGAGGTTGCCGATGGGTGTAGCAACCAGGTACAGTCCCTTCGGTAGGTTTTGACGCATGAGCTGCGCGGACAGGGAGGGCAGACGTTGGATCCACGGGGGAAGCAAGGGCGGCATAAACTTGGAACTCTTTGCCTGACCCTACTCTTTTTTCTTGCCGGATGCGAATCAGAATTGCCACCTTCCGAGGCGCCCACTCCTCCTGTCGCACCCCCCCCTCTTTCTCGTCATCGCCCTGCTCCTCCTCAGGAAAAACCGCCTTCACAATGGATCAACAGAGAGCCGGAGCTGCCTCTTGTTGGTTTTTTGCTGCCTCTCACGGGGGAGCATGCTGCTCTGGGAAAAGTGCTGCTCAACGCCGGTCTGCTCGCCTTCTCCGAGCTGGGCGTTGACAACTGCTGCGTGCGCGTTCTGGATACACAAGGGACCGCTACGGGGGCGAGGGACGCCGCTCAGGCCTTGATGCGAGAAGGCGTCAAACTGGTCATGGGCCCGTTGTTCACCCACGAGGTCCAAGCGGTGGCTCCCATCTTTTATCGCGCTCGCGTTCCCGTGTTGGCCTTCTCTAACAACCCAAAAGCGTGGCAGAAGGGCGTTTTTCTCCTAGGGTTGAGCCCAAAGGATGAGATCACCACCCTTCTTGCTTTTGGCTTTTCGAAGCCCAGTCAGCGCTTTTTGGCACTCCTCCCGGATGGCGCCTATGGAGAGATTGTCTTGCAAATGATCAACCGATCCTTTGCAGAGCGCCAGAAGCACTTGCTCGCCGCGACGGCGCAAGCACCTTTGCCGCGTTTGGAAGTGATCCGCTATCGGCCAGGAGAGATGCAAGCAGAAGAGCTACGCGAGTGTTGTGCCGCCACCTCCTTTGATGCCGCCATTGTCTTGGAGCAAGATTTGTCGACAGCGGCGTCCTTTGTCGAGGTTTTGCGCAAATGCCAAAGTTCTGCGCTGATTTTTGGCCCGAGCTCCTGGGGAGATTCCGCCTTTGCGACGCGTCCCGAGCTGGAGGGGGCGTATCTCGCCGTTCCCACGCAAGGGGACGATGCGCCCTTACGCAAGCGGTACCGACAGGCTTTCTCCGGAGAGCTCCTGTTTCCTCTGGGCTTATTTGCCTCCGATGCCGTTTCTATTTTAGCAAGAATTCCGGACTTTTCCCGTTTGACCTCCCAGTGGTTCGAGCAGGAAGAGAGCTTTTTAGGCGCTTCTGGGGAATTTTGCTTCGAGAAGAACGGGCAAGCGCGCCGTACGCTTCGGGTGTGCCAATTGAAGGGAGGAGCCCTCGTTCCTGTTGCCTCCGCCCCCCTTCCTTGACCCATGCGTGTCCTTGCTTACAAAACGCACAAAGTAGAGCCCAACGAGGATCTGCTAGCGCTTGTGGATCGGTATGTTCCTCCCCTGGAGGAGGGAGATGTGGTGGCCCTTACCTCTAAGGTAGTGGCGTTGTGCCAAGGGCGTGTTCTTCCAGAGGGATCGGCACCGGATAAAGCAGCGCTTGTGCGGGAAGAGTCCGAATGGTTTTTGGAGGAGGACCTGTCGCTCCCAGAATCGATTGCCATCACCATCAAAGAGGGTATTTTAATCGCCTCTGCAGGGATCGACACTTCCAATGGGCATGGAAACTATATTTTGTGGCCCAAAAATCCACACCAAGCGGCAGCGGCTGTTTGGGAGCATCTGCGTGCACGCGACGGCTTAGAACGGCTAGGAGTACTCCTGACAGATAGTCAGACACGTCCCCTCCGATGGGGTGTCGTAGGGGTTGGCATCGCGTGGTGCGGGTTTTCTCCCCTCTGGGATTGCCGGGGAGCACAGGACATTTGGGGGCGCCCCCTGCAGTTCACGAAGATCAATGTTCTGGATGGCCTGGCCGCCAGCGCAGTGCTCTCCATGGGAGAATCTGCGGAGCAGACTCCAATCGCGGTTTTACGGGAGGCGCCTTATGTTCGCTTTTCTGACACGCCTCCAACCGATGCGGAGATGCGCTCCTTGCGAATTTCCCTTCAAGAAGATCTTTATACGCGTATCTTGCAGGCAGTCCCATGGAAAAAAGGCGCTGCCAGCTCTTGACATAGTTTCTGCGATTTGACAAAATAGGTGTACGAACTGTCAGGATATGGCGCTGCTTTTTTGCAAAATCATGGTCTCTTGGGTGCAGAGGCTGTCGCAAAATCCACATCGCATCATACCGTCAGGGATAGGAGTAGCAGAACATGGAAAAACGAAAGATTTTTGGAGCAATCGCTGTGTTTGCTGCAGGAATGCTGGGCGCTCTACCCGAAACGGAGGCGATGTTTCTGGTTCAGGACGAACCTTTTCTCGGGCAAGATTCCCCTAGGGGGTTTGCTATTATACGAGGAAGAAGCGCTCGCTGTGGGGAGCTTGTAGCATGTCCTTCCCGTCTTACAGACAGTGATGTTACGTGGGTAGGACCTGACTTAGCGTATGTCCTTATCCCGCAAGGGGTGGAAGTGCTTGGCCAGAAGTGTTGCGCGTATCAGCAACGCCTGTTCCAGGTTGTCTTTGAATTCGGTTCTCAACCCACGACCGTAGAGGCGGGTGCTTTCGAGAGCTGCTCCAGCTTGAAATCCATTTGTATCCCTGCAAGCGTAGAGGTTATTCAACAGCATTGTTTTGCCAGCTGCGGTTCTCTTGCCTTCCTTTTCTTTGAACCTGATTCTCAGCTTACGACCATGGGAGTATGCGCTTTGCGGGACTGCTGTAGCCTGCAAACTCTTCGTATTCCCACGAGCATGGAGATTATTGGGAACTATTGCTTCTCCGGTTGCGAGTCTCTTATCTCCGTTTTCTTTGAGGCAGGTCCTCGACTGACAATCATGGAGATAGGCACTTTTGGGCACTGTCTCGACCTGCGCGCCCTTTATCTCCCTGAGAATGCGCAAATGATGGGAAACTGCTGTTTCGTCAGTTGTCCATCTTCTGTCTCCGTGTTTCGTGAGGACGGTTCTCAACTCGACCTTGTTGAGGGTGGAAGGGGTGCATCGACTTTTTCGTACGTTTATCTTCCAGATAGAGTAGCTTTCGGAACTTGCATATCGGAGGGTGTTTTCGTCGAAGAGATGCAGCGTGGCGATGTGCGGGTAGTAGACCCTTGTCAGGGTACTTACACAGATCCCAATATCCTGCAAAGCTTAAGGATTCCTCGGCACCTTAGGGAGATCAGAGATTTCTGCTTCGACCGCTGCGTGTCTCTTCAAGAAATTTCCTTCGAAGAGGGCTCTCAGCTCACGGTTATGGGGATACGCGCTTTCTCTCGTTCCGCCTTGCGGTCTATCCTGGTTCCTGCGAGCGTAAGAGTGATTGAACAGTTTTGTTTCTCCGGTTGCGCATCCCTGGCCTCCGTTTCCTTCGAGGCTCCTTCTCAACTCAGCAGCGTGAGAGAGGGCGCGTTTAGGGGCACAATTATTTCACACTTCCATTTTCCAGAGACAGTCGTTTGCGAAGCTCGTGCATTGAGAAGCTCCCGTGTCAGGGAGGTACTGATCGGGGGTGTGCCGGCAGACCCTTTCAGCGGTATTTGCTCGGGCACCGACGTTTCACTGGACCTAGTGGTACGCCGAGATATTGACACCATCATAGATTCCTGCTTCGAAGATTGCTCCGCTCTTGCATCTATCGTCTTTGAGGCTGGTTCTCGACTGATGAGAATAGGGGCGCACGCCTTCGCTGGTTCAAGCCTATCGTCCATCACTATTCCAGCAAGTGTAGAACATCTTGAAAAGGGTTGTTTCAAATATTGCTCGGGCCTCGTTTCCGTCACCTTCGAAGGTGGTTCTCGTCTCCAGAGCCTGGGAGAGTGGGCTTTCGCTTATTCTCAGTTGTCTTCCATCCTGCTTCCTGCAGGCGTAGAGGTTATTCCGCAGTGTTGCTTCGCCAATTGCCTATCTCTTACCTCTGTTTCCTTTGGAGCAAGCTCTCAACTAACGACCATAGAGGAAAGAGCTTTTGGGGGCTGCCGTGTTTTGCGAGTTGTTGGTATTCCCAAGGATACATGGGTGATGGGAAGTGTGGATTTCACGATATACCGCCTCCCTCCTGCCACTGTTACCTCTATGATGGATTCTTAGCCTCGAAACTTGTCCATTTGCTAGAAGTTTCTTGCTCTCTTGAGTTGTGGAAAACTGATCTATACAAGGTGTGTAGTTAAATAGGAACTTCGCATGCAACAGA
The DNA here is from genome assembly GCA_031266655.1 of Holosporales bacterium. Classification (GTDB taxonomy): domain Bacteria; phylum Pseudomonadota; class Alphaproteobacteria; order UBA3830; family JAIRMZ01; genus JAIRMZ01. The sequence continues at coordinate 397 of JAISAP010000079.1, read as the reverse complement.
AAAGGAGTTTAAGGACTTTTTCTCTATTGGTGTTGGGAGTGCTTGGAGTTCTCTCCAAGGCGGAGGCGATGCAGCCGAAGATCTGGGAAGAGTCTCCTTCTGGATCGTGCTTGTCTCCTAGGAACGTAATTGCTCAGGAAGGAAATGAGATCGCTCAGAGAGTAGTACTCTACACCTTTCCTGAACCTAAAGGGGCAACAGTAAAAGTCCCACGCTACCCTGGTCTACAACGCCTTTGTATTCCCGCGAACGCAGAAAGGCTTGAAGAAGAATGCTTTGCTGATTGCCTCTCGTTTACCTTCGTTGCCTTTGAAGCCAATTCTCAGCTCGTGACGGTAGAGCAGAGCGTCTTTAGAGGCTGCCCCAGTTTGCAATCCATTTACATTCCCGCGAGCGT
>JAISAP010000029.1 GCA_031266655.1 Holosporales bacterium | reverse complement strand
ACATCGGTACTGAGTTCGTGACGGTGACTCCATCAACTCTGCACAAAAACTTCCAGGGAATAGACTCGGACTAGGGCTATATCGACCGTGCCACAATATCGCGGAGGCCTTTGTGACATGAATCCATTGTAAATACGGTCACAAAGGCGACGATCTTTCTACACCAGCGTTACGCGACACTACCACTACAGAGGCCTGTATTGGCTCCAGACCAGTCTAGCTAGGGTAAAATCCGTAGATGAGGCTACGCATACACTGCGAACAAAATTTCCAAAGAACTACGCTTGCATCCAACCTACAGTAATCGCGCCACAGTGAGTGGCGATACCCCCTTTAACACTAGCGTTACGCTGGAACCCCTAGGAGTACCTCTATTCCCACCTTGCACTTAAGCCTACAACAGGAGACACACCCGCATACCTCACGCGCAGAACTCTCCAAAATCGCTCTCCTGCATGCCCCTTAATGTCCTTCTCCACAACACCACAGTGCGGTACGCCTATAGGGCAAACGCGGCAGAGGATTTGCGCATAAAGGATATCTGAGGTACAATGCAGCTGTTCTTTGTTAAGAAGGACTACGGCGATAAAGGCCTTACGAGATAGGTGATACGGACCCGGGGGCAGAACCCGGCACCTCCACCAAAGATGAGGGGGTGAGTAGCTTCGACGTCCACTGAAGGGTAAGGTGTTCGCTCGGGATGGTTCCGTCGTTATCGGGCTATAAACACAAATGCGAACGATACACTCGTCGCTCGTAATGACAACGATGCTGGGGCTGCTGTATTAGCAGCCTAAGCTCTTAGCGTAAGCTAAAAGTTGTCTGAACGCGGTTTGGAGGGCACCGGGCAACAGAAGCCCTCCATCCCAGTTGCTTTTTCCGCGAAAAGGGAGATCCTCTTGGAGAGGAGGGAGCTGTATGAGCGTTAAGAAAGGAAGCCCGGATCGATTCGGATACGAATGGAACGAATATTCTGAGATTATCCCCATTCATGAGGAGCAGTTTCATCGTTGGACACCGTTTCTCGAGCCAAAAGACTTTGACGGAACAACATTCTTGGATGTTGGTTGCGGCATGGGACGCAATAGCTACTGGCCGATGCAATATGGTGCCAAGGGGGGGTCAGCAATTGACGTTAACGAGAAGTCCTTAACCCAAGCCCGTCGGAATCTTGCTTCTTATCCCGCTGTTTCCGTGGAATTCATGAGTGCAGACGCCATCCGATACGAGAATATGTTTGATATCGTCTTTTCTATTGGCGTGATCCACCATCTTGAGCACCCCCAAAGAGCATTGCAAGAAATGACGAAGGCGGCAAAACCTGGGGGAAAAGTCGCCATCTGGGTATATGGATACGAGAACAACGAGTGGGTTATTCGGTACATCAATCCCTTGAGGAAAGCCTTGTTCAGTCGGCTGCCAGTGACTTGGACGCATTTTTTGTCCCTGTTTCCAGCCATCCTTTTGTATATCTTTTTGCATCTGGGAGGGGGCAGGATTGAGTATCTCCGTCTTGCACGCTCTTTTTCTTTTCGGCACTTGCGTTCGATTGTCTTCGATCAGATGCTTCCTGTTATCGCCAACTATTGGACACAAGAGGAAGTGCGTGCCCTCATGGAAGGCGCCCACCTCAAAAACATCCGCTTGCAACAAGTCAATGATATGTCCTGGGCTGCGATAGGAGAGAAGGGGTAGGATTCCCTCGGAGTTGCCCCGCAGAACCGCTTTTTTGCTATGGGAAACTCCAAATCCAAGGGATGATTGCGGTTTTGAAGAGAATCTCTATAATCTCACAATACCTGATAGGCGATTGCAATGATTGTCACCTGTCCTTCTTGTGCGCGACGCTATTCCCTTGCTCTTGAGGTACTAGGAGAGGGCAAGGTGGTGCGTTGCTCTCTGTGCTCAAAGACCTGGTACCAGCCCGCGATGGATCCGGAAATTTTGAACGCCTTTGCCCCTGAACAAATCTCGGAGCCCCCTTCCGTCAAAAAAGTCCCTTGGCGCTGGATCCTCTGTCTTACCCTGTTCCTCGGCTCCCTTGTCTATGTCGGGATTATGCGCAATCAGCTTCTTGTCGAGATTCCTGCCCTGGCACTTGCTTGTCGTGCTCTGGGAATTCCCATCGAGATCGTTGGAGAAGGGCTAGAGGTGCGTGACGTCACCTCCTCGGTCAAGGAAACGGAGCAAGGCCTCGTGATGGTTCTCTCCGGAAGGATTTTGAACGTCACCAATCAACCACGTCTTCTTCCTCCACTGAAGATATTTCTTATGCCCATCAAACAAGAGGGGGGCCGCACTTCCCAAGATGCAGGTGCCCTAAAGCACCCTATGTCCTGGAGCCATCGGCTGAGCCAGTCCAAACTGCTCCCCAATGAGAGCCTGCTTTTTGAGACAGAAGCGCATCCGATTCAGGATGGAGAGTTCCAGATTGATGTCCGCTTCGAGGGAGCTCCTCGGTGACCCTTCCCTTCGAGAAGGCCAAGATCCTATGCGTCGGGGATCTTTTGCTCGATCGGTATATTACAGGATCTGCGCGGCGCCTGTCGCCTGAAGCGCCCGTGCCTGTCGTGTCGATGGACGCCACTCGGAATGCCCTCGGAGGAGCCGCCAATGTTGCCCATAACATCGCTTCTGCGGGGGCGCAGTGCACTCTAGTAGGAGTCTTGGGCCAGGATGCGGCGGCTGGAGCCCTGAAGGAAGCCCTGACTTCCGTGGCGAACATCACTCCGCTTTGCCTCTCCTCCAGCACCCGGACGACCCCCGTAAAAACACGCGTCATGGTGGGACAGCATCAGCTGGTCCGACTGGATGAGGAGAAAACGGATCCTCTCACGCCCTCCTTAGCGGCGGAGGTGTACAAGGTGGTTGCTGCTCAGATCAAGCAGCACAACCTTGTGGTCCTTTCCGACTACAATAAGGGAACGCTGCCGCCAACCCTCACGACACAGATGATTGCGGAGGCCCAGCGACAGGAAAAGCGTGTTCTTGTGGACCCGAAAGGAGACTCTTACGAGAAATATCGTGGTGCTTTTCTTCTGACTCCCAATCTTAAGGAGTTCTCTGAAGTCTTTGGTCTCCATGCGGATCTGGGCGAGGTCTGTCAAAGAGCGCAGCAGGCGCTTGCGGAGTACGATTGGCAGGCGATTCTGCTCACCTGTAGCGAAGCGGGCATGCGCCTTATCACGCGCGAAAAGGTTGCTGCAGTCTCCGCTACACAGCAAGAGGTCTTTGACGTTTCAGGAGCTGGGGACACGGCTATGGCCTACTTCTCCGTGGCGATCGCCATGGGTCTTGCTCTGGAGGAGAGTATGACCTTTGCCAACGACGCTGCCGGGTGCGCTGTGAGAAAATCGGGCACCGCTGTTGTCTCCTGGGAGGAAGTGTGCACCGCGTCGGGAGATTTTTCTCTCAAAAGAGTTTCCTTGGAAGAAGCTAGTAAAAAGGTGTGCACATGGCGCCAATTGGGGCAGAAAATTGGCTTTACCAACGGCTGTTTTGATGTGCTCCATCCTGGGCACCTTGCCACGCTTCGCACGGCACGCACGCATTGCGATCGGCTCATCGTGGGATTAAACACCGACCTCTCGGTGCGCCGTTTAAAAGGACCGAGCCGACCGCTGCAAAACGAAAACACACGCGCAGAGATCCTGGCGGCACTGCAAGACGTGGATCTCGTGGTGCTGTTTGATACCCTTTCGCCCAAGGAGCTCATTGAGGTGCTGCAACCCGATGTTCTTGTGAAGGGTGCAGAATATCGCATAGAGAACCTATCCGGAGCTCAGGAAATCCTCGATCGCGGAGGGCAGGTGATTCTTGCGGACATGAAACCGGGATTCAGCACTTCCCATTTTATCGAAGAACGTTTCCTCTTGGAGCAGAGGGAGGAGGTTGACGGAACTCAACGTAAACGCAAAAGCTCCTAGGCGCTTATAGGGGATCACGCAACCAGGAAACCAGAGGTCAATGCTTGGTCTTTTTGAGTTTCTCTCGAAATCTCTGCGTCTGATGCTTCCCTGTTTTTGCTGAGTCACACAGACAGAGAGGACCGACTTCTCTCTGTTCCTGATTTTTGCTAAGAGTTCCGGAGCGGGGTGATCGTGCGTAAGGTCTCTGGTGGTGGTTTTTTGTGCGGACGGGCGAGGGAGAGTTGGATCGAAATGGGACAAGCCGATCCTACAAAGCCTGGAGCGTTGCTAACGGAAGGCGCCTGGCATAGGCGGGGTTCTAAGTTTTTGGAGGATATTGCCATTGCGAGTGGTTGTTGGGCACCTGATTCTCTCATGAGAACCGTATTAGGCTTCACGCTTTACGAGCACTTCAACAGAGCTCTTTCCCCCCCCCCCCCCGGTAGGGGGGTAGCGGAATGGCTCTTAAGGCGCATCTGCGCCTCCTTGTCGGTGGGTGCTTTCTCGTTCCCCTTCTCCTTGTCGCCTTAGTCTTCTGGGCCGATCCCCTCCAAATCTTTCACGATCAACCCCTAGAGCCACCGCTACATTTCCGTACTGCTGGATGTTGGAGCGTTCCAGGAACGATCGAGAGGCATTTCTTCCGCCGAAAGGATAAGGAAGCAGTAGTTCTTGGTCCTTGTTTCGCTGCGAATATGCTAGATCAGGAAGTTGCTCTCCTCGGAGGAATCGAAAAATCCTTGAGCTTAAATATTTTCGCCGCCTCCCAATATGGTAGCGCCCCCCTTTACTTTCTCAAGAATGTCCCCAGCTTAAAACGCGCGGTTATGATACTCTTACCGCCTTTTCATGTATTAGACGGTCGTCAAGAAGATCTTTCCAAACTACCAAGGTTTTATGACGGTTCTCCTAAGTTTCGTCATTTGACGCAGATCTTCTCCGCGAGTCTTCCGTACATTGGGAAATTCTTGTTGGCGTATTTTATGGACACCCCATCGGTTGAAGAACGGAAAGTCGGGACATACTGGTTTGGTAGGTGCTGCGCTGAGCACTTGCCCACTAAGCCAAAAGACCTAGAAAAGCTTCGATCCGCCTGTATATCCAGAAGGGAGGTGATTCCGCAAATTAAAGAATTCCTAGACACACACGATCTAGAAGTTGTGGAAAAACGGTTCAACACCGTAGAGCGGAGCTTCTCGTACTCCATGGAGGTTATGTCCTCCATGTCGCATGTCCAGTTCGATATCATCATTTCTCCTTGTTGCTCAGCCGTCTGGGCATCTGGCCAAGAACCAATCCTTCCTGAGAGCATCGACCCGGAACTGCAAAACTACATAGGAGGTTTACTCTACATTCTGGACCACATCGAGGCGTTTCCCAACATTCGCCTTTACGCTTTCGACGATGTGGCAGAGATCGTAGGAAATACGGCAAACTACTTTGAGCAAGGCCATTATGGCATAGGCGTGAACCGCTATATTCTCCGGTCGATTAAGGCGGGGAAGCATCGGATCACCAAAGCCAATGTGCTGGAGTATCTTCGCAGAGTGGTTACGGTGATCCTCAACTTCGATCCGACACCCGACTATGAACATACCGTTACCTTCGAGGGTCCCCTCACGGAAGAGTCAGAGCAAGCCTTCTCCCGCTTCCCTCCTCCTACAGGGCCCAGCCCGCTGCTGCCGTAGAGAGGGGGGGGGGGAGGTCCTAGACCAACACTTTTTTGTCACCTGACCAGGTCAGTCCATAAACTGAGGAGATTCTCACCTCTTCTGGTATACCGGAATTCACGCCCTTTCTAGTGCAAGAGGAAGACATTGTCCCTTAAGCCGTTGAACTTAGCGCAGCCCCTTCGCGAAGCTCCAGAAGGCTATAACGCCCTTAAGAAGATCCCTCCCTTGGGCCCGCTGCTGCAAAGAAAGATGCGGCGGGGATTCTCGCCATACACAGCCAATCTGTCGAAGTTCGCCTTATTCGATGGTTCCAT
>JAISAP010000047.1 GCA_031266655.1 Holosporales bacterium | reverse complement strand
CTTTTGCAGACTGCTCCAGCTTGAGTTCTATTTGCATTCCCACGAGCGTAAAGGGGCTTGGAAAAGAGTGCTTCAAATATTGCCGCTCGCTTTCTGTCGTGACCTTTGAGTCCCATTCTCAGCTCGAGAGGATAGAAGAATCCGCTTTTGCAAGCTGCTTCAGCTTGGGATCCATTGGTATTCCTGTGGGCGTAGAGGGGCTTGGAAAAGAGTGCTTCCTATATTGTGGCTCTCTTTCCGTCGTTACCTTTGCATCCGGTTCCCAGCTCGCGCGAATAGAAGAGTCCGCTTTCGCGCACTGCTCCAGCTTGAATTCCATTTATATTCCCGCGAGCGTAGAGGAGCTTGGAGAAAAGTGCTTCCTGTCTTGCCACTCTCTTGATCACATCACCTTTGAATCCGGTTCCCAGCTCAAGAGAGTAGGGACGAAAGCTTTCTATGAATCCCGTGTGAAGGTTTCTAGCATTCCCGAAAACTTGAGAGCAATTTGTAATCCTGGTTTCCAGTCCCAAGAGACGCTGGCTACGTTCCTCGGAGTCAGGTTCACTCATGGGTGCGCCAGGAGAATGAACCCCCATTAGTTGGGGCACTATTCGCATTACACGTCATCGCAAGTACACTGCACGTAGTAGGAATACTCTAATCATGAAGAAACGAAAGATTTTAAAGTCATGCTCTCTATTGATGTTGGGAGTGCTAGGGACCCTCTCCAAGGCGGAGGCGATGCAGCCGAAGATCTGGGAAGAGTCTCTCTTTGGATGGTTCCTCGCTTCTAGGAATACAGTGATGCGGTGGGGGATGCGCATCCTTGCTTCTGAGCTTCCTGAAGATGCACAGCATGCTCCGCGCCATCCTGGTCTACAGTGCCTCTGCATTTCCGCGAGCGTCGGGAAGCTTGAAGAAGCGTGCTTTGCTGATTGCCTCTCGTTTATCTTCGTTGCCTTTGAAGCCAATTCTCAGCTCGTGACGGTAGAGCAGAGCGCCTTTAGAGGCTGCTCCAGCTTGAGTTCCATTTGTCTTCCCGCGAGCGTGGAGACGCTTGGATACTCTTGCTTTTCGCGCTGTTCCTCGCTTGCTCACGCCGCCTTTGAATTCGGTTCCCAGCTCATGGAGATAGGGGAGTATGCTTTTTCTCATTCCGGCTTACATTCCGCTACACTTCCCATGAGCGTAAGGGAGATTGGTAAAGGATGTTTCGTACAGTGCCAGTCCCTTGCCTTCGTTACCTTCAGAGTAGGTTCTCCACTCACAATCCTCAGAGAGAGCGTTTTCAACACTTCCGGTTTACAGTCTGTGACGATTCCCGCGAGCGTAGAGAGGATCGAGAAAGAGTGTTTCCTCTATTGCTCACCCCTGGTCGATATTACCTTTGCAGCCGGCTCCCGCCTCATGATCATAAAAGGGGGCGCTTTTCAAGGCACCCGCGATCAGTCTATCGACCTACCCGCAGGCGTTGGGAAGCTTGACAAAGGATGTTTCTCTCATTGTCTTGCTCTTGCCTGTTTTAACTTTGTGAAAAATTCCCAACTCAGAGTTGTTGGAGAGAAAGCTTTCTTCCGTGCTGGTTTGCGCTCCATGGTGCTTCCCGATGGTGTAGAAGTGCTTGGGGAATGGTGTTTTATGGATTGCTTATCTCTTACCTCTGTTTCCTTTGGCGTGCATTCTAGGGTTGCGCAAATAAAAAAGGGCGCTTTTGCCCATTCTGGCATACTAAATATTATTATTCCTAGAGGTGTTACAATACTGAGGAAACAATGCTTCGCAAGTTGTTTTTCCCTCACCTTCATCGCCTTTGAGGTTGCTTCTCGACTGGAAGAGATAGAAGCAGGTGCCTTTACTGGGAGCCCTCAGGCACAGGTCGCTCTTCCTCCAGAGGGAGAGGTACGCTCCGCAGTACGGCTAGACCAGGGCTGGCAACGCGCTTCCCTGAATCAGACACCAACAGGATACCTTCTTCAGCCCTCACGAGGGAGTGGATGAGCTGGGGCTCTTGCCTAATTCCTCCTCCAACGTCCAACCCGAACTAAGCTGCTTGGAAGAGTAATTCTTTCTATCCGGAAGAAGAACTTGTGCCTGAGGGCTTCTGGAGAAAGCGTCTGCGCATACGCTTTTGAGTTGGGAACCAGCTCCAAAAGTAACGTGAATAAGAAAAGGGCAACTGAAGAAGCACTCTTTCCTGAGCGCCGTAACGCCCGCAGGAACGGCTATGTTCCTCAAATTAGAACAGAAAAAAACGCCTTCTCCCATCTCCGTGAGTCGGGAACTGGCCTCGAAAGAAAAAGAGATAAGAAACTGACACTGAGCGAAACATCTTTTCATGATGGTTTCTACGCTTGCGGGGATCACGATACTTGGAAGGGCAGTATTACAGAAAGCGTAAGGCTCTATACGCGTGAGCCGGGAACCAGCATCAAAGGCAACGAAAGCAAGGGAGGTACAAGCTGAAAAACATCTTTGCATGATCGTCTCCACACTTGCGGGGATTGTCACGCTCCGCAAACCAGACCTGTAGAAGACGTACGACTCTATCGTTGCAGGGGAAAAATCAGGCTTAAAGGTGGCAGAAGTGAGAGAGCGGCAACTTGCAAAGCAGTAAGACGGAAGCTCTTGGTGAATCGTTACGTCTCGCACAATGCCGGTGCCAGCGTACAGACCAGTCTGAGGGTCCACAGGCTCTCCTCCGATACATATCCTCACGATGCTAGACTCGTCAAATGGGCAGATCCCAACCTCTATGTCATATGAGGGATGAAACGGGAGATTGAGGAAGCTCAGCGCTGTTTTAGAAAACGTATATTCTCCAATGACTGCGAGTTGAGAAGGGGAACTGAAAGTAACGCAGGTAAGAGACGAACAGTGCGAAAAACAACATTTCCCGAGTTTCTTTACAGGCGCGGGAATACATATGGCCTGCAAGGCGGACCCCTGGAAAACACCCGTGTTCATACACGTAACTCGAGAACCAGCCTCAAAAGCGATATGGGAGAGGGCTTGAAGCCCAGCGAAACAACACCCTCCAAGCGCCTCCATGCATGCAGAAATAAAGATGCGCTGCAAACCAGGATAGCGTGGAGTACCCTCGATCATACTTTCGGGTCCAAAAGGCATGAGGGCTATTCCCTGCCAAGCGACCTCATTCCTAAAAGCAAGGAACCATCCATCAGAGGGTTCTTCCCATCTCTGCATTGCTCCAGCCTCAGGAAAGACGCTCAGCACTCCTGCGGTAAACAGAGAAGTTGCATATAAAATTTTTCGTATAGTCACTATTTTCTCGCTTGATATTGGAAGTAAACAGTATGGCGAAAGATTTTTAAAAATCAACACGGTAAAAATCGAAGGGAGCTCTACCGACATGGTCTTGGAAAGAATTCTTTGGTAGCTTCACTTTCCAACGGTATTTCAGGAAAAGCCCCGCATGGATCCTCTCCTTCCCTACGAAGAAACGGCGCGGACAGCGTGTTTGTTTCTCACTTTACTCCCCTGGAAAAACCTGGTGCTCCAGGATGAACGCACACAGACGCTCCCGGAAAGCGCTCTCCTCTGGTTTTTCCTGCTGAGCGTAGCGCACGCCTGGTGCGTTCCTTTCTTTTGGGAAAGCTTGTGCCTGCTGGGAGGAGGCGCAGTATCGCTGTGCAAGATCCTCCCCCGTTTCCTGGGAAAACCCCTCCTAGGAGCAGGGGACATGAAGCTACTCAGCCTCTGTAGCTTGTGGTTGCCTGTATCCTCCCTCCCCTTGTTCCTCATCCTTGTAGGGAGCGTCGGATGCCTGCGCTGTTGGATCTCCCATCAGCGTCGCATTCCCTTCGCTTTTCCCATATTCTGCGGTTGGAGTGTTTGCTCCGGACTTTTGTGGTGGAAGGAATGCGGCGTTCTCTGTATGCTCTATTAGCGCTTGCGGTAGGAGGAGCGCTGTTCCTTTGGTGGCCATCGCAGGACCCCAAGAAGCACCTGCAGAAAGGAGGACGCATGGAGGGAGCGGTTTTTGCGCCCAAAGAAGGAAAATCTCCGAAAAAGCTGATCATCGTCATGCATGGGTACGGAGCCAGTGCGGAGGACCTCTGGCCCATCGGGTACGAGATCTCCAAGACGCTCCCAGAGGCAGAAGTGCTCCTTCCTCACGCCTTCGACCCCTGCGAAGCGGGAGGAGGGGGACGGCAATGGTTCAAGATGGGAAACTGGACGCTCCCAGAGTGGAAAGTGCAGCTTGCACAAGTGAAAAAACGCTTTGAGGATTACCTGCTCCCCCTTCTCAAGGAACGTCACCTGACTCTGCAGGATGTGGCGCTTGTCGGGTTCTCCCAAGGAGCGATGATGGCGCTGCACTTTGGGTTGCAGGAGGGAGTCCGCGCGGTGGTTTCGTTCTCCGGTGTTCTCGTAGACCCTGATGTGCAGAAAAGCCCCTCTCTTCCCGCTATCCTGCTGGTCCATGGAGATTCTGATTCCGTCCTGCGGACACAATATTTCTTTCAAACACAAGAAGCTTTGCGGGCGCAGCAGATTCCCTTTGAGGCCTTGCTGGTTCCCAATATGGGGCATAGCATCGATCCTGAAAGCCTGCAAAAGGCCTGTGATTTTCTCGAAAAACACCTGACATCGTGATTGCTCGAGTCGGCGCGCTCGGAACCAAGCAGGAGCGGCTAGCCTTTGTCATTTCCTCCCTAGGCCTCGGGGGAGCAGAGCGAGACCTCTCCGTATGCGCCAATTTCTGGGCCTCAGAGGAGAAAGAAGTCTGTATTTTCGCTTTTACATCTTCAAAAAATCCGCCGGTCTATCCGCTCGATGCTCGGGTGCGTCTCTGCTTCCTGAAAGATCATTTCCTCGCTGAGAGATTCTGCGCTTCTCTACGGCGTTTTTTGTGCATGGTCGCTCTTCGGCACGCCTTAAGGGCGTTTCGCCCTCACGTGATTATTTCCTACGTGGATATCACCAACATCCTGACGCTCCTGGTTAGTCGCGGGCTGGGCGCGCCCGTCATCGTTGCAGAGCGCTCGGACCCCTTTATGTACAAGATAGGGCGCTTTTGCGATGCACTGCGTCGAAGAACCTATAGATGGGCGCGAAAAGTAGTGGTGCAAACTCCCACAGTGGCTTCTTACTTTCCTCGGTCTCTCCAGAAGAACATCTGTGTGATCCCTAATGGGGTGCGTTCTCCCTCCAAGCATTGCACGATCCGCAAAAATGTGCGTTTTCTCGTGTCTTCCGGACGGCTGGATGCCGACAAGGGGTTTGATCTGCTGCTCGAGAGCTGCGTGCAACTTTTTCCCAGCCATCCCTCTCTCCAGTTGACTCTCTACGGGGAAGGGCCCTATAGGGTCTTCTTGGAGCAAAAGATTCGGGCGTATAAGGTGGAGGATCGTGTTTCCCTTCCGGGAGCAACGACGGAGATAGAAGAGATGCTTGCTCGTGCGGATTTGTTCGCTTTTCCCTCGCGCCATGAGGGGTTTCCCAATGCGCTCTGCGAAGCGATGGCGGTCGGACTTCCCGTTGTCGCCTCCAACTGCCTTGGGAACAGAACGCTTGTGCGAGACGGCATCGATGGCTTGCTTGTTCCTGTGGGAGATGGGGCTGCTTTGACGGAAAAGATAGCCTTCTTAATAGACCATCCAGAGGAGCGTCAACGTCTCAGTCGCAATGCGCGCCGTCTTCCGGAGCGTTTTTCGGAGGATCGCAATCGCCAACTTTGGAAAAGTGTGATCACGGAAGCCATAGCGGAATCCTCTTTATGAGGGAGGAGGAGCGGTACGCCGATCGGCGCCTGTGGAAGGAGGTGGCGCGCACGGTTTTCTACAGGACTCCCTTCCTCCACCACCTGATAAACTCCATAAGACCTGCTTGGCAGGGTTACACAACGCGCGTGCGTCTGCAGGAAACACGCATCAAGCTCTATCGCTTAAAGGCAGGGGGTCTGCAAACGCCTCCTCGACCTACGCCTCGGCTAATCGTCTCCCTTTCTTCTCATCCTCCGCGGATCCGACAGATTTACGCGGCGATTTACACGTTGCTCACGCAATCTTTAAAGCCCGATGCCGTCCTTTTGTGGCTTGCGGAAGAGGAATTTCCTCATAAGGAATACGATTTGCCAGATGAGCTCCTCCACTTGTGCCAATGCGGCCTGTCTATTCGGTGGTGCGAAAATCTGAACTCACGGAAGAAGATCATCCCCGCTTTGCGGGACTACCCGGAAGACATCCTGGTGATTGCCGATGACGACATGATGTACTCTCCCGATTGGCTGGAGGGACTGTTTTCGGCCTACCAGAAAAGGCCCACTTGCATCCATGCTCGAACGGTCTATCGCTCCTTTGTGGGCGGAGAATTCTACCACTGGGTGCGTCATGGGCCCTTTCTTGAAGTCGATAAGGACGAGGAACCCTCCCTTTTATACGTCCCCTCGACATCGAGTGGCGTGCTGTATCCGCCGCATACGCTGCATGACGATGTCTTCCGCATGGACATCGCCTCCAAGCTTGCCCCCTATGACGAAGAGACTTGGTGTTGGGTCATGGCTATACGCAAGGGAACAAAGATCCACGTTCTGGAGAGGGGGTGGAAAGACTTGAAGCAACTATACTTATCGCATCCCGTCTCGGGATCTCCCATGGGTCGCTTTGTACGACAGAGCTCCGCCGTCATTCAGGCTTACCCAGAGGTGCTCGACCTTCTGAAGGAGGAGGAACGCGCTATGCCCTCTGCGCTTTCTTGGCGATAGGCTCCCTCAGCAGCGACCCTTCGTCTCCCCCTGGTGATGAGGGAGCTCACAGCAGTTCACCCGGCGGGGACGCCTGTTTTTATCTAGCGCAACCATGATGAAGGTTCCGCGTACGGCGGGAAGTTCCTCTTCCAAGCCGCTCCGCTGGACGGTTACATCCACCTCAAAGGTCATCGATGTATGCCCGACATTCTCGAGCTTGACGTAAACAGAGATTTCGTCTCCCACGAAAATCGGGCGATCAAAGAGAACTTGACGGATAGCACGTGTAGCCGTCAGTCCTCTGGCAAAGCGAGAAGACATAGCTGCCACGGAAATATCCATTAAAGAAACAATCCACCCACCAAAAATATCCCCTCTCGGGTTCGTATCTGCCGGCATGGCCAGAGTACGTGTCACAAGAATGCGCTGCGTCCAATCCATAGTCTTTTCCTCCAGGACAGAACATTCTACCCTGGATAGCTTCAGAACGCACGCACTGCTCCCTTTTTAATCAGGTTACGTCGTGTCTTAGTCTCATACTTCCGTGGCAGCGGGTGTTTGTCCTTCAAGTTCCGCTGTCTGCCGCTGCTGCTGTTGTCGCTGGTACTCCATGATGCGGGCATATTCTCGCTCGTTGTTGATCACGTGATCTTGCGCGCGTATGGCCAGTTCTCGAGAGGCAGCGGCACCTGCAACCATAAAAACAGCCGCTATATTGCACCATTTCAGAGTGGAGAAATCGTCTGTCAGCTTTTCGGGTACGATAAGGAGGCCGCTCGCCGTGGTGTAAAGAAGTACGGAAAGAATGTTGAGAACATTCCGCGAAAGGAAACAGCAGGTGGTACCAAATCGCAAACACCAGAGAACGCACCGACTTTCCGCCAAAAGTTGCATGGGAAACTCTTCCTCTGGAAGCTGTGCCTGATCAGGACGATCGGGGGGAGGATCCATGGAAAGCGTACGATGCAGAACAGGTGCTTGCTGGAGGTCTATCAGGGTCCCTCTCTCTGGATCCTGCTGCATCCCAAAACTCATGAACGCGCACGATATTGCCGCAAAGCATAGTATACTTTTCCTCATGGAAGTCTCCATTTCCGTTTTTTTTGGATTATGCGACTAAATAGTTAAAAAATTATTTAATTAAATGCAAAATGCAATCCTCTCGGAGGCTGCAACAATTTGTAACAAGCAATCAACACTCTAGAGTCATTTTTCCCTTATGATGGGCGCATTGATAGTCCATACAGCACTAGGTGTCCGTGGTAGATGTGTTTACTTCTCCCCTCCAGGGAACTGTTCGGGAGCTTATTGCTTTTGAGGGCGTAGGGACGCATCAGGGCAGGCATGCGCGTATGAAGATTCAGCCGGCTCCTGAAGGGAGTGGGCTTGTTTTTGTACGTGCGGATGTTACCGATCGAGAGAACCGTATTCCCGTGCATCATAAATGGGTGGAGAGAAGTGCTCTCTGCACAACGCTGAGAAATGCGGAGGGGGTATGTGTTCAAACCGTGGAACACCTACTTGCCGCGCTCTTCTTGTATGGCATCGATAACGCTGTCATCGAGCTGACATCGGAGGAAGTGCCGATTCTCGATGGAAGCGCACGCCCCTACGTGCAGGCCCTTCAGAAAGCGGGTCGGCTTGTACAAAAGGCGCAGCGCCGCTTTTTGCGTATCTGTAAACCGATTGAAGTCCAAGAGGGAAATCGGAAGGAAGCCCTGTTTCCCGCATCCTCTGGCTTTTCAGTCTCTGTCGCGTGCGATTATAGCGCGCACCAGGTTCCTCCGGAGAGCTACGAATCCGCCCTCACGACACAGTCTTTTTTCCGGGACATCGCGCCCGCGCGTAGTTTTGGCTTTTTTGAGGAGGTGACAGCGCTGCGAGCGCAAGGTCTTGCGAAAGGATCCTCGTTGGAGAATGCCGTGGTGTTTTCAGAAGGAAAACCCCTCAATCCTGGTGGACTGCGCTTCAAAAACGAGATTGTTCGGCACAAAGTCCTGGATGTCTTGGGAGATTTGGCCCTTCTTGGAGCCCCTCTTGTCGCGCACTTTTCAGGGAACCGCCCGGGGCACGCCCTTAGCGCACAACTCGTATCGGAGCTCATGGCGCGCCCAGAGAGCTGGGAGTTCACCTATCCTCTCCAAGGAACCCCCGCCTCCGTCTCCCCCTTGTCATTTCTTCCTGTGGGAGAAGCATCCCAACATTGCGCATCCGCGTAAACGCTCACTCGTGAAGAGATTCCCACTGTGAGATCTGGCCTGTGCGGTAGCGCTCCGTTGCGGTCGGTATCCGTAAAGTATTCCTGTGCTTGGTCACCGTCCTACGCGCAATCGCAATGCGGTCTTGCTGGAACAGAAGGGTTGCCAATTGGTCGTCGGATAATGGAGCGGCAGGAGACTCTTTTTGGATCAATTCCCTGAGACGCGCAGATACAGAACGGCTCGTACGCACGATGTTCTCCTCTCCGCAGTCTGGTACGCCAGAGGAGAAAAAGAGGCGAAGATCGAAAATGCCCGCAGGAGTCCACAGGCTTTTCGAGGAAACAACACGACTGATCGTACTTTCGTGCACATCCAGCTCCTCTGCGATTTGTCTTTGACAGAGAGGTTTCAGGTAATGGATACCCTTCTCGAAGAAAGCCTCTTGCTGGCGAACGATCTCGCGGGTGACGCGAACAAGGGTTGCTGCACGCTGTTGCAAGACGGTCTCAAACCATAGAGCTTGAGAGAAGTTCTGGCGCATGAATTTTTGCTCTTCTTGCGCGCGCGCGCGAGCCGAAATCTCGGCATAATAGGTGCGATCGACGCAGATGGCGGGCTGCGTCTCGGGGTTGACGGTGATCCTCCAATCCCCCCCTCCAAGATCCTCCGCGATCAAATCCGGAATACGGGGCCAAATTGGCTCAGTACTAAAAGAAGCGGCAGGATAGGGTGCCAGAGTGCGCAGTTTTTGCACGCAATGGCGGATCTCTGATATGTCCATGTGACAAAGCTGCTGCAGAGCTCCAAACTGCCCATTTTTGAAAAGCTCTAGGTGGTCAATAATTTGCAGCATGGCTGGCGTTAAGACCCCAGAATCCGCTAGCTGAAGCTTAAAGCACTCCTCTAAGGAGGAAGCGAAAATCCCCACGGGAGTAAAATGCTGCATCTCCCGCTGAAGCGCCTCCACCTGCTCAGGAGAGACGTTGGCGACCTCTACAACGGCGCTTTTCGCCTGCGGAAGGAAATAGCCGCGGGGATCCAAGGCGTCAATCATCACTTCCCCAAGCAGGCACTTCTCTGGATCGGAGCTCATAAGCATAAGCTGCTTCATGAGGTGCTCCCGCAGAGAGACAGGCGCGATCACCTGCGCAAAGGGATCAGTAGGCTCCACCTCCGCGCGCCAACCTTGCGTGTCTGATGGCAAAGCACTGCTTGGGCCGGAGGTCTCGAGCTGGACAAAAGGGTTGGTTTCTGTTTTTTGGCGCAAAAACTCGGAGAGCTCTATATTGCTCATTTGGAGCATTTTGACGGCCAGTCGCATCTGTGGCGTTACCACAAGAGAAGGGGCAAAACGTGCGTCTAAACGGAGTCTATATTTTTCCATCCCCTCTAGGTGTAGAGGGAAAAACTTTCTCCAAGGTAAACGCGCCGCGCATTTTCGTCTTTGATGATTTCCTCAGAAGACCCTTCGGAAAGGATCTTGCCGTCGAACATGATATAAGCGCGATCCGCGATGGTCAGGGTATCGCGCACATTGTGATCGGTGATGAGAACGCCAATGCCCCGATCCTTGAGGTGATGGATCAGGGTGCGCATATCACCTACCGCGATGGGATCGATGCCGGCGAGGGGTTCATCGAGTAAGATAAACGCCGGATCGGTCGCCAAAGCCCGCGCGATCTCTAGCCGTCGGCGCTCCCCCCCCGATAAAGCAAGGGAAGGAGTGGCATGGAGATGCGCGATAGAAAAATCCTCCAGCAATTTGCGTGTTCGCTCCTGCCTCTTCTGCTCATTCGGTTCAATGCGTTCCAAAACGGCCAGAATGTTCTCCTCTACCGATAATCCCCGGAAGATGGAAGGTTCTTGAGGGAGATACCCGATCCCCAACCGGGCGCGCCGGTACATGGGAAGGCAAGAGATGTCCTCATCATCCAGAAAGACTTGTCCTCCTTCGGGAGGGATCAATCCACACAAAATGGAGAAACAGGTCGTTTTTCCCGCTCCATTCGGGCCCAGTAAGGCCACTACCTCTCCCGAGTGAATATGCATGGAAACATCGCTGACGATCACACGGCGATCCGCGCGTTTCCCCACGCTCTTGGAGAGCTTGCGTGCAGAGAGGGTGTGCGTTTCGTGCATAGCTTACCTTATTTCTCTGGTAGCTTTCCTTGGATCGGGACGACAACCGCCTTGCTAGAGGCAGGAGGATGCGCATAGACATGCGACACCCCTGTGTTAAGATCCAGCGTTGCATAAGCGCCTGACAAGCGAGATTGATCGGAAAGACGCGTCACACTGACATTTCCTTCTAGAGTGGCCATCCCGCTCCTCGGGTCGTAGGTCCCCTGATCCCCGATGAAAATCTCATCGGGAGTCGCCAGGGAGACACGAATGGGACTGTAGGCGAAGATAATTTCCAATTTACCTTCTTCGTTTCGCTTAAAAAAGACCCAAAGCTCATCGGTTTTGATCACTTTATCGCTCGTATGCAAAATCACATTTTTACGCGCCACCGCTTTTAGATCATTCTCCCAATAATCCGCCGATTCTGCCGCTGTCAGACGGTGATCTCCCCCCATGAGATGCACCTCCTTCCCCTGGAGATGCAGATGCTGCTCTTCCGTTTTATAGATTGCCGTATCTGCATATCCCATCTGTGTAGGAGTTTTGGCCACCACCTGACCACGTGCTTCCACAATCTCTGGGTTTTTCATACCGAATTTCGTGCCCGGAGGAGCAATTCCCTCCGCCTCATCGGCCCATAGGTGCAGATCTTTTTGGATGGCCTCCACCCTTCCACTGAGTTGCACCACGTTGGCATTCTCATCCGCTACGCAGGAGTCTGCTGTCACTTCAAGAGGCTCACTCTCGCTCTGAGAGGAAGCCGGAGGCGCCGCAGGAGAGGGAGGCGCCGGTGGGGGGGGCGGAATGAGAGAAACCGATGGAGGAGCGCGCAACGGCGCGGAAGAGGCGGGCTTCTTGTCTGCAGGAACAGGAGCTGGAGTCTTGGAGGCAGAGGAGGTCTTGGGAGCCGCAGGAGGAGGTGCCTTGACCGCCTCCTTTGAGGTCGACACGCGAGGGCAAAGTACGAGGGACGATAGGAATCCAATAATAAGGCGCTTTTTGAAAACCATGCTTCCCTTACTTCTTCAATGGACCGTGATGCGCACGAGACCAGAAACGTACAAGCGCCCTAGTTTCCCATCGTATCGGAAAGCAGTTCCTGTAAGACGGCCAGTCTGGTAGAAGGCACGGACGGGCACCTCGCCCCACGCTTTTTTGTTTTTTACGTCCACGGTGGCCTCTTCTGTCATCACAAGGATCCCGGACTCTGTGAGGGCGCGCACATCCCGTCGCATCACGAGAATATTCTTCTCCATATCCAACTCCCCCTCTTTTCCCCAATATCGGATCATCTTTCCATCCTTGGGAACCTTCATGAAGGGATTCTCCAGGTATTGCTTATTTTGTACCATGTACGCTTTATCGGAAAGTAAAAAGAAGGGCTCTTTGGGGTCCCCTGTCTCTCCTCGCATCGATAATCCGACGATCTGCTCTTCTCCCTGGGAGGAAGGCGTGGGTTCGTAGGTAGGAGGGGAGGACAACCCTTCCTTTAAGATGGGGAAGCCTGCGAAAAGGCCGATAAGACCCAGGACAACGCCCGCGATACTGTATCCTGCCCTGCGCACAGCGGCAGAACGCCGTCGTTCGTTCTGGACATCCAGTGTGTTGTGCTTTTTCTGCATCTACAGAGTTCTGTCTAACAAAAAGGTATCTCCGCACGCTTGCAACGAAGAGAGATCCGGCGGAGAGGAAAACACGCCGAACGCTATTCCTCCGCCTCCACTGCCTGTCATCTTCGCCCCAAGCGCTCCCTTATCGCACAACGTTGCTACAGCGCGATCCAGGGCAGGCGTCGATAGGTGCAGCGCGCGCAAATGACCCTGGGCCTGCGTCAGAGAGGCGCCCAGCCGTGGAAGATCTTGCTGCTCTATCGCTTGCCTCACATCTTGGGCAAGGGACCCTATCGCCTGCAAATGCTGATGGTCGGCGGGGGTCTCCTCCAGATGTTTTTGCAAACACCGCACCATCTTTTCCGTAGAGGCATGCTCTCGCGTATCGATCAGGACGATACTGCAAGGGGGAAGCGCGGGCAGCGTGCGCCCTGGTTGGCCTTTCTGGAAAAAGAGGGGAGCAGAGGACAGGGCCGTCTCGACATCTACCCCGCTGGGAGCATGGTGAAAGATGGACTCGAGTTGGTTTGCATAAGAGGCCACTTCACGCACCGTGAGATCGATCGAGAACCATTGCGCGCAAAACCGTACCAGCGCGATACTCACCGCCGCACTTCCCCCCAAGCCCTTGCCAAGGGGTAGAGAAGACTGGATCCGCAAGGGAGGAAGGCCTCCTGTCGGAATAGGAGGATATTGGCGCGCCAAGAGCTGGCGACAGAGCAGGAAGGCGCGCATGACCCTCCCCCATTCTTCTTCCGAGAACAGGGTATTTGGCTCCTGCGCAGTGTTCACACTGATTTCGACCGTGAGGGAAGGAAGGGGAATGGCGACCGCGGGATGTCCATAGACAACGGCATGCTCGCCGACCAAAATAAGTTTACCCCCCGCGTGGGCATGTACCGTCATGAGCCGGAGAAGTGCTTTTGAAGGAGAAGAGCCTTCGGCAGGGAATCCACCTGATCTTTGCCAAGTGCGATCGGTGCAGAAGCATTGTTCCATAGTACAGAAAAGGACATTTTTTGCGCCTTTGCAATTATCTCTAGAAGAGACTCTAACGCAGATTTGTCTTCTTCGAGAAACAGGAGGTGCACATTCGGACCCGCATCCAGGGAAATCATCGCCCGCAAGGCATGCCGATGGCGTTCTGAGAGAAAGGCGTTCAAGAAAGTCTGGGTTTTCTCCGGCAGACACTGCAGAGGAGGATGGGCCGTCTGCATGATGGCGTGCAACGCAAACGCCTCCTGCTCTGTATGCTGCGCAAGCGTCTGCCAATCTCCTGAGAGCAGAGCTTTCTGCACTTCTTGGAGCGCCTGGGGAACGGTAGCCTGATGCCATAGAAACAACGGGGAGGTGGGCGCCGCCTCGTGACCCCGACTGCTCGAGAAGGGCTTCTTCCCCGCTTCCATGAGAACGACACCGTGTCCTAGAGGAGGAAAACCTGTGGGCACCGCTCTTGTGCGCGTTGCCTTCTGACCCGCCAAGCGCTCCCACAGGACAAAAGGAGCAGGGAGAACGGAGCGTGTGGCCGACCCACTGAAGAGGCGAGCGCCTTCTGTCAGCCACAAGAGGTGCTCTTCGGGGGACAAAACCTCTTGGAGGCGGAAGGCATCGGACAGGGCGCCGATAAGGGCAGCTCCTCCTGAAGCGCTGGACGCCAGTCCGCAAGCGATGGGGAAATTGCCGGAACCTGTGATGGAAAGGCCGCCGGGATATCCCAGGGATGGCAGGAGAAAGTCCAACACCGTCTGCAAGCGCGCGGGAAGAGGCACCATGACGTCGTTGAGAGAAAATAGGTGCTCCGACTGCTCGATGGAGCGCAGAGTTACGAAGGATCGGAACCCCCCTAGGGTCATGCTGAGGCTTGAGTTGAGAGGGATTTGGAACGCATCGGGCTCCTTTCCCCAATACTTGATAAGAGCGATATTGGAAGGTGCGCTGCAGCTCCCCGATCGGGGTGCAAGACCCGCCTGTCGCGCTTTTTCCAAAATGGGGAGCAAAGCAGGAGAAAGCTCTAAGCGCATGGGAGAATCACCTCCGTTACGATCGCCTCTTGGAATTCCGATAAGCCTTCTGCCTTCCAGGGAGACCATAGACAATCTCCGAATCCTGCCCCCAGGCTTTTGAACGGAACCTGTGCTGCGCGCAGACGCTGAAGCAGAGGAAGATTTGGCAGAATCCCTTGCTGCTTCTGGAGATGCTGCGCTTCTTCCATAAGGCCTAAAAGGTGGGACGGAGAGGGATCCTGTAGAAAACGCGTCGCCAACGCTCCATGCGCTTGTGCCAAGGAGGGATCTCCGCTTGTCGCGAATCTTTTTAACGCCTTTTTGGTTCTCGCATACCTGTTGGTTTTCAAGATCGTGCCATAGTGAACGGCCTTTTTTGAAGAAGGAGGCAAAACCGAAAAATCTGGCAGGGCCGCATGAGGTGCGCGTTGGTACCTCCACAACTGAGGAACGGAACTCCCCTGAGCGGCGAGCTGGAGGGTCGCATCGTATCCACTCCCCGCCCCTTGACAGTCGTTGATGCTGGTGTGTAGGCGCTCAAAGAAGATCGGGGAGCTCAGAGGGGGTGCCGCATCGAGAAAAGAGAAGAGAAACGCGTGGAAGCTGGCAAGCAGAGCAGAAGAGGATCCCATCCCTAGGGAAGGGGGAAAATACCGAGTGACCGCCATGGTCAGGTCGTATCCTTTCCGTCGAAAATGGGTCAGCACCTCCTGATAAGGAGCGAGCAGGCTCGGGAAAAATCCCCGCTCTCCTCCGCGCAGAGTGAGGTGTTGCTTTGGCAACAAAGCGCTCTTGATCCGAACCTCCGGCGTCCCTTTCGCAGGGATGAGGCTGCAGACCACCTCCATCGGGAAGGCAGGAAGCGTGACGACGACCCCCGGGAGACCGAGGAGCAGGCCGTATTCTCCGAAGAGAAGCGCCTTCCCGGGAAGGGTATAAGAGCGCGTGAGGGGGGACAGCGGCAGCATGCAGTTAATGGCGAAACAAGCTCTCCGCCTCAAATCCAGCTTGTTCTAGGAGCAGGATCTCTGCAAGCCCCCGAAAGCTGGCCTGCAGAAGCTCGACCTTTTCTTCTCGTAGCATCATCGCGTCTAACCGCTTTTTCAAGGCGTGTAAGTGGAGGACATCTGTTGCCGCGTAGCGCTGTTGCTCTGGACTGAGCGTTTCGCTTCCCCAGTCAGACGTCTGTTCTTCCTTGGAAAGGTCCACTTGCAACAGGCTTTTGCACAACTCTTTAAGACCATGCCGGTCCGTGTAGGTACGCACAAGTTTGGAGGCAAGTTTTGTGCAGTAAAAAGGACGGACGGTGCACGGAAAAGTCTTTTCCAGAAGAGCAACATCGAAGCGCGCAAAGTGGAAGATTTTCAATACCGTGCGGTCTTCCAGGAGACGCACCAAGTGCGGGGCTGCCCTAGGAACAGGAGCAATTTGCACCAAGTGACAGACGTCGTCTCCTCCGCAGAGCTGCACCAGGCAGAGCCGATCTCGGCCGATTTTCAGGCCCATCGCCTCCGTATCGATGGCAACTCCGTTCGGGAACTCCATTCCCGCAGGGAGATCCCCTTTGTGCAAGACAACCTTCATGTTTTCTCCCGATGGTGCCCAGGAGAAGACTCGAACTTCCACCTGCAGAACAGACTAGAACCTGAATCTAGCGCGTCTACCAATTCCGCCACCTGGGCCCCTCGGCAAGATACTCGAGATTGCATGCCTTGTCATCCCAGGAATCCGACTGGAGAAGGGAGAGAGGCGCTATGCGGGAGTATATTGGGGAATTTTTGATGAATTGGCGCAAAAAATGTGCTTAGTTTACCAATTGGTAATAATTTTATCCCAAAATGGACATTCCATAGATTGCAGGAGAAACAGCGATGAAAAAGCCCCTTTGGAGCCCTTCGGAAGGACAAATTGCACAGACCAATCTTTATCGATTACTTCATAAAATAGAGCAAGAACAACATTGTTCGCTCCCCGGCATGCCGGCTCTGTGGGAGTGGTCTGTCAAGAATCCGCAAGCGTTCTGGAATAGCGTGTGGGACTTTTGCGGCGTTATTGCGGAAACCAAGGGAGAGCGCATCACCAATGGGGAAAAGCGCTTTGAATGCCACCATTATTTCCCAGAAGCGCGCTTGAATTTCGCAGAAAATTTGCTTCGAAGGCAAGATGGGCGTCTCGCCCTGGTGTTCTGGGGGGAGGACAAGGTCCAGAAGACCTACACGTATAAGGAGCTCTTTGATGCGGTTGCGCGCGTTGCGCATGCCTTGAAAGAGCTAAAGGTCGTCCCAGGCGATCGGGTTGCCGGATACGTCGCCAACGTTCCAGAGACGATCATCGCCGCCCTCGCGACGATCAGTATTGGAGCGATCTGGTCCTCTTGTTCCCCCGATTTCGGCGCAGCAGGTGCCATTGACCGCTTCGGTCAGGTGGCCCCGAAAGTGCTTTTCGCCGTAGACGGGTACTACTACAAGGGAAAAGCCTTTGATAACACCAACAAAATCACAGAGGTCGTCAACGGATTACCTTCTGTCGAAAAACTGGTGATCATTCCCTACATCGAAGCAGGCCTTCCTCGCGGGATCGGCAAGCGCGTCACCGACTTCGCCACTTTCTCTGGGAAGGGTCCTGTTCCTCCCTTGGAATTTAAGAAGTTCCCCTTCAATCACCCGATCTACATTCTTTTCACCTCGGGAACCACAGGGGTACCCAAGTGTATCGTCCATGGCGCCGGAGGCACCCTTCTGCAGCACCTCAAAGAGCACCAGCTGCACTGTAATATCACTCCCAACGATCGTGTCTTTTACTTTACAACCTGCAGTTGGATGATGTGGAACTGGTTTACTTCCGTTCTGGCTTCTGAGGCCACTTTGCTCCTGTATGACGGCTCTCCGCTGCACCCCAGGCCGGACATCCTCTTTGACTACGCGGATGCTTGGGATATGACCTTCTTTGGTACTTCCGCCAAATACTTGGACATGATCTCCAAAATGGAAATCCGTCCAGCCAAGACGCATAGGCTCATGACGCTCCGAACGGTGGGCGTCACGGGGTCCCCCCTCAGCCCAGAAACCGCGACCAGCGTTTACAAAAACATCAAAAAGGATGTGCATTTGAACGTCTTTTCGGGGGGGACAGACATCGTTTCTTGCTTCATGATAGGAAACCCCATCAGCCCCGTTTTTTCCAGTGAGATGCAGGGGCGCGGCTTAGGAATGAAGGTGGAATTCTTCAATAGTCGAGGAAAACCTGTGGCCACGGGAGAGCAGGGCGATCTTGTCTGCACGCAGACGTTCCCTTCGCAACCCATTGGGTTCTGGGGGGATGCCTCCGGAGAGCGGTATCACAAGGCCTATTTCGAATCCTTCCCGAATGTCTGGTGCCATGGAGACTGGGGAGAAGTCACCAAGAATCATGGGGTGGTGATCTCAGGACGGGCGGACACAGTGTTGAATCCCGGAGGGGTGCGTATTGGCACGGCGGAGATTTATGAGCAGGTTTGCACTGTCAAAGAGGTGCTAGAGAGCGTCGCAGTGGGACAGCAGTGGAACAACGATGAGCGCGTCCTCTTGTTTGTGGCGCTTGCTGAAGGCGTGACCTTGACAGAAGAGCTCGTAGACCGCATCAAGCGCGTGATCCGCACGAATGCGACTCCGCGCCACGTTCCTAGCCTGATTCTCCAGGTGCCGGCTATTCCGCACACCAAGAATGGGAAGATCACAGAAATTGCGGTTAAGTGCATGATCCATGGCAAAGAGATCAAGAACAAGGAGTCCCTGGAAGACGCCTCCGTCTTAGAGTACTTCAAAGATCTCCCGCAATTAACTCAGTAGGGAGCAGGTCGCCTGTTGCTCGGAAAGCTGGTCTCTTCTTGCCCAACTTAGAGGGGCGGGGCAGTCGCGCTAGCCTCCATTAAGCTGCTGAGAAAAAGAGAGAGCTGCACCTGAGGGCTCTCAGAGAAAGTGTTTGCCTCAATTCTCGTGAGCCGGGAGCCCTCCTCAGAATCAACGAAGATAAGAGATCGGCAATCCATAAAACACCACCTTCCCATTGTCTCAACACTTGCGGGCAGAGTCATGGCTGTTACGCCGGAACCAGCGAAGGCGCTTTTTCCCATGGCTTGGAGTCGAGATCCCACTTCAAAGGTGAACGAGGTCAAAGATCGGCAATTCGCGAAACAACCCTCTCCAATTCTCTCAAGACTGGCGGGAAGGGTAATGGCTCTCAAATCGGTACTAGAGAAAGCGTTTTCCCCAATGTCTTGGAGTTGAGAACCAGCTTCAAAGGTGAACGAGGTCAAAGATCGGCAATTCATGAAACAATTCTTGCCAATTTTTCCAACGCTTGCGGGCAGAATCATGGCTGTCACGCCGGAACCAAAGAAGGCACTTTCTCCAATGTCTCGGAGTTGAGAACCAGCTTCAAAGGTGAACGAGGTCAAAGATCGGCAATCCATGAAACAATTCTTTCCAATTTTTCCAACGCTTGCGGGCAGAGTCATGGCTGTCACGCCAGAACCAGCGAAGGAACTTTCTCCTATTTCTTGAGGTTGAGATCCCGCTTCAAAGGTGAACGAGGTCAAAGATCGGCAATTCATGAAACACTCCCTTTCAATCCTCTCAAGACTGGTGGGAAGGGTAATGGCTCTCAAACCGGTATTAAAGAAAGCGCTTTTTCCCATGGCTTGGAGTCGAAAGCCAACTTCAAAAGTAACCCAGGCTAGAAAAAGGCAACTCGCGAAACACCACCCTCCGATTCTCTCAACGCTTTTGGGAATCGCAATAGCCCTCAAACCGACATTGAAGAAAGTGTTTTCCCCAATGTCTTGGGGTCGAGATCCCACTTCAAAGGTAACCAAGGCTAGAGAATCGCAATTCATGAAACAATTCTTTCCAATTTTTCCAACGCTTACGGGCAGAATCATGGCTGTCACGCCAGAATCAAAGAAGGCGTTTTCCCCAATGTCTTGGAGTCGAGAGCCAACTTCAAAGGTAACCAAGGCTAGAGAATCGCAATTCCCGAAACACCACTCTCCGATTGTCTCAACGCTTTTGGGAATCGCAATAGCCCTCAAACCGACATTTGCGAAAGTGCGCTCTTTAATGTCTCGGAGCTGAGAACCGCATTCGAAAACAACCCAGACCAGAGAACGACAATCTTCGAAATATCCAACTCCCATCCCCTTCACGGAGGCGGGAACAACAAGGGATTGTAAGGGAAAACACCGACAGGCTTTCCAAGCAATGCCCCCTACCATCTGGTCGTTTATGCAGGATTCAATGATAGGAAACGGAACGAATCTCCCCGCACGAGCGACCCCTCTTCTAGGGAAAACAGAAATACCAGGGGCCCGTTCCGATTGCATCGCTTCAGGCTTGGAAGGAACGCTCAGCACTCCCAGAATCAACACAGAAATCGTGCGAAAACCCTTGTGCTGTCCCATGGTTCGTTGCCTCTGTCTGCTGTGCATTATGTACGAATTCTCCGGTAGAACAAGCTATAGAAACACAGATTTTCGCAGTGGGAATGGATAGGGTGGAGTATGCATATCTCATGACTCTGTCTCATACCCTTCTTGGTCAGCAGTGTAGGTCCCTTGGGAGGCCTCGCTGCGCGCAGCATAGGCGAAACTCTGCCTTCCGAAGAAATTGCCAAAACTCGACGACTTTTGTCCATTATATTTTTTTCTGCTTGTCTTTTTTATTTTTTTCACTATATGTATATTATGGTACGAAATGTACTGTATTAAAATAAAGGAAAAGACAATGAGAAAAATATTAGGATCGATGTTAGGGGTGCTGTTTTGCTATGGAATGGTTGCGCAGGCCATGTCTCCCGATTCTTCCCAGTCGGAGAACGATCAATCGGAGATGAGATTCCTTCTGCCAGGCCAAGTGGTCATACGAGCGAGAAACATGAATAAACAGGAAGCTGTTGGTGACAGCTTGAAGTCGAGGTTTGGGCGTGTAGATCTGACAGTCATTTGGAATGGAGAGACATTGGATCATCAGAGGACTTGGGCATTCTATTCAATTCCGAACGAAGCTACGGCAGTGTTGCTGCCCATGGGAGCCGATAGTCCTACGAAAAGCAGATATCTTAATTTAACGAGGGATGGGAGGTACGATGATTTGAACAGACACACAGGGGCACTGTTCAATGAGAACTCTCGTGGAGAGTGTGCGAGGCTACGAGATCTTGCCCTTCTTCGGGCGGAGGGAGGCCATCGTAGGCGCTATCGTTATCCGGCTCCGTTGAACTTCAAGGCGGCTAAGCCGTCGCAGCCCACTGTTATTGGGCCACGGCTCAATACTCCGAATGATGGAGCACTACCTATACTCTGGACTCCTTCTCCTGAGTAAAGGTTCTTCAGCCTCGCGTAGCTTTGTCGCACAACAAAAGCAAAGCTACGTAGTTGCTGTGGAGGGGCTAAGGATGTTTTCAGGCATTTGGCGCGTCTGATACGTTGCACATATCGAGCATATCGTCGAGGGTAGAGAGGACTTTGGTACTGGCAGCGTATTGGGCGCGGATCATTTCGGAAAGTTCGTGGGCAAGATCTGTGGGAGAGCGCTCCAGAGTGCCTGAGGCAATTATGCTCAATCCACCCTCCCCCGAGACCCCAGTTCGGAAGGCCCCTGAAGCAGGAATCGCATCATGGGAGCCATCGCCGGTTTCCATCCCCTGACCCCCTTGCGGCAAGGACCAATCTTGGAGGGAGAGGCCCGCGGATTTGCCCAAGAGGCCTTCTTTGGCGCTCTGAAAGGGTCCTGTTCCGTCGAGAGCCAGACCTAGAGGTTGGTCAGTACGCTGCAGCCCTCCTTGCTGCCGGAGATGCATCTCGGAGTGCACAGAAACGCCAGAACTGGAGGAAGCCAAGGCATTGTTCAGATCCTCTAGGTTCCGCATCTGGACGAGGGGGGAAAGCTCTTTCAGCATCTCTTTCGTATCCATCGGAGACGCCGGATCTTGGGCCTGTATTTGGCTGAGGAGGAACTGTGCCTGCAAACGTCCCTCCTCAGAGGGCTTGGGGGGTGGTGCATCCTGTCTCACTTTCGGTTTTTGCAGCATTTTGGCACCTGCGTAAGCGTCACTGGAAGTGTCCACTAAGGCACCTCCAAGGTATATTTCTCGGATGCAAGAATCTTGAAACACACAGTCCCCAAGAGCCACTCCACCCGGGAAATCAATGCTTGTCAAAAGCGTTCCCGCAAACGCTTCGCTTCCCACATCTCCGAGTCGAGAATCTTCCTCAACGACAAGGGAGACAAGAGATCGGCAGTATCTGAAACACCCAACTCCCAGCATTTCCACACTCCTTGGGAGGGTGATAGAGGGCAAGCCAGAATAAGCAAAGGCGTCCGCCTCTATGCTTCTCAACCGAGAATCGGTCTCAAAGGCAAGCGCAGCAAGAGACTGACAGAATTGAAAACACTTTTCTGCCATCACCTCTACGCTTGCCGGAAGGGTGAGAGAGGGCAGGCTAGAGCTCCAGAAAACGCCTTCCTCCAATCTCGCGAGTCGGGAATCCGCTTCGAAGACAACGGTAGCAAGCGAGTGGCACCCCGAGAAGCACCGTGCACCCATGACCTCCACGCGCGCAGGGATCACAATGGACTGCAAAGTAGAATCTTGGAAAACATTCTCCCTGATGATGGTCAGGTAGGAACCAGCTTCAAACATGACGGAGATGAGCGATGGACAATGGGCGAAGCAACTTGCCTCAAGCACTTCTACGCTTGCGGGAAGGATAACGGACTGAATCCTGGAATAAGCGAAAAGGTGTGTTTCTATCTCCGTAAAACGAGAGCCCTGATCAAAAGTAACAGAGAAAGGAGCGAAGTGATTGGCGAAAAGGCTCGCATGCAGCGTTTTCAGCTCTGCGGGAAGGATAACCCGCTCTTGTCCGTCGGGAGACTCTTCCAGAAGCTGCCGCATCGCTTCAGTTGCGGGACATGCTCCCAGCACTCCCAAAGCCCATGCGACCATCGTTCCTAAACGTCTTTGCTGTTTCATTTTTGTCACCTTTGTTTTTGACTGTGCGCGTGGCGCAGGACAGGTTGCAGACAGTTAACGTGACGAGAATGAAAAAACCGTAAATTTCACTGGGAAGGAACGTCAAATCGAAGGAAGAGCCCATGCTCAGGACGTCATCTGCAGGAGGGACTTTTTCTGCTAGAGTACGAGGATGCGTTTGAGCGCTTGTAGAAACAGAGGGAGCTCTTTTCCAGTTATGCACAAACCGGTCTTACTCTCTCAGTTCCTCACCCAGCTCGCTCCAAGAGAGGGGGGGGCGTACCTAGACGGGACCTTTGGTGCGGGAGGGTATAGCCGCGCTCTTCTCTCCTCCTGCACCTGCCGCGTTCTTGCCTGCGATCGGGATTCGGCCGCTCTTCCTTATGCACAGTCGTTGCGCGAGCAATTTGGAGAGCGCTTCCAATTTTTTACAGCTTGCTTCTCAGAGATCCCCGCCCTGCTCGCTCGGGCGGGATACACAACCCTTGATGGAATGGTGCTAGATCTCGGGGTTTCTGCGATGCAAATTGACGTACCAGAGAGGGGATTTTCCTTTCAGAAAAAGGGTCCGCTGGATATGAGGATGGGCGCCAACGCTCTCTCCGCTGCGGAGGTGGTGAACACTTTTCCGGAGGAGCAGATTTCGGAAATCTTGTGGACCTACGGAGAAGAACCCAAATCGCGTGCTATTGCCAGGAAAATTGTGGAGGCGCGCCGTAAACGGCCCTTGCAAACGACTTGGGATCTACAGCGCCTTGTCGCCTCTGTCGTGCGGGGTTCTCCCCTAAGAGATCCTGCGACCCGCACTTTTCAAGCCCTCCGGATTTTTGTAAACGACGAGTTGGGAGAGTTGCAAAAGGCGCTCCTTCATGCGGAAAAGTACCTCAAGGCCGGGGGGCGATTGGTCGTGGTCGCGTTTCACTCCCTGGAAGACCGGCTGGTGAAGCGCTTTCTCAACGGACCGGAGGCGCCTGTCGATCCGATCTCAGGCAAGCCTCTCCCTGGGAAAGGCCCTTTCGCCCCTCTGTACAAAAAGCCCATGACGCCTTCTGAGGAGGAAAAACGCATGCATCCGCGAGCGCGCTCGGCCAAAATGCGAGTCGGCGTGAAGCAGCCGTGATGCGCAGATCTGTCCTCTTACTCTTATCTCTCGGCATACTGTGCGGTCTTGTGCTGTGTTACTCAAAGTATCGTGTTGTGGAGATCGAAGAGAATGTGCGCGCTCTCTTGCGAGCCATCGACAAGGAGGAAGAGCAGCACCACGTGCTCAAGGCGGAATGGAAGTATGCAACCGATGCCCAGCGCGTACAGAAGCTAGCGCAGAAGCATTTGGGATTTGCGCCCCTCATGCCGAAGCAGCTGATGCCAAAAGAGGATTTTCTCCGCGTTGCCCCTGTGCGCGACGCGCTTGGGAGTCTCATCGAGGCGGAGGAGGAGGTCTTGAAGGCCCCCCAGCGGAAAGAGCCCTAAGAGGATGAAGGCAGGTATGCACGATCTTCTGCACTTAATGGACAAGTACGGAGAATCGCTACGCCAGTCTGTAGAAAAACGTCGGCAACGCATTGTTCTCGGGATGAGTGTCTTTGTGTTTTTCGCGAGCCTCATCATCGCCAAGCTTTTCCAGGTGATGGTCTTTGGAGAAGCCCTAGAAGGTACTTCTTTTGCCTCCCTTGAAGCGCCTGCGCGATTTGCGCGTTCAGACATTACGGACCGCCAGGGAGAGCTCATTGCGACGAGCTTGCCAACGGTTTCCGTGTACGCCAATCCCAGAGATCTCCTCGATCCGGTGAATGATGCGCGGTGCCTTTCCAGGGCGCTCCCCGATCTCGATCCAGAAGAGCTTGTGCGGCGTTTTACTTCTCCCAAAGGATTTGTTTGGGTCAAGCACCATCTTACGCCCACCGAACAGGAGAGGGTCTTGCGACTTGGTCTTCCTGGAGTGTCCTTTCAGAAGACAGAGCGACGCGTTTATCCCGATGGGGCGTTGTTTGCCCATATTGTTGGGCTCACAGACACCGATAATCATGGAATTGCGGGAGCTGAAAAGGCGTTTGACGCCGCCCTGTCCTCTTCTTCGGAGCCCATCGCCCTGTCGGTAGATATGACCCTGCAGCACGCAGTGCGCGAGATTCTCATCGAAGGAATGCAGGAATTTAACGCTCTGGGCGCTGCGAGCCTTGTGATGGATTTGGAAACGGGGGAAATCCTGTCGTTAGTGTCTCTTCCTGATTTTGATCCCAATCAGGTCAAGACGGCTTCGACGAAAGCGCTTTTCAATCGAGCGACTTGCGCGGTCTTTGAACCTGGCTCCTCGGCCAAAATCATCAATACGGCACTGGCTTTGGAGAGTGGGTTGGTGACCATCCACACGCAATTTGATGTCAGCGAACCGCTCAGGATCGGACGCTTCACCATCCACGATTTTCATAGAGAGGGACGTGCCTTGACGGTCGCGGAGATTTTAACACGGTCTTCCAACATCGGATCTGCCAAAATTGCGATGAAAATTGGCGCGAAAGCACAACGCAGTTTTTTCCAGAAACTAGGCCTGTTGTCGGCGCTTCCCTTCGAGCTCTGTGAGATCCAGGCGCCGCTGTATCCTAAGTCTTGGGGAGAGGTGAACTCTGCAACCATTGCCTTTGGACATGGCATTGCATTCAACCCCTTGCACTTTGCTTCCGTGGTGGGGGGTATCATCCACAATGGTCTCTACCATACCCCGACGATCTTGAAGACGGGGTCGGCAGGACCTGGACGACGCATCCTATCGGAAAAAATCTCTCACCAGGTGTGTTCCCTTCTTCGTCTGGTTGTGACGGCAGGGACAAGCCGTAAAGCGGAAGTGGAAGAGTATTCTGTCATTGGCAAAACAGGATCAGCAGAGAAAGTGAGAGAGAGAGGAGGATACCGCAAGGATGCCAACATCTGCACCTTCGTGGGCGCCTTCCCGGCCTCTTCTCCGCGTTATCTCGTCTATGTCCTGTTAGACGAGCCGAAAGCAACTCCTCAAACTTTCGGTCATACCGCAGCAGGATGGAACGCCGCTGTCGTCGCTGCTCGGATGATCAGGCGTTCTGGCCCTATTCTCGGACTTCCTCCTATGAAAAGATCAGAATAGCGGAAGTCTTTCCTGGTCATTCGCGCTTATAAACTTCCCACCCACAGCCTCGACGCACTACGATAAATCGCGAACTGTTGCAGGTGACAGAGCCAAGCGATTGGCAATCCAGAAAACAACATTCCCCAATCTCCTCTACGCTCGCGGGGATCCCTATGGAGCATATACTGGAAGCAAGGAAGGTACATTCCCCGATAGTTTGGAGATGCGAACCAGCCTCAAAGGCAACACTGGAAAGCGATTGGCAATAGGCAAAACAGCCTTCTCCAATCTTCTCCACGCCCGCGGGAATGCAAATGGACGGCAAGTTGGCGCAGTCGATAAAGGCCGCTTTTCCTATGGCTCGGAGTTGAGAACCCGGTTCGAAGGCAAGGGCGGTGAGAAGTTGACAACCTGCAAAGCAGTTTGCACTCAGCACCTTCACGCCCGCGGGAATAGTGAATGCTTGCAGACCAGAGCCGGCAAAAACTCCCTCCCCGATAGTTTGGAGATGCGAACCACCCTCAAAGGCAACACTGGAAAGCGATTGGCAATAGGCAAAACAGCCTTCTCCAATCTTCTCTACGCCCGCGGGAATAGTGAATGCTTGCAGACCAGAGCGGGCAAAAACTCCCTCTCCGATAGTTTGGAGCGGAGAACCGACCTCAAAGGTAACGTAGGCAAGAGATTGGCAGTCTGCGAAACATGCGTTTCCAAGAACCCTCACACTCGCAAAAACATGGAAGAACAGCAGACCGGTATCGGCAAACGCTCTTTCTTCTATGACTCGAAGTTTAGAACCCTGTTCAAAAACGATGGAAGTGAGAGATTGGCAACCGTCGAAGCACCCTGCAGCCAGCACCTCCACGCCCGCGGGAATAGTGAATGCTTGCAGACCAGAGCCGGCAAAAACTCCCTCCCCGATAGTCTGGATCGGAGAACCAACCTCAAAGACGGCGCAGGCAAGAGATTGGCAGCCTGCGAAACATTCTTTCCCAAGCACCTCTATGCTCGCAAAAATAGTGAAGGATCGCAGACCGGTATCGGCAAACGCCCTTTCTTCTACGGCTAGAAGTTTAGAACCCTGTTCAAAAACGATGGAAGTGAGAGATTGGCAACTGTCGAAGCACCCTGCAGCCAGCACCTCCACGCCCGCGGGAATAGTGAATGCTTGCAGACCAGAACGTGCGAAAACCCCCTTCCCGATAGTCCGGAGCGGAAAACCAACCTCAAAGACGGCGCAGGCAAGAGATTGGCAATCTGCGAAACATTCGTTTCCAAGAACCCCCACACTCGCAAAAATAGTGAAAGATTGAAGGCCGGAATCAGCGAAGGCTCTTTCTGCTATGACTCGGGGTGCAGAACCCCATTCGAAGACAACAGCGGTGAGAAAGTGACACCCTTCGAAGCACCTCACACCCAGCACCTCCATGTTCCAGGGAACAACAACGTAACACAAGCTAAAGCGCCAATCAGGCCCCCAAGCATGAGCGGCCTCTGTGCCTAGCCATAACACAACACCTTCTTCAGGCTGAGAAGAGGGTGTAACTAATTCTCCTTGAACAACAGCCACGCTCCGGAGGGAATCAAGATCCCACCACATTGCATCAACCTCGGAAAAGGCACTCAGAGCCCCTGAGGAGCCAACAACAATCGCCTCTAAAATCTTCCGTTGCTTCATTTTGAGGAGCATCCTTACTACTCGCTGTAGCCTCTATCCCAACAAAACCATGCCAACCCAAATTAGGGTCTTCTTTCGTCTCACGCGTATGTCCCCGAATAAAGCACGACCAAAACTCCTTCTACAAGAATACAGTCCCTCTTCATCTACGTTTCTTCGCACCCTG
This sequence comes from Holosporales bacterium, assembly GCA_031266655.1. GTDB lineage: Bacteria > Pseudomonadota > Alphaproteobacteria > UBA3830 > JAIRMZ01 > JAIRMZ01. The sequence continues at coordinate 23,922 of JAISAP010000047.1, read as the reverse complement.
AACCTTACATTCCTGTTTTGCCGAATGGAGTCATCCTCGGCACGACTACTAGCAAGAAGTTCTCCTTTAGAACGGCTGTTTTATTGAGAGTAGGAACATAAACGTCTATTGAGATTTGAAAAGTCCGGAAATGTTATCAAATTCTTCAGCAAGAACGTCCAGGAACAGGTCCTTGTCCGTCATGTCACACGCATCGCGCGACCGTTCCAACATGGTACGTGCTCCACTCAAACTATGATCAAGCCCTCCCGAGAAGAAAGAGACAAAAGTCCCGCTTGAGTGTTTCCGCAGGAGAGTGGCGTAGCTCCTGAGCATTGGGAAAAGGTCCGCCGGGCTTGCTTTTTCAAAGCAGGAGAAGACGATCTCGTACGTTAGAAAACCCTCCTTCTGAAAACAGTCACAGTCTATCAGCTTATAAACATCCCCCACCTTTGCATACTGCTGGTAGCGCTTTTCCAGCTCTTCTGGCGTTTGAGGTAAAACTACAGATCCCCCTACCCCTTTCAGATAGTCACTTTTCATAACTTTCCTGTCGGTTTTGACAAGTCGAAAAATGGGTCGCTTTCCGAATTCAGTTTCTTCTATATCGGGGTATATGGATACCCCTTCCATAGAACTCCCCTTTACCGTAACGCCACAAAACGCCAATACAACTGTCAAACTAGCGACTGCCTTTGCAAGGTTCCTTCCCATACTCTGCTCCTTAACGGGCTCAACGCCCTTCGGGTTAGTGTAAGGAAAGTTTCCGTCAGAGCACAAGCGCATGTGGGAAAGAGCTATTCTCTCCCACTCCTCTTTGCGATTGATTAGTAAACCAGGTCCATAGAATATCCGAATAGCATTGTTCGTTCAGCCGATCCTACGGCAGTTCCGTTCAGGCTTCTTCTGATAACAGTGGAGAGAACGTTCCTATAGTCCAGCCTTTTAGACACGGCACACTCCTTAGCCTCAAAAAGAAGATTGTACAGGTCTGAATTGTCTTGAGACCACTCATGTGCACCTAGCGCGGCAATTTGGGGCGCAGAGTCCACCAAAAAGGCTTCCAGCTTTTGGATCGGTTCAAAGAGGACCGTGGAAAAAACCTTTTCTTCTAGCGCAGAGAAGAGAGTACCTTCCGCCTTTACTATATCCCGATCCGAAACGTAACACCGGAGAAACATTGAGAGTTCCATGTCTCTACTTCCAGAGAAATCCTCAATGGGATATTTTCCGCCGTCGGGATCAATCCTGTAAAGTACTCCCTTCCTGACTTCTGCAACTTTCTCTCCAAAATGGAACAGGTGAAAACTATATTTGTCTGTATCTACACCTGGGAGGGTTCCTTCTAGGGAAAGTTTCGTGACACGAATCTTTGCGTTCGGATCCTCTGGCCCCAATGGAAGCAACGCTTCACCTTTTGTAAGAAAATCGGAATTGGGTTTTCGCTTGGCTTCCTCAAGGAAGTGGAACAACGTTTCTTGTACAAATTTTACTGGATTTTCGCCATTTAGACACAGAATGCCATGAAACTTCTTGTCACCCATGCGAGCTTGACCCATGATTCCCTCAATTGCAGCTTCATCCTGAGCAAAATGAAGTAGTATGTGCTCCAGTCTGCGCGTATCGTTAATTGCCGCCTGAAGAGGCTTTATATCTTCGCCCGTTATTGTTCCGGGCTGAGACATTCCTCCTCCTTTAGGAAGGAATGACAAGAATGTGACCGCAACAAGCAGTAACTTTTTTTGCACTCGTTCATTTACTGCCACTGACTGTCGTTCGATATTAATCGTATTGTGTTAAGAAAGTCTTAAAATATGTCATTTAGTAAGTATTTTATATCCAAATTGTAGACTGACTAGATTATTTTAGTCGGTATATGGCGCACTGATGAGGTTCTGTTGTTATATCGGAACTCACATTCTGCCCAGTTACTTTTCAAGTCATTAAAGCTTGGTTAAACGCTTCTCTACGAGGGTTCAGCAACGTAGTGACTCTCGTCAAACTAAACTCTCGAGAATTCTTTTCAGCACCCTACAGCAATATTAACTTTCAAAAGCGCTCATAAGTATAGTTAATGGTGTTTTCCTCCATGGAGTTTTTCTTTAACGGTGGGGGGGGGGGAGAGAACACGCGAAACGTCAGCACTACTGTTCTTGCGAATTGTTTTTTGTACCGTTTTTCTCAAGAGACTTCATTCTATCTGGGTTGGAAACAAAGAAGTTTCCGTTAACATCCAAGAACAGGGGAAGGGGGCGCTGCTCTTCCGCCCCCTTCGCTTCTCGCTTAATGAAGCAGAGAAAAAAGGTGTCCACATAGTTCTTGTTGCTCTTCCCTTCCTATGGTTCCTCCCAAAGCTTTCCCAGTGACGCAGAAAAGAGCCTGCTGGAGATCCGCCCCTTGAGGCAATTCTGCGCGAAATTTGCAGACGAGATCGTACAAATTTTCTTGACGGTCTTGCACCCACCTATAGGCATCGCCCGTGTAGGTTGTTTCCAAAAAGTTTACAAGATGGGAGAACGGCGTTACTTCCTTTTCGTAGTGCAGTACTTCACCCAAGAGCTCTTCACTCAACGCAGAGAAAAGAGTGCCTTCCGTTCTTACTAGTGCTCCATGGGAATCTGTATAGTGTCGAAGGTGTATTCTTAATTCCATATCTCTCCCTCCCGAGAAGCCCTCTACGAGACGTGCCCTGCCAGCGGGGTTAAATTTATAAAGCTTTCCGCCCTTAACTTTTGCGATTTTCCTGTTATGAGAGAACATGTAGAAGCGATACCGTTCATTCACGCCTACAAGGGCTCCTCTTAGCTCCAATCCCGTAGTGAGGATCCGTATATCTGGATTCGATGCGTCCGGCATCAAAACGGTTCCTCTGCCGAAAAAGCAAGAGGAGCGTTTTCGCTTAGCTTCTGCCAGGAAGTATTTTACCATGTTTTGTACAAATCCTGTTGGATCCTCGCCTTCTAGGCACAAAATGCCATGGAGGAGTTTCTCTCTAATGTCAATGAGGGAAATAATACCCTGAATATCGGCCTTATTGCTGACAAAATGCAACAATATGTGTTGCAACCTGGCAGGATCGCTGGTCATCGCACACAGCAGCCGCTCCTCTCCTGTTGTGATGACTTTTGTCGGATTCATGCCCTCTCCCTTGGGGAGGAATGAGAAGAGTACTACCGCTATAAGCAGTGCTTTCTTGGTGTATAGGGGCATCCAAACTCCTGCGGTTGGCGTATATTTTTTGACTTTAATGGTACTTTATTAAAAAAGTATTAATAATATGCCAATTATAGATATTTTTATATCCATATATGGAGTTGGTTAGATGATTTTAGTCGGCACAAATTACATTGTACTACAATAAGTTAAGGGCCTACAGAATACTTCCTGTTATGTAAAATAACTACGCCTAATTAGGCAAATATATTACTCAAAACCCCACCGGAATACTGCCCATCTTTCGGGAGGGAACGAACCTGTTCCTGCGAGGACACGGAGAATTCTCGAGATTGTGGCGTCTTCGTACTGGATAAGAGGTCTTTTGGAGCGAAGAAAGGTCGGGGTAAAAGAGGCTGTGGAGCAGTAGGAAAGACTGCGGCGTTTGTTTGCTGCGGGCTCTACGGAGCATGGAAGAAAGACGGGAGGAGGTATGCGGGGGGACACCCTTCATGCCCTTCGGTACGGTCTATTTGCCACCTCTGTTAGACGCTTTCTGGGCTACTTCTTCCATTGCGTACCCCTTCGTTCACTTCGCTTCCAGAAAGCCTGACTCTCCTCAAGAGAGGAGCTATTCCCTATATACTCAGGGGAGAATTCTTGCAGGGTCAGACGTCCCTACGCGTACCTGAAAGGCCCATAATGGACTGCTTATTGACGACCACTGCCGAACCTTTCCCTTGCCACAATGAGTTTGCTAGGGGCAAGAACCCCATTAACAGCATGGAGGCCTTTTGGAGCTTCGCGAAGCGGCGTTGTGTTGGGTTTAATGGTTTAAGAGGCGATGTTTTTCTCTTGCGCGTGAAAGAGGGTAGGTTCCGGTACGATGGCAGGGGTGAGAATCTCCTCAGTTTGTCGATTAAGGAGAAGATGCTGGGCGAGAGCCAAACATAGACCCTCCCCCAACATCCACCTTTACACCTTCGACGATGTGGCGGAGATTACAGGAAATACAGCCAACTATTATGACCACATTCATTACGGCATAGGGGTGAATCGCTATATTCTTCGGTCAATTAAGGCGGGAAAGCATCGCATCACCAAAGCCAATGTGCTGGCGTATCTCCGCAGAATGGCCGCGGTGCTCCTCAACTTTGATCCCACACCCGACTATGAACACACCGTTACCTTCGAAGGGCCTCTCACAGAAGAGTCAGAGCAAGCTTTCTCCCGCTTCCCTCCTCCTACGGGACCCAGCCCGCTGCTGCCGTAAAAAGCCTTACTTCGCCTCAGTCGTCTTCCACCATCAAAAATGCTACACAATGAGAACTCAACAGGAGAGAAGCTTGCTGCACCGTCCCATCGGGTACAAAGTCGCATCTACCTTGTTACACCCTATCCGCAACCATTGGATCTCCCTTCTCCTTGCGTTGGTAACCGTCCTCAGCGCCGTCACTTACATAGAAATCGCGCAAAAAACCCTCGCCTATAACGGCTATGCGCTTGCCGTCATCTACGGAGACATTCTCCTCGGCCTTATTTTATTTTACCTCGTTGGACGACGCTTTCTTGCCCTATGGGTTGCGCATCGCAAAAAGCTCCCGGGCGCGCGCTTGCAAGGGCGTTTTGTCTCCATTTTTTCCCTCTTGACGGTCGTCCCCTCCCTCTCTGTGGCGCTTTTTGCCGCCACTTTCCTCCACGGAGCCCTCGAGTCCTGGTTCAATGAGCGGCATCAGCAATCTTTGCAAGAGTCCCTCCGGGTCGCAGAAACGTATTTTGAGGAACACAAGAAAAAAATCCTTGCAGACGCCTCTACCATGGCGCAGCTCGTCGAGACGCATATCCCGGAGGTCCTGGACAGAGAAGAGGCGCTTTGCGCCATTTTGACGAAGATCTCTTCCTTGAAATCCTTCTCTGAGGCCATCCTCCTCGACTCTTCCCTCGAGGTCATGGCACGCACTCCCCTCAGTTATGCGCTGGAGTTTGAAAATGTTCGGCGTCAAGCCCTGGAAGAGGCGTTGCACCAAAGCGCGGTGCTGCTCAACGCATCTTCCGGACATATTCGCGCCCTAGTGGGCCTTGATTTCGGAGGAGAACGCGCTTTTCTCCTCGTGGGGAGAGATGTCGATGCGCAAGTCATGACACACCTCACAAGGGTGCGGAAAATGGTCAGCGACTACATGCGGACTTTCTCCGAGCGATGGAAGCTAGAGGTCACATTTGCCTTCACCTTTCTGCTCGTGGCGCTGCTCTTTGTTTTTTCCTCGATGATTGTTGCTCTCGCTGTCTCTTCAGACATCGTACGCCCCATCAGTCAATTGATTTCAGCAACGCGGAGTATGAAGGCCAGGAACCTGGCGATCCGCATTCCCCTGAAAGAGGGGCATCAGCGCGACGAGCTCCACCTCTTGCAGCGCACTTTTAACGAGATGGCGGAGGAATTGCAGGAGCAGCAGCGCGCGCTCGCGCATACCAATGCCCTTCTTGAGGAACGCCACCAGTTTGTCGAAAACGTCCTTTCCAGCATTTCCTGTGGCACCATTCGCGTGGATGCGCAGGGCATCATTCTTTTTCTGAACAAAACTGCCATCTCCCTTTTGAAGGTGGAAAAATCGCCCTGCATAGGTCGAGACTTTGGCGGATTTTTCCCAGAGTTCGCGGCAACCATGGAAGAAGCAGCCCGCGATCCTCTCAAAAACCTACACGAGGCAGAAATCCCTCTCAAATTATCCGGAGAGTGGCGGACGCTTTTGCTGCGCTTCACGCCAACGTCCCGCGAGAACCAATTCGATGGATGGGTGGTGACGTTTGACGACTTAACGGATCTCATTGCCGCGCAGAAGAAGGCGGCTTGGGGAGATGTGGCGCGCCGTCTTGCTCATGAAATCAAGAACCCACTCACACCTATTCAGCTTGCGGCGGAGCGCCTCCATCGGAAATACAGCGCGCAAATCGCAACGGAGCTTGATACCTTCGAAAGGCTCACGGAGACCATTACGCAGCAAGTGGATACCATCCGCAAGCTTCTGGATGAGTTCAGCCTCTTTGCGCGCCTCCCCGAGCCCAGCTTGCGTACCTGCGACCTGCAGAAGCTCTGTGAGCAAGCGGTGTTTCTCGCGCGCACGACTTACCCCACCATTCAGGTCACGCTCACCTGCAAGAAGGAAGAGAGTGCCGCGACGATCGAGGGGGACGAAAGGCTCCTCCAACAGGCATTTCTCAATCTCCTCAAGAACTCAGCGCACGCTTTGCTAGAAGGCCCCACTCCTCTGGGGAGACCCCCAGCGATCGAAATCTGTCTTTCAAAAGGGAAGAAAAATGTTAAAATAACCTTCTTGGATAATGGTCCCGGCTTTCCGGAAGCGCGCCTAGAGGATCTCACCGATTCCTACGTGACTTTTTCCCAGGGAGGCACAGGCCTCGGTCTTGCGATCGCCAAGAAGATCGTGCAAGACCATAAAGGATCCATGGTATTAAAGAATCGGAGAAAGGGTGCAGAAGTGTGTTTGACGTTCCTCTTGGAGAAGGACAGGGGCCAGCAGGCATGACCCCCAATATCCTCATTGTGGACGATGAGCCGGAGGTGCGGCGCCTCATAGGGGAGCTCATCGAGGACGAGGGATATGACGCATTGCTGGCAAGCAGCTCCGCTGAGGCATGGGATCTCGTCGCACACCACAAACCTACCATGATCTTTCTGGACCTGTGGCTAGATGGAGACTCTTCCGGGGGACTGGCGCTTCTGGAAAAGCTGCAAAAGAAATTCCCAGATATTCCGGTCGTTATGATCTCCGGTCATGGCACCATTGAAGTCGCACTGGAAGCGGTACGCAAAGGGGCCTACGATTTCGTGGAGAAACCTTTTGTCGCCAGCCGGCTGCTCTCGGTGGCTCGGAGAGGGTGCGAGGTGGCGCGTCTGAAGGAAGAAAACTCCTGCCTGCGCCAGAAAAAACATCGTGACACTTGCCTCATCGGGTCCTCCCATGCCATAGGGGCGATCCGCCGCCTCCTGGACAAGGTGGCCCCCACGAACAGTCGCGTTTTTCTCCATAGCCCCATCGGGGGAGAGGGAGAGGATGTCGCCTACCTTATCCATGAAAAATCCCATCGAAAGACCGCTCCGTTTGTTGGGGTGAACTGCTCAATGAAAGACGCGGTGCAGCTGGAGAAGGACCTCTTTGGAGAGGAGACCGCCACGGGCGTCCGAAAAGGGCTCCTCGAACAGGCGGAAGGGGGAACCCTGTTCCTGGAGGAAGTGACGGATATGCCAACGGACATCCAGGCAAAGTTCCTCCAGATGTTTCAGGAAGGTGCCTTTCGGCGCGTGGGTGGCACGCGTTTTCTGCAAACAGACGTCCGCATCATGAGCTCCACATCCCTTTCTCCAGAAGAGCTACAGGCCGGAGGAAGCAACTTGCTCCAAAATCTGTATTACCGTCTGAGGATCGTCCCGATAGAGATTCCCCCCATTGCGGAGCGTCGTGAGGATAGTGCTCCGCTCATTAAGCACTTCTTGGACCATTCTGAAGAGTTTTTCGGCATGCCTCCGCGCGCCATGAACGCCGAATTACTGACAACCCTGCAATCCTATCATTGGCCCGGAAACGTTCGGCAAGTGCGCAATGTGGTGGAGTGGATTCTCATCATGGCTTCCGGATCGGAAGAGGCGGAGATTGGTCTCGATTTCCTTCCACCGGAGATTTCGATTTCCGCAGAACAGACCCTTTCTTCCTCTCAAGCTTCGCGCCTGATTGCTCTCCCCCTGAAAGATGCCCGGAATCTCTTCGAACGCGATTATTTGACCGCACAGGTGCAACGTTTCTCGGGCAACATCTCTCAAACCGCGGAGTTCGTCGGCATGGAGCGCTCCGCTCTGCATCGCAAATTGAAATTCCTACAAATCCCCATTTCTCGCTGCAAAGAGGGAAAGCTCTCCCCTTAGCATACGCAAGAGTTACGGAGTCCCCTTGCCTCTCGCAAGAACCTCGTCCGCGAGTTTCATCAAGTCCCGCGCTCGAGCGTGCCCTGCCGCACCCTTGGGCAGCTGCTTTTGTGCCTGGAAAGCCTTCTGTCGCGCGCGCTTCACATGACCCAGGGCCCAAGCCTCTTCTGCAAGCGCCAAGGCGGCTCTTCCGACATCTCCTTTTCTGCCATAAGCCACTGCTAGCAGGTGCCATAATTGGTGGTTGTCGTTTTCTTTTATCACCAGTCCGTTGAGGAGCGTTGTCGCCTCTTCCAGAGAAGGAGCATCCCCACTTTCTAGCAGGGCATGCGCCAAGGATAGCTGTATCAGGGGCGCCTGATCCGGCTGCGGGAACATTCCCAGCGCTTCCCGGTACACAGCAATCGATAGGCGCGTTTCTTTTTGCTCCAGCAGAATCTGCGCCTTGAGCTCGAGGAGATAAGGGTCTTTCTTGAGAGTAATCAGCCTTTCAAGGATGGCGAGCGCCTCAGAGAGGTCGCCCCGGCGGTACAAAGCAAGAGCACGCGTGAACGTATCCCGATTACCCGTCGTTCGGAGGACGCGATCGAGTGGTTCCAGGAGGGCAAAGATTTTTTCTTTTATGCGAAGGTAATCCTGATCTTCTTGGGAAGAGCGAGAGCGACTGCCTTCCGAAAATTGTTCTCGTAACCTCTCCATCCGCTCTTTCGTTCCTGGATGGGTCCGCCAATAGGCGGGAAGGTCCCCTTCCATAAAACGTTCTTGTTTCTGGATCAGTGCTAGGAAATCCATCAGACCCTGCGGGGAGTACCCGAGTTTTTTCAGAATGCGGACGGCTTGTACATCCGCCGCCGCTTCCTCCTTCTGACTGTGGCTGAGAAAGGCGTGGGCCATCATGGATTGCCCCCCCATTACGGTACCTATGCCGATATCGGGACGACCCGCGACTCCTGCGATGGTCCCCAGGAAAACGGTTGCCCAGAAGGTCGTAGACAGGTTCCTGGAAAGCTCGTCTATACGGACTCCATGATGGGCCACGATATGGCCGACTTCATGGGCAAGAACCCCGCGCACTTGGTCCACGCTCTTGCAATGAAGGATCAGCCCGGAATTAAGGAAGACGCGTCCATCTCTCGTGGCAGCGGCATTGATCTCTGAGGTTCCTAGCACGTAAATTCGGATGGCCTTTTCTTTGAGTCCAGCCGCCTTTGCAAGTTCGGCGATCATGCGGTGAAAGAAGGCATCTATTTCTGTATCGCGCAGAAGGACGATGGAGGAGCCACCCCAACAGAAAACAGTCGACCAAACAACGAGTATAGGCAGAAGCCAAAGACGGAGACGGCGCGGGCAGAAGCTACTGCGCAAAGCGACGCCACCAGCCACCGCGACGCGCCTTTCCTGAAGCGGCTGCCTCCTGCATTTCCGAGGGAGGCTCTTCCCCACTGGCCGCCACAACCTTTTTCTTGGTGCGTGAGGCAGGAGTGGAAGGCGTTTTCTCCTTTTTCGGAGACCTCCGCCCTTTTGCAGGCTGCGCTTTTTGATCAGAGGTCGACTCTGCGGGCGCCTCTGACGCGGGAGGCGACAAGGTCGTCACTTTCTCTTCGGGGGCAGGCTTTACCCTAGCGCGTCCTGGACGCAGAATCCTTGGTTTGATGATACGTAGCGGCGTTTCTTCAGAGAAGGATTCTTCCTGGCGGGGGAAGGACACAACCTCCTCTCCTGGAGCATTCTGCGGGGTAGAAGACTTTCTGCGACGCCGTCTCGACCCTCGCTTTTTGGTCGAGAGACCCTCCTCGTCGGGAGCGCTACCGCCCTCTCCCTCCGCAAGCTTAGGAGAAAGGCCGCTACCTTCTGCAATCTCCTCTTCCTGATGGGGGAGAGACGTAATCTCCTCTCCTGGAGCGCTCTGCGGGGCAGAAGACCTTCTGCGGCGTCGTCTCGATCCTCGTTTTTTCGCGGGGAGATTCTCCTCGTCGGGAGCATGGCTGCTTTCCGCCTTACTCTCTCCTTCCGTAGGCTTAGGAGAAGAGCTACTACCTCCTACGACTTCCTTCTCTTCATCAGAAACGATCTGCTCTACCTTTAACTCAAATTTCCCCGGTGTGAGTACGGCACTGCTCTCAATGGCAATTTGCACGCTCCCACTGGATTCGAGAGTGCAAAGCGTGTTGCGTTTGTGGTTGAGTAAATAGCTGGCTACGGTAGGGGCGACCAGAATTTTAATTCTCGCCTTTTCTCTTTTGGAGATCTTTTCCTCAATGGCACGGAGGACACAAATGGCCGTCGACTCCGTGGAGCGGACGATTCCGGCCCCTTCGCAGCAAGGGCAAGGGAAGGTGCTGGCTTCGAAGATACTTCGTCCAAGCCTTTGTCGAGAAAGTTCCATCATCCCGAACGGACTGATTTTTCCGATCTGGATGCGCGCTCGGTCCCCTTTCGTCGCCTCTTTCATGCGTCGTTCGACGGCCGCATTGTTGCGATGATCGGACATATCGATGAAATCGATCACAATCAGCCCCGCCAAATCACGAACACGCAGCTGTCGCGCGATCTCCGTAGCGGCCTCAAGATTCGTGCGCAATGCGGTTTCTTCGATATTGCGCTCCCTTGTGGAACGTCCGGAATTGACGTCAATCGCAACCAGCGCCTCGGTGGCGTTAATGAACAAATACCCGCCCGATCCTAGATTGACGCGCGTCTCGTAAATACTGTCAATCTGCTCTTCAAGGTTGTAGGCCTGGAAGAGACGCTTGTCCTTCTCTTTGAAGAGCTGCACACGCCGCGCATGACTGGGGATCAAGGACTTAATGAAATCTTTGGCGGTTTTGTACCCTTCTTCTCCCTCCACGAGGATTTCCGTAATATCCCGCGTGTACATGTCCCGAATGGCACGTTTGACAATGTTCGCTTCCTCATGGACCAGAACGGGCGCTGTCGACTGGAGTGTCACAGACCGGATTTGTTCCCAAGTTTTAAGCAGGTACTCGTAGTCTCTCTTGATGTCCGTCTTACTGCGCTCCACCCCCGCTGTGCGGGCCACCACACCCATGCCAGAGGGGACCTGCAGCGATCCGATGACATCCTTGAGGCGTTTCCGATCCTGGTCGTTCGTGATTTTCCGTGAAACTCCGCCACTACGATCGGAATTTGGCATGAGAACAACGTACCGTCCCGCAAGAGACAGATAAGTGGTGAGGGCGGCTCCCTTATTGCCGCGCTCCTCCCGCACCACCTGCACCAGCAAGACCTGACGGCGCTTGATGACCTCCTGGATTTTATAGCGGCGCAGAAACTGCTCGCGCAACCGAGAAATGCCGTTTTTCTGAGCACCTTCCGTGGGAGCTTCCGCTTCCTCCTCCCCAGAGGGAGCAGCATGGGTTGCGTTGGCGACCCACTGTTCAAACTCTTCACGATCCTCAACCGGCAGCTGATAATAGTCATGATGGATCTCGTGTAGGCTCAAGAAGCCGTGACGCTCATGTCCGAAATCGACAAAAGCAGCCTGCAAGGAGGGCTCTACGCGCGCCACCTTTGCCAAAAAAACGTTCCCCTTGAGGGGAATCTTCGAAGCACTTTCGAGATCAAACTCTTCTAACTTGTTGTCCTCAACGACCGCTACCCGCGTCTCCTCAGGGTAAGCGGCATCAATAAGCATGCGCCGCACCATAGAAACTCCTTTCCGGGAAGAGGCAAGAGAGGCTCTTTCTCCTCTTCCTTAAAAATAGGCGCAAACAGGCACGCCACTGCACCCGATAGGAGCAAAGTCGCGAAGGAATAAAACATCATCCTGTCCGCCTCTTGAATACTCTTCTCACGCGCCCCATGCGCGCAAAAAACCACCCTTACAATAGAAGAAACATCTGCGCGTGTAAAGTCGCGGTGCTAGCCCCGCGCAAGAACGGTAATTGTAAGTTCTGGAGTGTCTGGGTACACTGCCCCGAATAGGAACAGAGGAAGAAAGCATGCTGACGTTTCTTTTGTCGTTGCACTTTGTCATTACGATTATGCTGGTTACGAGCATCCTCCTCCAGAAAAGCGAAGGGGGCGCTTGGGGCATGGGAGGAGGAGGCGGGGGCGTCCTGACTCCACGCGGTCAAGCCAATTTGCTGACACGCGTCACGGCGATTCTTGCTGCTATCTTTGTGGCGAATTGCTTGATCATGGCCGCTTATGTCCATCATCATCACGTAGACACCAAGAAATCCCTGATCGACGAAGCGGCACAAAGACAGGATTCGGCGCCTCTGCAAGGATGTCTTACTTCGGAACCATCCACTCCAGAACCTGCTAAAGCGAAAAAATGACGGTAGTAGGGCCGCGTTTTGTCTTTGTTACGGGTGGAGTCGTTTCTTCTGTCGGCAAGGGGATCGCAGCTGCCTCAATTGGAGCCCTGCTGCTAGCGCGGGGCTTCTCGGCACGCCTCAAAAAGCTGGAGCCCTATATCAACGTCGATCCGGGCACGATTAATCCCTACAAACATGGAGAGGTCTACGTCACAGACGATGGCGGGGAAACCGACCTGGATATGGGGCATTACGAGCGTTTTACCGGCATTCCGACGCGCGCTATTGACCTCCTGACAACAGGAAAAGTCTATTCCTCCGTGATTGCCCGAGAGCGCAAGGGGGACTACCTCGGCTCCGACATTCAGGTAGTGCCGCACATCACGGATGAGATCAAGCGCTGCGTCCTATCTGCCGTGGAGGGCGTGGATTTTGTCATATGCGAGGTTGGAGGCACGGTTGGAGACATAGAAAGCTTGCCCTTTTTGGAAGCCATTCGCCAGCTGCGCAACGACCTCGGACCACAACGCTCCGTCAATGTTCACCTAACGCTCCTTCCCTACATCGCTTCGGCCAATGAGCTCAAGACTAAGCCCAGCCAGCACTCTGTTCGGGAGCTCCTGAGGACCGGAATTCAGCCGGAATTTCTCATCTGTCGCAGTTCTCATGGGTTTGAGGGAGAGACGCGCAAAAAGCTCTCTCTTTTCTGCAATATTCCGGAGCCTCATATCGTAGATGCCCCTGACGAGAATTGGATCTACCAAATTCCTCTGAATTTTCACAAAAGCGACTTGGATGGAGCGCTTTGTCGATATTTTTCTCTTTCCTGTCAGAAGGTGGATTTGAAAAAGTGGGAAGAGCTTGTCACCAGATTCCAGAGCTCCAGGAACACGGTGCGTCTTGGTGTCTTCGGGAAATATGCGCACTTTTTAGAGGCTTATAAATCCCTGCAAGAGGCTATTGTGCATGCGGGGGGAGCGCAGGGGACCAAGGTAGAAGTACAGTGGGTGGAGACGGAAGACGAAGCCTGCGTACAGGCTGCCCTTCCAGAGGTCCATGCCATGATCGTCCCCGGCGGATTCGGATCTCGAGGGATTCCAGGGAAACTCAGGGCCATTCAGTACGCACGGGAAAATAAAATTCCTTTCCTTGGCATTTGTCTGGGGATGCAGCTTGCCATTATTGAAGCGGCGCGCCATTTACTAGGACTTCCCGATGCGTCTTCCACAGAGTTCGGAGAGACACCCGAGCCGGTGATCGCTCTTATGACCGAGTGGATGCAAGGGGAGCAGCTGCAGAGGCGTACGGCCTGCGGGAATCTGGGGGGGACCATGCGGTTGGGCGCCTACCCCTGCGTCGTTCGGCCGAACAGCAAACTTGCGGGTGTCTACGACGGGAAGAAGGAGATTTCCGAGAGACATCGGCACCGGTACGAGGTCAACAGCACGTACCTGGAGCGCCTGGAAAAGGTAGGGTTGTGCTTTTCCGGTTGGTCCCCTGATGGAGATCTCCCGGAAGCGGTGGAATACACCGATCATCCCTGGTTTCTCGCGGTTCAATACCATCCGGAGTTTAAATCGCGTCCTTTTGCTCCGCATCCGCTCTTTGTGCATCTCGTACAAGCTGCTCTTCGCAAGAAGAAGGGAGCACAATGACCGCGCCCTCCTCTTTGCGCCATGTGTCCGTTGGCCCTTGCGTGGTGGGAAACGACCTTCCTTTCGTCTTGATTGCGGGCCCTTGCGCCCTGGAGAGTCGGGAACACGCGCTGAAGATCGCAGAACACTTAGTGAAGATGACGCAAAAGTGGAAGATACCATTCATTTTCAAAACCTCCTTTGACAAGGCCAATCGCACAAGTGGAGCCAGCGCGCGGGGTGTTGGCCTTGATCAGGCGCTTCCTATTTTCGACGAGATTCGCCAGACGTACGGCTGTCCCGTCCTGACGGATGTCCATGAGAGCCACCAGTGCGCACGGGTTGCGGAGAAGGTCGATGCGCTCCAGACCCCCGCGTATCTTTGCCGGCAAACGGACCTCCTTGCGGCAGCTGCGAAAACGCGCAAGCCGGTGCTCATTAAAAAAGGACAATTCCTGGCTCCCTGGGATATGACACAGGTTGTCCAGAAGTTTACGGAACATCATAACAACGCGCTCCTTTTGGGAGAGCGTGGAACCTGTTTTGGGTACAACACCCTCGTCTCGGATATGCGCTCCTTGGTCATTTTGGCCCAAACAGGGTACCCCGTTGTTTTTGATGCGACACACTCAGTGCAACTGCCAGGAGGGTGTGGCGTGCGAAGCGGTGGGCAGAGGCAATTTGTGGAGCCGTTAGCGCGTGCAGCCGTTGCCGTAGGGGTGGCTGGCGTTTTCATAGAAACACATGAGGACCCGGATAAGGCCCCCTGCGATGGGCCGAATATGTTGTCGCTCACGACGTTGAAGCGATTACTCCCGAGATTGCAAGAGCTGGACGCTTTTGCAAAACAAAATCCTCTTTTGGAAATGTCAGAAGGGAAATAGGAAAAGATGCTCGGCTTCCCTCGTTTTTCCAAATTCTTCTCTCCCCTCCTAACGGTGTTCTTGCTGGGGTATTTTTCTTATCACCTTATTAGGGGAGATCGTGGATTGCTCGCGTGGGTGCGCCTCGAGAAGCAGTACGCCAAGGCCGAACGGTGTCTTGCGGAGTGGAAAGAAAAGAACCATTCTTTGCGAGAGAAGGTCCTTCATTTGAGTAACAAAAGTCTTGACCTGGATCTGCTTGGAGAGCAGGCGTACGCGCTGGAACTGGCGCACCCGGAGGATATCCTGATTCTAGTTCCTGACTACACTTTTAGTTCTTCTTTGTACGGAAAGGAATAAACGATTGTGACGGAGCAGGAACAGTACGCTTATCGCGGATACTGGGGAGAACTGGCGCGAACGCTTTGGTACAGGACGCCGCTCGTGCGCGACGTCTATATTGCCCTTCGAAAGATGCTGGACTTTCCTACTCATCTGTGGAACTACCAGACGAAAGTTCACCTTCTGGAAACGCGAGTGAAGGTCTATCGCTTGCAAGAGAGTGGCATCCAAGTCCCGGAACGCCCGACACCTCGTCTTATCGTCTCTCTAACCTCCCACCCTGCGCGGATAGCGCAGTCTTATGCAGCTGTCTACACGCTTCTCACGCAGTCCTTAAAACCTGACAAGGTGGTAATGTGGCTAGCAGAATCCCAGTTTCCCTGTAAAGAGCATGACCTTCCTTATGAGCTCTTGCACTTGCGTCAGTTTGGGTTGTCTATCCAGTGGTGCGAAGATTTGAAGTCGTTAAAAAAGATCATTCCCTCGATAAAAGCTTGCCCAGACGATATCATCGTGGTGGCTGACGATGATATTCTGTACCCTGTCGATTGGTTGAAAATCCTTTATACACATTACCAAAAAGACCCCTCTTGTATACATGGTAATAGGTCGTTCCTATGTTTCTGGAATAACGCGTGCGATGCAGATTTAGGAACAAATGTTGCGGAAAGTGGGGTTCCGTCTTTGCTATGTGTTCCCTCAGCAGGGATGGGCGTTCTGTATCCGCCGCATAGCTTGCACGAAGACGTTGTGCGGTCGGATATGGCGATGGAGGTTGCTCCCCGCGAAGATCAGGGATGGTGTTGGGTTATGGCCGTTCGAAAGAGGACGAGGATTCATATCGCGGATGACGAGGTAGATTTAAAAATGCTCTGCCTTGCAGGCTCGATCGCTGGGAGAAAGATTGGCTTCTCCGCCTATCCAGATTTGATGAAAACTTATCCAGATGTTTTGGAGATTCTCAAAGAAGAGTGGCGCGCAGTATCTACCGCTCCTTGCCCACCCTTTCAAATCCTAGATTTCTAATCTTCTTAGGCAAGAAGGCTCCCATTCATTTCTTCTTCTGTGTCGCACGGCGGAGGTTGTCGAGGGTTTGACCGAGGATCGTGATCTCCTTCCCCTTCTGTGGGGAAATCTCCGGATCCGGGAGGAGATGACGCCCCTTCAGAATACACCTCTCCGTTCGAAGATAGCGACCCGCAGCATCGAAAAGGACCAGAAAAGAGCGCTGCCCTTTTACTTTCGGGGTGAGGAAAGCAACCCGCGTCTGCTCCTGCCCGAGATAGAGCCACTTGTTCTCTTCCACCTTCAAAGAAGGGGGGCCGAGAATCTCGACTACGTCTTCCCGTGTGTGCTTGTAAGGAACTAACCGCGCAATATCCTCTTGATCGACCAGGTTCCCCCGAATGTCTTGTGTCGGAGTACAAGCCGCCAGCAAAAGCGCCCAGAGCAAAGATCTGTACAGCACAGCTTCCCACGTTTTCCCGCGGCCCTTAGAATGAAGATCCGAGAAAGCCGCGTCAACAGCACCGCTATACTCTCGGAGGAGCTCGTGGTACCCTGAGCGCCGCCGGTTCCAAGCGCCTAGGAGCATACAGTGTCTAAAAAGATGGGATTTTTCTCGGTACTGTCTATCGTCATCGGTAGCCAGCTTGGATCGAGCATCTTTGTGCTCCCATCCAGTCTCGCGCCTTACGGATCCTACGGTCTTTCCTCTTGGTGGATCACAGGGATCGGGGCGGTCTTGCTAGCGTTGGTCTTCGCAGAACTCAGCATGAAAACCACCAAAACCGGCGGTCCGCATGTCTTTATTGAGGCAGCCCTTGGGAAGACAGCTGCTTTTTATGCAGGTTGGACTTACTGGCTGGTTTCCTGGATGAGTAGCTGCGTTGTGGTCATGACAGGCATCGGGTTCTTAGCTCCTATTATCGGAGAGCAATCGGCAGGGGTTCAGCTCCTATTGGAGCTCGTCCTGCTGCTCGTGATCACTCTCGTCAACTGCAAGAGCATCCGCACTGCTAGTCAGGTAGAGGTATTCCTGACGGCCATTAAGTATGGGTCCCTGATTGTTCTTCCGCTCTTTACGTTCTCGTACTTCGATAGCGACAATATCCAGGTGTTAATTCCTGAGACGCCTCCACTGAAAATTGTGGGCAATGTGGCGATGATTGCCTTCTGGGGGTTTATCGGTGTGGAGTCCGCTACCGTACCCGCTGGATCCGTATCAAAGCCCACGAGAATCATCCCTCTCGCTACGGTCGTTGGGACCATCTGCGTTGCTCTTCTCTATTTCATTGATTGCTTGGCTATCATGGGAATGCTCGATGCCAAGCTCCTCTCCCAAACCAGTACGGCACACAGCCTTGCTATTGAAAGAATATGGGGAACGGGCAGCGGACAAGTGATGGCGGCACTCGCCTCATTCATTTGTATCGGGACCCTCAATGCCTGGACGATTACTTCGGGCCAGATCGCACTAGGCCTCTCCAAAGATGGGTTTCTCCCAGCGATTTTTGGGAAGACCAACCGAGAAGGAGCTCCGTACAGCAATATCCTCATGAGCAGTGCCGGAATCGCTCTCCTCTTGTTTTTGACGCAAAGTAAAAGCATGATGCAGCAAATTACGGCTTTTATCGATATTTCGGTGAATGCTTTTCTGTTTATTTACCTTCTTTGCTGTGTTGCCTTTCTGAAGTTGCTCCCCTCTGGACAATACGTGCGAAAAGCCGTGGGCCTCGGAGCTGCTAGCTTTTGCGTCTTTGTTATTTATTCGACGGATCTCTCAACGCTTGCTCTTGTCGCTCTTTTCCCGCTCAGTGGTCTCGCTCTGAGAAAAGGGCGTCCCTTGTTTTAAGCGTGCTTTGGTGGTACAGGGAGCACATCTAAAATGTGCGGAGTTTATGGCAGCGCCCCTGGAGATTCGGTACTATCCAGATCCTGTTTTGCGCAAACTTTCTGTTCCCGTCAGTCCCCAGGACACGACGATTCCCCAGCTCGTTACAGATCTCTTCGCTACACTCGAGGGTAGAGGTATCGGACTCGCCGCTCCGCAAGTGGGCATTCTGAAACGGGTTGTCGTCGTCGATCTTGGTCCTGAATACAGCGAAACGCTCCCGCTTGCGCTGATCAATCCAGAGATCACCTGGCGATCCGAGGAAACGAGCGCTTGTTCGAACGGTTGTCTCTCCTTCCCCGGGTTTTGGGAAGACGTGGTACGTCCAGAGGAGATCGTCGTAGCCTATCAGGATGTAAACTTTCGCCCGCAAAGCCTCAAAGCACAGGGCCTCCTTGCAGTCTGCATTCAGCACGAAATCGACCATCTGGATGGGATCCTCTTCATCGATCACCTCTCGAAACTCAAAAGAGCCTCCGTAATACGCAGATTTAAAAAACAGATCGCTGAAGGACTCAGCGCATCTTAAGCTGACCCAGTAGGCTCCCCTGTTCTGGCCACAGCAGCAATGCGTGTCAGCACTTTTTCGCAAACGCGAAGGCGCTCCGGAGCAGTTAACGACTTGGAAAATGGAAAAAAGAGCTTGTCCCCTGGACGCAGCTGAAGGGCGCCTTTTGATTGCTGAATGAGGGCAATCATACCCTCCGGGTTGGGAAATCCGTGCAAGGTCATGAGACCTCCCTGCACACTCACGCTTAGCCGTTGCACAAACGCCTCTTTTGCCTTGTTGCGCAGACGAATCGCGGTAAAGAGGTTGTGGACTTCTGCCGGAAGCGGCCCAAAGCGGTCGATCAGCTCCTCGTGGAGGGCCTGGAACTCTTCCTCCGTCTTCAAGGTTGCCGCCCGTCGATACAGCTCCAGCTTCGTCGCATGGTCGCGCACATACGTGTCCGGAATGAGAACCGGGAGCCCTAGAGACAGCTGCGGAGCTCCCCCCTCGACCTCTTCTGCCGAAGTTTTCTCTTTCCTGAGCGTCTCCACAGCCTGCTGCAGGAGGTTCTGATAGAGCTCCACACCTACTTCTCGAATATGCCCTGATTGCTCCTCTCCCAGCAGGTTTCCAGCTCCCCGCAAATCCAGGTCAAAGCTGGCCAACGTGAATCCAGCCCCGAGGTGATCCAGTCTCTCCAAAATCTCCAGGCGTTTGCGTGCCTTTTCTGGCAAAGGCTGCTGCGCATTATACGTAAAATAGGCGTACGCCTGCTTCTGCGCGCGCCCCACACGGCCTCGCAACTGGTATAATTGGGAGAGGCCGAAGAGATCCGCGCGATGCAGAATGATGGTGTTGGCCGTCGGGATGTCAATACCGGACTCAATAATGTTGGTGGCCACCAGCGTGTCGTATTTCCCCTCCAAGAAATGATGAATCGTGGACTCCAGTTGCGCCGTTGGCATCTGTCCATGTGCGCAGCAAAACCGTATTTCGGGCACGAATTCTGTAAGAAATTGCTCAATGGACGGCAGATCCTTCACATGGGGGCACACGTAGAAAGTTTGGCCCCCGCGTGCGCGTTCTCTTAGGAGTGCCTCACGCAGAACAACAGGGTCGAAAGGGGTCACGAAGGTATGGACCGCTCGCCGATCGATGGGAGGAGAGGCAATCAAGCTTAGGTCTCGCACGCCTGCCAGAGAGAGCTGTAACGTCCGAGGAATGGGAGTGGCCGTGAGGGTCAAAACATGGACGTCTGCATACAGCGACTTCAGCTGTTCTTTTTGCTTGACGCCAAAATGCTGTTCCTCATCGACAATGAGCAACCCGAGGTTGTGGAAGCGCATGGTCTCCCGCAGGAGCGTATGGGTTCCTATCAGGATATCGATCGTGCCACGGGCCGCCTCCTCTCGGATCTCCTTACGCCGTCCTGGGGGCGTCAAACGCGACAAAAAGGCGACCTGTTTGGAAAAACCCGAGAAACGTTCCGAAAAATGATGGAAATGCTGCCGGCACAAGAGCGTCGTGGGGACGACAACGGCCACTTGCTTCCCAGCCGCAACCATCAGGAACGCCGCTCGCAAGGCAACCTCTGTTTTACCAAAGCCCACATCTCCGCAGATCAGCCGATCGGAAAAGTGGCCGGAACGAAAATCTGCTGTCACCTCTGCGATCGCCCGTCCCTGATCCTCGGTTTCCGGGTAGGGAAATCTTGCACAAAAGAGATCGTATTCCGAAGGAATTTTCTCCATCGGAGGTGCCTCCTTTAAGAGCCTCTGCGCCGCAACATCGAGCAGCTTCTGCGCCATGATCCCGATGCGCTCCTTGATCCGCGCTTTCCGACTTTGCCACTGCAGCGTCCCGAGACGATCGAGCGTCACCAAACGCTCCTCGGAGCCATAGTGGGACACAAGGTCCAGGTTCTCTACCGGAACGTAAAGTTTGTCTCCTTGATCGTACAAAAGCTCCAAGCAATCGTGATGTACCCCATCTACCTCCAGTGTCCACAACCCTTTGTACTGGCCGAGCCCGTGCTCTTCATGCACGACATAATCTCCAGTCTCTATATCTACTGGCCTCAGGGTTCTCCCCTTTTTAGGCCGCACTGTCCGGAGGCTCGCACCCCACAAGTCCGCCTCTGAAAGAACCCAAAGATCCGGAAACGCGAACCCTTCCGGGAGAAATAAACGTTTTACGGGAATCGTGCCGTTTTTATTCTCCTGAATGGCTTCCTCCCAGGTTTCCACACAGGTCAGAGACAGCAATGATCCAGCGGAAAAAGCTTGACAGAGGCGCGTGCGCCCTCCCTCTGTTGCGCAAGCGATAAGCAGGTTCTTCCCGCTTCTACGCTCCTTCTCCAGGCAATCCGCCGCCTTTTGCACGAGATGCGCAACTTCGCGCCGCTCGAGGGAGAAATCCTCCCCTCTCCGCGCCGTTTCGAGCATGTGCTTGGTGCTTGTCTCTTGCAGAGAAGACAGCGCTGCGCAGACTTCCGAGGGCGAGAGGTACAAGGCTTCAGGAGGCAGGGGATAGTAAGGAACCGAGTCCGCCAGGAGCGGCTCCTCTTGGTAGCGCTGGCGTGTCGTAAAAAAGTCGGTGATCTGCTGGAAACGCGATGAGACCTCCTCCTGCCACTGGTCCGGGAGCAGTACCCGCGTCTCTGGAGGCAAAGCGTCAGAAAATGAGGAGAGGGATGGGTAAAAGAGCGGCAACCAATGCTCCTGCCCGGGATAGGAGAGGCCCAAAGAAGTCGCTTCGAAGAAGGGATCTGGCGTAGTCCGTTCGTCAAAAATCTCTTGGTAGTGTTGCGCGAACCGCTCGCATGTCTCTTGCGTCAGAATGACTTCCCGCATGGGCAATACCCGAAGCTCAGAACACTCTTCCTTGCTGCATTGCGTTTCTGGGTCAAAAAGGTGGAGGCGCTCGATCTCTTCCTCCTGGAATCCCAGACGATAAGGGTTAGGCGTTCCCGCGGGAAAGAGATCAAAAATTTCGCCGCGTACGGAAAATTCTCCAGGAGACACAACGGTCTCCACCCGCGCAAATCCCAGGGAAATCAGCCGATTCTTGAGGTCAGAGAACGCAATCCGATCCCCGAGACGGAGAGAAAACGCCTTGCGCAGCAACTCTTTGGGGGGTAGGCGCTGACCGAAAGCGGAAAGGGAGGTGATCACGCATCGGGAGGTATCTGGCCTTTGAGACAACTGGTCCAACGTACAGAGGCGCTGCTCCATGAGGTCTCTTCTGGGAGACGCTCGATCGTATGGAAGGCAATCCCAGGGCGGAAAAACGAGCACTTGCCGGGAGGGGGCGAAGAACCGGACCCATTCGGCGCAGGACTCCAGCATGGCGCTATCTGGAACAACCCACAGGACGCAGGATGCACTCTCCGCACGTAACGCGTACGCCGCGGCCACAAGAGGAGGCTTCTGCGCTAAAGGCATCGACTGGCTCTCGCTCTTTGGCTTGTGGTGGCTTTTGGCACCGAGGGAGGCTAACAGGATTCTTGCTGGAAGGGAATCGCACCCGGCATTTCTAGGACCACTCCTTCCATGGACCCGCCTTTCTTGTTTTAAGGAAAACCCCTGTAGGATAGAGTGGGACTTCTGCAAAAGAGGTTCTGTGATGACATGCAAAGGACAAGAAGACTCGAACGCCCGTTTTGAGGAAGATCCTGCCGCCATCTTTTTAAAGCGTGATGGACAAAAACAAAACGTAAGGAAAATCTCTAGGCTCACCTTCGAAAGTATGGTGGATGGAGATGATTTTTTGATTCCTGCCACGCTCTACGAGCCAGAAAAAGCCAATCGGAATGTCATACTATATGTTCACGGAGGGGGTTGGGTAGGAGAAGGCGTAGAAACTCACGATGCTTTATGCCGAAAAATCGCCAATATTTTGGGTACGAGAGTGCTTTCTGTGGAGTATCGACTAGTGCCCCAACACAGGTTCCCAACGGCTTTACATGATGTTTTCAGTGTTTATTGCGCTCTCTCGGATCATCCCTCCATGGATCTTGAGGGAATCATCCTTGCTGGTGACAGTGCAGGCGGGAATTTGTGTGCTTCCCTCTGCATCAAACTACGAGAAAAAGGCTTTCCAAAACTGCCGATGGCACAGATCCTGTTTTACCCAGTCTTATCCAATGATTTTCAATCCACATCCTTCCAAAAATTTGGCAACACAATCCATTTAACAGAATCGATGATGAAGTGGTTTGTGCAGATGTACACCGATAAAGAATTTGATGACGAAAGTACAAGAAATAATAAATTCATTTATCCGTTGCTAGAAGACGACATGTCCGTTTTTCCAAGAACTTTAATAGTATCTGCCCAAGAAGATGTTTTGCTGGATGGGCAGATTTTATTCGTATCGAAGCTGAAAAGAGCGGGAATAGAGACCTATCAATACACCGTTGATCATACACAACACGGTTTTCTGACTTACGGACATGACCATTGGGAAATTGTTGCAACCGTTTTAGAGGAAGTCAAAAAGGCTCTTGGCGAGCATCGTTGACGCGCAGCAACTGCACACCACGACAATCCGGAAGGGCAAGGTTCTTTCCTAACGACCCTACTATCATTTTGCTAGCCTAAAACCACACAATTTTGTTGGTTGGAAGCCAATACAGGTCTCTAAAGTTGAAGGTATATGTGAGGTTGGTGCGGGGGATCGTCGCCCTCATGATTTGATCGAGTGGATGGATGGCATGAGAGCCGCCGCGGCATTATGCTTCGGGTAAAGACCAATGAGGGTTTACGGATTGTTGGCGAATGCTCTGCGTAGCTACGATGAAACCCAATACAGAGCTCTACGGTTGCAGTTTTTGCGTGGCGCTGGTGCAGGGTTATCATCGCCTTTGTGACCGTATTTACACTGAACTAACGTCACGAAGGCCCTGCGTCCCCCACGGGGCGCGGTTATCGCGGATTCAGTATAGATGTTTATGCTGCAGCTTTGATCGCAGAACGTATATCGGCACGTCTACCACCTCCATACAAGTGCACTGCTAGGGATTCTAGAGTAACGCTGGTGTAAAGGGATCGTCGCCTTTGTGATCTTACTAAATCGAACTGATGTCACAAAGGCCCCGCGTCCCCTATGGGACGCGGCTAAAGTGGGTAGGAGAGTTACTCCTCTCTTCGTCCTTCCTGCACTACCGAGCTTCTCCACAAACTCCCTTGACTCTCTTCCTTCACGCCTTTGCAACCTCCGCACCCTTGCGCCCACCAAAGATGAACAGAGATCGCAAGGGCCTCGCGGCGTTTAGCCGCGGTTACCGTGGGCTCAGTATAAACGCGGTCCTGGAGGGTTTTGCTCATGACGTGTGGATAAGAT
>JAISAP010000067.1 GCA_031266655.1 Holosporales bacterium | reverse complement strand
AGTTTTTGCAGGTTGTCTTTCTCTACGTTCCATTTGCCTACCTAGAGGGGTCCGGGCTCTTGGTTCGTTCTCTTTCGAAAGATGTTCCGCCTTAACTACTATCACTTTCGAAGCGGATTTCTGCCTTTCGTCGATGGGATTGGGTGCCTTTAAGGATTGCCTTTCTCTACAGTCTATTTCCATCCCCGGAGGTGTCCGGACTCTTGAGATGTCTGTTTTTTCCGGATGCAAGAATTTAGCGACTGTTACTTTTGAGGGGGGGTCAGCTCCTTTGCACGTAGAAATAGAAGCTTTTAAAGATTGCTCTTCCTTGCGGTTTGTTCGCATACCCAGGAATCGTAAGAAGACGATTGGGCAGGGTGCGTTGCCAGCAGGCTGCGTGGTAGAGACTTTCTAAACACTTCCGTGTCTTATCCGCGTGACTTCCGTGGGGATGGAAGGTTTTAAAGAGAGATATTTGCTCTCTCTCCTAGTGGAGAGGTCAGCTAGGGTGCAGCAGATCGAGATCGTGTGGGTTGCACACTTAGCCTATCCATGTACCAATAGGTTCTCCAGAGGCAAGAGCTACGTTCACAACATTTGGAGCTTCGCGAAGAGGTGTTGTGCTAAGTTCACGGTTTAAGAGGCGTTATTTTCCTTCTACGCCTGGAAGAGTGTGAGTTTCGGTATAGGAACAGGGGGAAGGATCTCCTCAGTTTATGGACTCATCTGGTCAAGTGGCAAAAAGAGATGCTGGGCGAGGGCCCTAGGAGGGCCCGGACGCTGAATAGAGTCCGCACAAGGTTAGGGAGATCAAAATAACTGTTTTCCGTTATGGCATTGCGGTAGGGATCGTTCTAGGTGCCGTGGGTAGCGCTGTAGCAATGCAGGGTTTGGTTGATCCCTTCCCTGATAACCCCCTCTCCTTCGATGGACATACTTATCGACCCATGCAGAAACAGACTGCCGCAGGGAAACAGGCCGCACGTTGTTTTGTGAATATAGAGTTGCTGGAATGTTTTCTAAGATCATCGATTTCAAATACAGGGATGGAGGTGCTTGTAACGGCATGGAAACCCTCTTCTAGTCAGTTCGATGGGGTGCTGCAGAAGATTTGTGTCCCCGAGAGTATAAAACGGATCGGGAAAAAGGCATTCTATTGTTGTTTTCGATTGACTCACATGGTCTTCGAGGCAGGCTCGGAGCCTGAAGAAATCGGGCTAGACGTTTGTAGATACTCTGCTTTGTTGTCTATTTGTCTCCCAAGAAGCATAAAGAGAGTGGTAGGTGCGTTTGGGGGTTCCTCCTTACGATCCGTGTTTTTCGAACAGAAGGCGCAGATTGCGTATATCGGAGATGCAGCTTTCCGTGGATGTTTTTTCCAAGCTATTCGTATTCCCAGTAGCGTTGAACGCCTTGGGAACAACACGTTTAATGGGTGCAAAGCTTTGAACTTTGTGACTTTTGAACCTGAGTCCAAGCTTCGAGCAATCGATGCTGGAGCTTTTATGGGTTGTCTTTCTCTGAGTTCCATTTTCCTTCCTAGAAGTGTCCAGACTCTTGGCCTGTCCGTTTTTTCAGGATGTCCGGCCTTGACTGAGGTAATTTTTGAGGAAGGTTCAGTTCTTTCATTAGTGAACGGGGCGGCTTTTCGGAATTGCACTGCTCTTCGATCTATTTCCATTCCTAGAAGGGTCCAGACTCTTGGTGAGTCCGCTTTCAAAGGATGTCTGGCTTTAACTACTGTCACTTTTGAGGCGGGTTCAGTTCTTTCATCGGTGAACGGGGCAGCTTTTTTGAATTGCTCTTCTCTTCGGTCTATTTCCATTCCGAGAAGGGTCCAGACTCTTGGTCTGTCCGTTTTCAAAGGATGTCTGGCTTTAACTACTGTCACTTTTGGGCAAGGTTCAGCTCCCTTGCGAATAAAGGAGAAAGCCTTTGAAGATTGCCCTTCTTTGAGGTCCCTTCGCATACCCAAAAATCGTGAGATGACTGTACAGGGCGCGTTGCCAGAAGACTGCGTGGTGGAGACTTATTAACTGCTTCCTACAGGTGCGTACTGCCACCCCGTATCCTGCCCTACCCTCATAGAGTCAGTACTTTGCGTATCTATCTCTTGCAGAAGTTGGTCCGCTGTGCCACGGTCGGTGGTATGAGGAGTTTTGCGCGCAAGAAAGGAATCTTGATGGCAATCGGGGGGGACCTCCTCCTTTCCGGTTGTATCCCGGCAGCTGTTGTCGGAACCGCTGCGATTGGAGCGACCTCTTTGAGAAGCGAACGTGGAGTCTCGGGTGTCTTTTCGGATGTGGATGTTTTGGCAAACATTCATCAGGCCTTTCGGGACGAAAGTCTCGCCCTTTATGACGCTGTATCCGTCACTGTCAAGGAGGGGCGTGTTCTCTTGACGGGTCGTGTAGGGCATCCTGACGTGAGGCAGCGGGCCGATGCTGTTGCACGCAACGCCAAGGTCGCTCAAGAGATCTTGAATGAGATTCAGGTAGGTCCCCCGCTGAGTGCCTCTCGAATCTCTAGTGATGCCTGGCTGACGACACAAGCGGAGTCGGCGCTCCTGTTTAACGGGTCGGCGCACTCTCTCAACTACAAGGTGACCACGGTTGATAGCGTTTTATATGTTCTGGGAACGTCCCGCACTCAGTTTGAAAGGGAATCCGTGCTGAAGCGCCTCCGAGCCGTTTCTGGAGCGAGACGCGTTGTCTCTTATATACGGCTGACTCCTTTGGCCTCCCACAAGAAGGGGCCCCATCACCCAGCAACCCTAGAACAACCAAGAACGGCTCCTTCCGCGGGTGCCGTAACTGTCCGCCGATTGTAACGTCCTTCGATGCGGCCATTTTCCGGAACAAACGTTAAGACCATCGCGTTTCTTGGCATCGAGGCGACGGGGGTTTCCGTTCAAGTCCAGATCCAAGCGGGACTTCCCGCTTTTACTCTGGTGGGTCTCCCCGACAAAGCGGTAGCAGAATCACGCGAGAGAATTCGGGCGGCGTTGTTCTCGTTGGGCCTCGCCCTTCCGGCCAGACGGATTACCGTCAATTTGGCTCCGGCAGACCTACAGAAAGAAGGAAGTCACTACGACCTTCCCATCGCTCTAGGGCTCCTCACAGCGATGGGCGTGCTTCCATCGGATGCCCTAGAGGAGTACTGCATCCTAGGAGAGCTCGGCCTAGATGGACAGATCGCGCGCGTATCGGGCGTTTTAGCGGCAGCGGTCTACGCGCATGCATGCCATTTGGGCCTCATTTGTCCGCAAGCCTGTGGAGCGGAGGCGCGATGGGCGGGTTCAGACAACGTGCTCGCAGCTCCCGATTTGGTAGCCCTCATAGAGCATTTCAAGGGAACACAAGTCCTGACGCCTCCTTCTGTGCAAAGCGCTTTGCCTCCAGAACGCCCGCCCAAGGGGCTTCTTAACGCCATAAAGGGCCAACCCTTGGCCAAGCGCGCTCTGGAAATCGCTGCTGCTGGAGGGCACTCTATCCTGCTTTCCGGTCCTCCGGGAGCCGGAAAATCCCTACTCGCTACCGCTCTAGTAGAGCTCCTCCCAGAGCTCACCCCGGAGGAGTCGCTGGAAGTGACGATGATTCACAGTCTTATCAGCGCTCTGCCGGAAGAAGGCTTAATTCGGGCTCGCCCCTTCCGGGATCCCCACCACTCTGCCTCGCTTGTGTCGTTGGTGGGAGGGGGGACACAGGCAAAACCGGGAGAGATTTCGCTGGCGCATTGCGGAGTCCTGTTCCTCGACGAAATTCCCGAATTTGCACGTGCTACGCTTGAAGCTCTGCGGCAACCCTTGGAGACCGGCCGCATTTCTATTGCGCGCGCTCAAATGCATGTGAGCTATCCTGCGTGCTTCCAGCTTGTGGCGGCCATGAATCCTTGTCCTTGTGGCTATGCCTCCGACCCAGAGCGTGCTTGTTCTCGTTTTCCGCGCTGTGCAGAAGCCTATAAAAGCCGAATATCCGGTCCCTTCCTCGATCGCATCGATATGTTTGTCGTGGTGGAGGACATTCCTCTCGGAGACCTGCTCGCTCCCTCTGATGCAGAGGCCTCCTTCGGGGCGATACGCGCGCATGTGGAGACCGTTCGGCAACACCAGAAAGAGCGCGCTCACAAGCTAGGCTTGCCCGCTCTCTTGAATGCTCATGTTGAGGGAGGCCATATCGAGCAAATCGCGCCTCTTGAGGCGGCCAGCCAAGCATTTTTGGAGAAAGTCGCAGAGAGCAAAAAGATTTCTGCTCGTGGATATCATCGTTTAATGAAAGTGGCGCGCACCATTGCAGACCTGGAGGGAGCGGAGGCGGTCACTAAGATGCACCTTGCGGAGGCGCTGCATTTTCGTTGGAGTCGATGAGAAGGACGAACCTTCTCATCGAAAGGGTGAGGTGTGTGGGTATAAACCCACACACACTGTTCGGGGTTTACTTTGGAGCTAGTGTGGGTGGCGGTGTGACTTCCCCCAGTCTCCTCCCTCCGGGGCTTCCTGCACAGGTGCGGCGGCCTCTTTTAAAGCCATGAGTGCTGCACGAAGCTTCTTGATAGGTGCACCACTTCTGAAAGCAAGGAGAGCACTGCCGAACTCTTGTTTCGTTTGTGCATAGCGCCCCTCAGCACGACGATACTGTTCCTTGCTCAACCCGCTGCGATTCTCCTTAAAGACCGTGTCGAAGGTGCTTATGAGGTCCTGATGAAGCGTACCACGGTGATCAACGAAAGCGCTGAGGAGATTCATTGTAAGATCCTTGTCCAGCCTTTCTATAGCGTCACGAAACACCTCTGCTCTTGTCGCGGCAGTTCTTGCTTTATCTTGCTCAGGAGCACCTGCGATGTCAAACACCTCATCAAGCCCCCCTGCTCTTTTCAGAACAAATCTTGACAAAACGGCAATACAGAATTGTCCGTCACTGCTAGACGCGTTAAGAAAAGACGATCTTTCGAATTGTTCAACGATCGCTGTCCCCTCCTCACGGGTGACTATCTCCACCAGTACAGAATCTCGAGACAGAAGAGCGTTCTGAAGGGCTGTAGCACGAGCCTTCTCGAAATCTCCTTTTTGCCGCACCAGCTGCTCGGAAAACAGTGGGTTGTGCATCAAAGAATCATCCCAATAGGCAATAACCTTTGCTTGCGTATCAGGTTGTTTCATAAATTGGTAAATATTAGCTATCCGCCCCTGATATTCCTCAGTCAAACGTGTGCTAAGCGGGTAAGAGAGTTTCTTCCAGTCTGGACCCGAATCAAATAGTATTCTTTCCACACCGCGGAGCAGATCTGGACCGCGGAATAAATCCGGAGAGCCTAGTGCAGGATTGTGTTCAGGAGACCGGTAAGGGCCAAAACACATGGGTGATGCATCTAGAGGCAACCAGTCAAAACCTGTGTTCGGAACCCGTTTAGAATCTTCAGAGTCACTATCGGAAGGAGACTCGAAACGGTGGTGAGGTTTCATCGACCAGGAGGTTGAAGCTCCTAAAAGAAGCATTGCGCTCAAGATCGTGGATATTGTATTGTTCTTTGTCAGCATTTTTTAACCTATTTTTTGCCGTTATAGGAATAATTTAGTGCCAAATTCTTAATAATTTACTAATTATGGCAATAGTATTTATTTTTCTTGTCACATCCTTGTGTGATGAGAATCTGTGCTGGGTTTGGAGAACGGAGTGGGAGCTTCTTGCTCTTGGAGCAGAAGAAGCATCCGATCAGCGGGGGCAACCAATGGAGGGCAAGCCTATGCGGTCCTCTCCGGAGCCGGTATGCGAGGCGGTTTTTCCGTCAGAGTGTCGTGTATGCCCTGTTTATAGGCGTTCGATTGCCAGCGCGACCGCTTCTCCGCCTCCGACGCATAAGCTCGCGACGCCCTTCTTAAGATGGGAGCGTTCCAGTGCGTGTAATAGCGTGACAAGGATACGCGTCCCGCTTGCCCCGAGAGGGTGCCCCAAGGCACAAGCACCACCGTGTACATTCACTTTGTCGACGTCGAGTTTTAATTCCTGGGTTGCTATCATGACAGCGGCGGCGAATGCCTCGTTGATTTCGTAGAGGTCCACCTCCTCCGTACTCCACCCAGCGCGTTCCAGAGCCAGGCGAATCGCACCCACCGGAGCCGTAATAAAATGCTGAGGAGCTTGGGCAAACCCAGCTTGCGCGACAATGCGGGCACGGGGAGATACGCCGAGAGCATGTGCAGTGCTTTCTTTCATTAAAATGCACGCTGCCGCCCCGTCCGCTATGGCACTTGCCGAGGCCGCCGTGATGGTGCCACCTTCGCGAAAGGAGGGACGAAGCGTTGGGATTCTCTCTAGATCTGCCTTGAAGGGAATTTCATCCTGAGAAAAAACGACCTCTTCCGTTTTTTCCTTCCAGGAAATAGGAGCAATTTCCTTCACGAAAGCATGATCAGAGACGGCCTTGCGCGCGCGTGTAAAAGAACGCAGGGCATGCGCATCCTGCATCTCTCTGGAGAAGTGATATTCTTGCACCATGTCTTCGGCAAATTCTCCCATGAGTTGTCGGTGATGGTGAGGATCCTCCAGGCCGTCGAGCAAAAGGTGGTCGACCAGCTCTCCATGCCCCAATCGGTATCCAGATCGAGACTTTAGGAGCAGATGCGGAGCATGAGTCATGCTTTCCATACCTCCCGCGACGACAATTTGGCTGGTTCCTGCCAGAAGCACGTTGTGCGCAATAATTACGGTTTGCAGTCCTGAGCCGCAGATTTTGTTGACAGTCGTCGCAAGAGTCGAGTAGGGCAGTCCCGCCCCAAGGACAACCTGGCGCGCGGGAGCTTGTCCAAGACCCGCTGAGAGTACACAGCCTATAAGAGCCTCTCCTACCTGTGCCGCTGGGGGGAGAGCCGTCAAGCAAGATTTTACAACCTGGGAGCACATTTCGACTGC
This sequence comes from Holosporales bacterium, assembly GCA_031266655.1. GTDB lineage: Bacteria > Pseudomonadota > Alphaproteobacteria > UBA3830 > JAIRMZ01 > JAIRMZ01. The sequence continues at coordinate 4,267 of JAISAP010000067.1, read as the reverse complement.
GGTCACGGGGGATAAAGCCCCCTGCAGAGCCCCTAGCGGAGAGCGCTGAGCGCTGACAATAACGACCGGATCATGATGTGGGACGGGCATTTCTCTCTCCTTGCCATCAAAAGGGTAAAAGATATCGGTTAATTTTCTCCTTACCTGATGTCCGTTGTTGCTGATGTTTTGGTTTTGGTGGGCAATTTTTGGGCCTCTGGTTTGTGGAGGTGTCCCACGGAGCGGGCAGCACCGGGACGATTTGGAGAACGCGTATTGGGCATGTATTGGGAACGGAGCGGTTTTTCTCTGCGGACAGACAGCGAAGGAACGACGGAGAGCGGTCCGAGATTGGCGTTTCTGAATGCGGACGCTGTGGTATGGGTGTTTTCTTGGACATCCAGTGCGTATCTCGGATCCAGAAAGCAGGAATTAAACAGCCCACTGAGAACAATGCCAAGGCTCCCTCCTAGCATCTTTTTTGCCTGTTAATCAGTCTAGACGATTTTCTCCAGAGATCTCCATCTTTGCCATCGCGTAGGAACACACATTTCCATGAGTGTTAAGGGAAAATTTTCTTGTTGACGCCGTGAGGTATGGTTAAGTGTCTTTTTGAGGAGTTCCAGAGGATCTCGAAGCCACAACCGTTCCTACGCGATCGGAATCGCGGGAACCTTTTCAAAACTCTGCCGTGCTACCAACTCCCGAAACTTGCGGGTGCAATCGATGAAGAGAATTCTCGAGGTCTTGGTGTTTTTTTGCACTGGATGAGAGTTATTCTGGAGCGAAGAGAGGTCGTGGAGCAGCAGGAAAGACTCTGGTCTCTGGTGTGCTGAAGGAAGAGAGAGGGGTAAGCGTCTGTTAGCATGGGTCCGAATTTCTCAGGAGAGGAAATGCCCATCCTTCGGGGAAAGATCCGCGATTCAGGAGGTGGCTGGAGCGCCTACGATGGGCTTGTTGTGAATGGGTAGGATCCTTACCGAGTTTTTCAGTGTAAGAACGAGTTTGCCAGAGGCAAGAGTCCATCAACAGCATTGAGGCCTTTTGGAGTTTCGCGAAGCGGTGTGGTTCCAGACTAGCAAAACTTAGCTAGTCCGGATCTTTGTTTTCCAGGCTACGGCATTGTGCTGTATCCCGGGCGCCTTCTGTCTTCTCCAGAAGGATTTGCGCTCGCCCAGCAGGAGTGCAACTGGTGCTGAGTTTCAACACCAGTTGGCTGATCGGTTGTTATTGGTGTGTGGCTAGGATTTGTTGTACCCCCTGGAGGTCCTGCTCACCCAGTATTCCAGGCTTCAGCTGCTCTAGGTACACCCGCTCTCCGGCAGCAGCATGCTGCACCGACGGCTCTCCATTAAGCTGCGGGAGGTAACTCTCCACCGGGGCGCGCTGCGCTGCCGAGGTATATCCACCCAGTATTCTCGGGGGTTCTGCCGATCCATCTGTGCTAACTCTTGGGCAGCAGCAAACTTCATTGCAGGGTCGGCTTCAGATAATTGCTGCAGCAGAGCCGTGTGCTCCTCCGTGCCGCTTGCACTGAGGGTTGTGAAGGCAGCTGTGAGAAACAACAGCCTACTCATTAGGCTCTAGACTAGCAAAATGATGCCAGGAAGGGTAAAGCATGTGGAAATTCAGTCGGTTAGGGACTCGTGAGAAACACGGAATTCTGGCATGTTCCTGTGAGCACATTGCTCACAATAAAGTGCAACACCATTAACTTGCATGACAAGCATTTTCACGAATTAATGGTCCAGCAGAGTTTTGAGGAGAATTCTCAGGATTTTGGCGTTTTTAAGCTTGAGGAGAGGTCTTTTGGAGCGAAGAGGGAGGGGTAGGTGTTTGTCAGCCTTGTTCCTAATTGCTCAAGAGAGGAGCTACACCCCGCCATTCAGGAAAAGATCTTGCAGGGATCCACGGTTCACACAGATGGCTGGGGAGCCTATGATGGGCTTGGGGTGAAGGGATGCAAACACCATCGTGTCTGTAGTTTACTGCCTAAGTTGGTCAAGTGACAAAAAGATGCTAGCCTGGAGCCTTGCCGAATCTTTTCACTCCCTACCTTGGCCGGGCCAACCTTGCCAGAAGAGGGCCAAAGCCTAATGCGCGCTCGCAGGATAAGTCCGGAACCCCCGAAGGCAAACGCGTTTCAAACGCCTTTCCCTTCAGGAGTTCCTTCTTGTCAAAGGGGCCTCAGTAGTTTTGGGCCTTTCTCTCAAAGACTGCGCGCGAGCACCTGCATATTGGGCAGATCTCCGGCGCAACTCCTCCCTTGAAAAGGTATCCACAGTGGCGACACTCCCACAGCGTCTCCGTTGCTTCCTCAAACACCTTCCCGCTCTGCAGACGCTCTAAAAGCGTGCGATAGCGCTCTGCGTGTGCCTCTTCCACCTTGCCAACGGCTCTCAACAGGTAGGCAATCTCCGAAAACCCCTCCTCCTCGGCCTCCTTGGCAAACTCGGGATACATCTTCAGTCCCTCGTAGTCCTCGCCTGCGATCACGTCCTTCAGATTCTCCAAGGTTCCTGCCGGAGCATCTGCACGCAAAAAGGAGTGCCAGAGCTTGGCATGCTCCACCTCTTGGTGTGCAGACTTTTCGAAGATCTCGCCGATCTGCTCATACCCCTCTTTCCGAGCTTGACTCGCAAAATACGTATATTTATTGCGCGCCTGCGACTCTCCAGAGAACGCGGCTCTTAGGTTCTTTTCTGTTTTGCTTCCTTTTAAGTTCATTTTTATCCTCTTTAGCTATACCTTCTTAAGGTTTCCGCCAGGATACGCGCTCTCTCCGGAGTTGTCCATCCGCATATTTTCGTTTGTCCTCCAGAGGTTGAGATTTTCTTCTGCAGGATTGCGTTTTGCATGGAGAGGAGAAAAACAATCGCAGGAGTGGAGGGTGCTTTCCTTTTATGCTGAATATTCTATAAATGCCTTTTAAGAGGAGAACAGGAGGGGGTTTTGGTGGAGTTATCAGATCCTACAAGTGAGGAGGGAGAGACTCTGCCTCCTGTGCCGGACGGTTCTGTGGAGCTGCGAGACGAGGGAGGCGTCTTGTTGGCGCGCATGATGTACGAGAAGGGAGTTTTGCAGGGTCCTACGGAGCTGTTCTTCCCGTCTGGGGCCTGTGCTCAACGGTTAATGTACGAAAGCGGGGTTTTATCAGGAGCGGCCTTGCTGTATGCGGAGGATGGGCAGGTGACGCATGCCTTGACGTATGCCAACAATACCCTCCATGGACCGGCGACTTTCTATAAGGAGGGGGCCAAAACGCTAGAGACTACCTACGTCAACGGTTTACAAGAGGGAAAGGCGGTCTACTACACCCCCCAAGGAACAGTGCTTGCGGAAGCGTTTTACGTGGCAGGCCGATTAGAGGGGCCCTTTACTTCTTTTAACGATACGGGGAGCATCGTCCAGACGGTTGCGTACGTTTCCGGGAAAAAACAAGGGCAGAGCGTTACGTACTACCCCGGTGGCGCGCTCTTAGAAGAGGCGGTTTACCAAAACGATGTTTTAGAGGGAGAGCAGAGACAATATTACGATACGGGTGAGGTTAAGGGAATCGATCGTTTCGTCGCTGGTAAGCGGCAGCAAAGTGTGCACTTCGACAAACAGGGGCGTGTGTGCTCTTCGGAGAATGTGGCCCAATGAACAGATGCAGTACTTTCCGAGGGAAGGGTTCTCTGTACGACAGAGCGTGCAATCCCGCTGAGGGAAGGGGATGCGTGTGACGAGTAGGTTGCGTCACTTTCCTTCTTGCGCAGCATCGGTTGCATGGGTTTATAGATGAGCCTTCCCGTTGTCCAGGGAGCGCTATGTTGTTGCTCCATGGGACTGGCTCCAACATCCCTCAACTTCCTCCCTGCTTCCTGTGTTTTTTGCGCGGGCCCTCCTGTTGGTACCGTTATGGACGCCGTCCCCTTCTTGAACGTCCTTCCTTTCGGCTTGTGCATGAGTTTGGCCAACCCCATCACGGCGGCGGCTACGACTGCGGCACTTGGTGTGCTCACCCCTACGCCTTGCACGTTGGCGCTGATTCCTCCCTGGATCCCGGGGAACCCGAGAGCTTTGGTTGGGGCCTGTCCTGCTCTCACCAACGACTCCCGCCTCTTCTGCTCCTTCGGAGGTGTGATCAGTATTGCCTTCTCAGGGCAGGTCACCGTCTTGGCTTAAGGTTCCTTTGGTAGAGGTAAAGTAAATTTCTTCCACTCGGAAGCAAGCTTGTTCTCCTCAGCTACAAGGTAGAGCCGGTTGGAACTGAAGATGTTAGCGGAGACTAAAGAGATATTCTGGA
>JAISAP010000036.1 GCA_031266655.1 Holosporales bacterium | reverse complement strand
GTCTCAAAGGATTGCTTCTGAGAGGCAGCGAGAGATTCTGCCGCAGTCTGAAGCGCGCTTCTGTAAGAAGGAACGGTTAGAAGTTGCGCGACCTCCCTGCTCAAAGAGGCGATATCGGTGACCTGAAGAACCGCTTCTTGGCACAGAAAAGCATCCATTATCTCCTGGTGATGCTCCATATGGGGCCCACAGATCAGGGCACAGTGGAGCTGGGCGGGCTCTACGAGGGTATGCCCTCCCGCCGGCACAAGAGATCCTCCGACAAACACGACTTCTGCAAGCTTATAAAAAAGCCCAAGTTCTCCCAGCGTATCTACAATATAAATTTCCTTTGCAGGATCCGGCAGTTCTCCTCGTGACCGCAGGGCAAAGGCCAGCCCTTTTGCCTTACAAAAACGCTGAATTTCTGCGGCACGACGGGGATACCGTGGAGCGATGATCGTCAGGAGGCCAGGGAGCGTGCGCTTCACCTCCTGGTGCGCACAAAGCAGCCCCTCTTCCTCTCCCGCATGCGTGCTTGCTGCCAACCATAGAGGCCGATCCGACACTGCTTGGCGGAGAGCCTGAAAAGCTCCCTCCTCCACGGGCAGAGGAGGAACCAAGTACTTCAGGTTTTCTCCGACAACTGCGGAGTGCGCTCCCAATTGCTGGAAACGCACTTGGTCGTCCGCCGACTGCGCAAGGATGGCTGAAAAGCAGGATAAAAGCTCCTCTAAGGCCGCCTGAGGAAGCCTTTTCCATCGGGCAGCGGCGCGCTCGGAAAGGCGTGCGCTCACAAGAAAAGCTGGAATTTTACGTTGTTTAAGGCTCAACAGAAGCATGGGCCAGATCTCCGATTCCAGGAAAACCCCCAGATCCGGCCGCCATTTTCTCAAAAATCGGTCGACCGTTATCGGAAGATCGAGGGGAGCAAATTGGTAAAACACCTTCAAACGCGTGAATTTCTGCAGCAACCTGGCAGAAGCGGGCGTGACGGTGGTCACGAGAAAGGAGAAGGGAGAGGCAGCCCAGAGGTGCTCTATGAGGGCGAGCGCCGTGCGCAGCTCTCCCACACTGGCGGCATGCACCCAGATCAGCGTTCCCTGGGGTCGTGCCTTAAAGGAAAGGCTGCGGCCTCCTTGCACCCATCGGGCCCCAACATACATCCCAGCAAAAGGCGCAAGAAACGGCGTGAGAACGAGCAAAAACGTGCGATACCAACGCCAGATTTTCACAATGGGCATGACCGAGCGTCTATTTCCTCCGAAAAGGCGCACAGACGCGTTTCTATGGTCTTTCTCGCCTGCTCAGGAGAGAGATCCTTGAGGAGAGCGTAAGGAATCGGCTCCCCCCAGACGAGCATGCCCGAGGTGAACGGTATGGCAACACGAAGCGCATCCCAAGAGTGCAAGGTTTTGTAGCGCCTTGCGGAATACGTAAGGGGGATAATATCCGCTTTAGCAAGACGCGCCAAAACCTCCGTCCCAGACTGGACCTTATAAAGGGGACCCCGCGGGCCATCAGGCGTGAGACAGACGCAAATCCCTGCCTTCAAGAGGCGAATCATCTCTCTTAAGGCAGCTGCGCCTCCCCTCGTAGAGGAGCCGCGCACAACGTTAATGCCGAAATAGCCCAGCACTGAACTGACCAGAGAGGCGTCTGGGTGCAGGGAGGTAAGAGCGCATAAAGGCTGCGTCCAGATCCAAGCGCAGGGGGCCATGATGATGCGATTGTGCCAAAGGCACACGATGAAAGGGCGCCCTTCTCGCTGGTAACGCTCCGGAATTTCCCGCCCGATGACCGACCAATGACCGGAGGCGAAAGTCAGCCGAATCCACCAGAAGAGGAGGCGCGCAACGCTTCCTTTCAGGAGGAATTCTTTGAAGGTCATGAGGGGCTTTCCTGGAAGACCTGACTGGCATAAAGGTGCGCGTAGATGCTCTCTCGTTTGAGCAGATCCTCATGCGTTCCCTGCTCCACAAGACGTCCTTGATGGAGCGCCAGGATGGTATCGGCATCCAAGATCGTTGCGAGACGATGCGCGATCACGAGTGTTGTCCGCCCTTTTGTCAGCTGGCTCAGCGCTTGCTGCACCTTTTGCTCAGAGTCTCCATCCAGCGCGCTGGTCGCCTCATCCAGAAGCAGGATCGGCGCATCTTTCAGCATGGCGCGAGCGATCGAGAGCCGCTGTTTCTGGCCTCCCGAGAGGATCGACCCGTTCTCTCCGACCACGGTGTCGTACCCCTGCGGAAGAGCCTCGATAAATTCATGTGCCACCGCTGCTTGTGCCGCTTTTTGAATCGCAGAGAAGGAGGCGTGTGGGCATCCGTACGCGATATTGGCGCGGACCGTGTCGTCGAACAAAATAATCTCTTGACTCACCAAGCTCAGCGCTTGCCTTAAGGACCTTTGTGTAACCTGCGCAATATCCAGATCGTCAATGAAGATGTGCCCGCGAAGGGGGTCGTAAAAACGAAACAGCAAAGAGAATAGCGTGCTTTTCCCCGCTCCACTGGCACCGACAAGCGCAATTTTCTGGCCTGGAGCGATGGAAAAGGAGATGTCAGAAAGCGCCTGACAGCCTTCTCCATAGGAAAAGCTGACCGCCTCAAAGACGATCTTTCCGCGAGGACGGGGCAGGGCCGGAGCGTTGGGTGGGTCAACAATTTTTGGTTTGGTTTCTAGGATGGCATAAAGTCGTTGGGCCGTTGCCAATCCTCCTTGTAGGGTCGCGTTGAGCTGCAGCAAGCTTTTGAGGGGGCGATAGAGCGCAACGAGAACGCCCAGAAAGGAGAAAAGCTCTCCCGTTGTGCGTCGTCCTTGGATGACCAACCATCCCCCGACGGAAATGACAAGGCAGGAGGAGATTCCGCCAAAGGCCTCCATCAGAGGGTGGACGATGGAGCAAATGCGCGTTGACCGTAGGGTCAAGTCGTACACGCGTCCAGAAATTTGCTCTGCACGCGCCGTCTCGTAATCTTCGGCTCCACACGCTTTGACAATGCGTGCGCCCTGAAAGCACTGGGAGAGAAAACTGGACCAGATGCCTACTTCGTACTGAGTGGTACCCGCGATGGTGCGCACGCGCCGTCCGATGCGATACCCGGGCCACAAGACCACGGGGAGGATGAAAATGGAGATGAAGGAAAGCTCGGGATCGTTGTAAACGGCCACTCCGATCAAGCCAAAAACCGTAAGTGCATCCTTTCCGACCCGAACGAAAGAGGAGGTCACAACGTCTCGCAGTCGCGTCACGTCGTTGGTAAGGCGGGAGATCAGGTCTCCTGTTGTGGTCGCCCCAAAGAGGGCGAGATCGGCGTTCATAATGTGCTGAAAGCAGCGCACTTGCAGGCTTGTGAGGACTCCCTGTCCAAAACGGGCGAGCAACACCGTTTCCAGGTAGTCGCAAAGGCCTTTTACAAGAAAGACGCCCAAAAAGGTGAGCGAAATGGGCAAAAGCTGGGTGGCGTCCTTGCTGATGAGAATGTCGTCCACCATGGGTTGAATGAGCTTTGTCGAGGTTACAAGGCAGAGGGAGGCGATGCCCATGCATAGGCCGGCGAGGGAAAGGATTTTCCACCGTGTGTATACGTACTCCTTGAGGAGCTTTTGAAAAACGTCTCTGTGGTGGAGACTGAAGAGGGCTGATGCCATCGTGTTCCTGAAAATCCCTCTCCGAGAGTACGCAGGAACCCCCTGCTGAGCAACCTCTGGCGCGCCCGAGGGACGATTCAAGTGCGAGGACAACGAGAGCGGGATGTGGTGTTACGCAGGGGAACAGGCTGGATTCGCCGCGTAGAATGTGCGTGTTGTTGATGGCTCTAGACTAGCATCTTTTTTGTCGCTTGACCAGATTAGGCCATAAACTGAGGAGATTCTCACTCCTGCTGTTCTGGCGGAACTCATACTCCTTCAAGTGCAAAAGGGAAGTGTCGCCTTTTAGGCCATTGAACTTCGCACAACGCCGCTTCGCGGAGCTCCAAAAGGCTATAACGCCCTTAAGAAGATCTTTCCCTTGAGCCCGCTGCTGCAAGGAAGGATGCGGCGAGGGTTCTCGCACACGACCGATCCGTCGAAGTTCTCCTCCATTCAACGCATTGGCCCTTTAAGAATCTCTTCCTGAATAACAGGCATCAGTGCTTCTTTCGAGCTGTCCAGAACAATGCTATAGGTCTCCTTACCCTTTTCAAACAGGTCTTCCGCAAAACAAGCAAATGAGAAAGAACAG
>JAISAP010000002.1 GCA_031266655.1 Holosporales bacterium | reverse complement strand
TGACTTTAGCTGCCGCAAGAGTATGGATAACTCTACACTAACATTACACATACAACCTCTAAAGTGTCTTCCTGTATTCAGTTTGTAGTAACCGCGGCTGAACGCCGCGGCGGCCTTTGTGACATCAATCCAGTGTCAATACGGTCACAAAGGCGATGATACCCCTACACACACGTTACGCTTAAACCTCTGGAGTGTGTTTCTGTATCAAGTCTGTGGGGTACATCCACACCAACCTCGCCCAAAAACTTCTAAGAAACACACTCGCACTAAGTCTGCAGTAACCGCGGCTGAACGCCGCGAGGCTCTTGCAAAGTCTATTTACTTTAGTCGTCGCAAGAGCGTGGATAATCCTACACCAACGTTACGTATAAGCTATATCTATCGAGATCTGTATGGATCCCGTCCTAGCAAGATTGTGCTCTCCAGGGTGGAGTCCGCAGATGGCTCTGCACATGCCTCACAACTAAAACCTTCAAAGATCGCGCTTGTACCAAGTCCATAGCAATCACGCCCCATAGAAGGGGACGCGGGGCCCTCATGCCGATCTTTCCGTTACATGTAGTCATGAGGGCAATGATGCTCCTACACCAGCGTTACGCGTACAACCTGTAAAGTAGATTTCTGTATCAAGTCCGCGGTAGTGGATACACTCCATACACTCTGCGTACGCCTGCTAGTATCAGCGCTTGTGGCAAGGGTTGACAAAAGGGGGCCTAGCCTGCTGCACGGATGACTGAAGTCGAATCTTTGATACGCAGGTTCCAGAAGCGGAGGGTTATGCTCCGTTGTGTCCGTCCACATCGGGTGACGATGCCAGAAAACCCCTCTCTCAAATAGATAGTGAGCTTTTCGGCATCTCTGAGCAAAAGAGGCGGAATCTTTTTTTCCCCTTCCGCCCCATGATTGCTCACCAAGAGTCTCATCGAAGACTGGTGCCGGGATTCACCCAAGGCTCAATAAAGGAGAGGCCCCATCAAGCCTCTCCTCCGTCGATAACAAGAACCACTGGGGGTTCCGCAAAAAGGCTCCACGCCTACGGGACGCGGTTAGCCGTGTCCTGCTGTTCGAGCCATACGGATAGCGCCTGGTCATCCGCACACTGCCACTTCCGAAACTCCTCCGGATCATCTCTCAACAGCTGGTGCTGCTCCCAAAACTCTTTCTGTGAGCTTTTCCATTTCTCTGGGTACTTTTGGCGTAAAAGCTCCTGCATCTGATGCCTCTTTCTAACCTCATATGGCGCATCTTCTGGGACTTCCATCCCCCATAATTTGTCAAGTCAAGAATGCTGCTAGACATCCCCATACGAGGATCGGTCCTTCCTGGGGCCAACGATTCTCTCATGAGGCGCCTGCGTACACCATCACTCAAGCCTTCCGCCCTCCGCTTTTCTCAGGGCAAGCACTAGGAGCACCATGCCTCCGGTGAAAAACTTCAAATCCGAGGGGGCCAGGCCCATGGACAGCGCGAGGCCTTGCACTTGCTGATAGACAAGCGCTCCCAGCAGCGGCGCTGCGAGCTGCCGATTCAGGGTGGCGTTGCCAACTATCGCCTCACCGATCATGAGGCTAGCGAGGCCATGGATCAGGATCCCTACACCGATGCCCACATCCATGTAGCTTTGGAGCTGCACCATCAGGCTCCCCGCAAGGCCGAACAGGGCGCCCGCTGCAAAGAGTCCGAAAACCGTGTATTTCCCGATGTTGACTCCCTGTTGTTGGAGAAGGCGCGGATTGAGGCCGATGGCCCGGAACCTTAACCCGAAGTCGGTGCGTAGAAAGACGGAGAACGGAATCACGCAGCCCGCTAAAAACGCCACCATGACCAGTATGTTGCCGGCGACATGGGCATCCAACAACCCTCCGCAGTCAAAAAGCGCGAGGTTCGGCTTGCCCATGATGCGGAGATTCACGCTGTAAGCCATGGTGCTCAGGATGATGCCTGCAAGCATGAAAGGAACGCGGAATTTGAGATGGATGAGCGCTGTGCAGACTCCCATGAGACCCGAACAAAGCATGCTGCAAGGAATCGCAGCGATCGGGGAGACTCCGGACGACAGGCACAACGCGCAAACTGCGCCTCCCAAGGGGTACGCGCCGTCAGCGGTTAGATCCGCAAAGTCCAGGAATCGAAACGGGATCATGATGCCGTAGGCTATAATCGCCAGAATCAGCCCTTGCTGCAGACCATTCAGGAAGAGATCAACAGGCATGTTCGCTCCTCCCGTGCAGCAGGTTTTGATCCTCAAATTTGTGGAACCTATCCAACAAAGACTGGACCTTTAAGCGAGATTTTTCGCGCCCTTGCACATCAACGACAATCTGACCTTTATGCAACATCACCAGACGATCGCCGTATCGCACAGCGTCTTCCATGTTGTGCGTGATCATCAAGGTGGTCAGCCCCAACGCACGCACGGACTGGGCGGTGACCTCCATCAGCAGCCGCTGCATATTCGGATCCAGAGCCGATGTGTGCTCATCCAGCAGTAGGATTTTGCTTCCCGAATGCAGCGCCATGAGAGTCGCCACGGCCTGCCGCTGTCCTCCAGACAGAACCTGCAAAGGCTGATCGATGTGCTTCTCTAAACCCATGTTGAGGGACCGGATTTTCTCCAAGATCTCGTTCTTATGACGTCGATAGAAGGCAAAACGCGGGGCTTGCATGCCCCCCAGAGCCATATTCTCCAGCATAGTCATGGAGGGGATCGTACCTCTGCTCACATCCTGCACGACTTGCGATACAGCGCCCCTCCGCCTGATGGTTCCAGAGTCGGCAAGGGACTCCCCACTGATGATCCTCAGGAGGGTCGATTTTCCGGATCCATTCGCGCCGATGAGCGTGCAAAACGCGCCTTCCTGGAGCGAGAGAGTGATGCCGTTCAGGACGGGTTCGAAAAGGCCGCTGAAAGACTTCGTGATGTTGCTGATTGTGAGCATGGCTTCACTCCACAACGATGGCGTTCTGCGGAATCTGGAGGCCAAATTGCTCCGCCAACCTTTTATTGACGCAACAGCGATGCTCTTCCGTCCGTGGAAAAATGGGAGGCAGCTCCTTTACCGAGGCCCCTTGCAGCAGTTTGGCCACCAGCTTTCCGGCATTTCTCCCAACGGATGCGTAGTCCACCCCGAAACTGGCAAGGGCCAATCCGTCTCGCACCGCTTGCTCCTCCGCGTTAAACACAGGAATCCCCATTTTTTGCGCTTCGGAGGCGATAACGGGGAGGGCCGGCTGAGTCGGACCGCTGGTGCCAACGTATAGACAGTCAACTTTTCCGCGGAATTCCTGCATGCGCATGGGTATATCGCGGGATTGGTCTATCGGGAGGGCCACAACGGACAACCCGGCTTTCTTGGCCGCTTCTCGCATCATCGCGACCAGCGCCGCGTCGTTGCTCTCAGAGGTGGCGTACAACAAGCCCACGACCTTGGCTTGTGGCAGAATAGTTTTTACGAAGCTGAGAAAGGACTCGAGATCTCCTTGATCGGAGCTGCCCGTCATGTTCCCGCAGGGATGGTCTCTGTCCTTCAGAAGGCCGGTCGCCACCGGATCCGTGATGTCGCAGTAAACCAGGGGAATCTCTCGGATTTTCCCTTTAGCAAATTGCGCCACCGGCGTGCTTTTCACGATCATCACTTTGGGCTGAGAGGCCGCAAGCTTCGCGATCATCTGAGCAATGAGAGCCGGATCGAACCCGACGTCGATAATCTCATATCGGAGGGTTTTCCCTTCGAGGAACCCATGCTCCGCGAGCTCCGCCTTGACCCCGTTCAGAGAAGCCTCCAAGGAGGCGTGTGGGCCATAGTTGGCGATGGCCACCAGCGGTAAATCCGTGTTGCGGTTGAAATAAACGGCACCGATCAGGCCGCACAATGCTGCGACTGCAGCGCATATTTTTCCTTTCATAACCAATCTCCCTAGCTGTTTCGTTCAATACGTTCTTTTGAGTGTGTTGGTGAAAATTGGCGGCCCTAAGGCCAGAAAAAGCGCGCAGAACAGACGGCGCTAGAGAAGCGTTGCTGAAGGACGAGCAGCAGAGAAGAAAACATTGTAAAAACCCCAAACAACGAAGAACCAAACACCAACGGCCTTAACGACGCCAGCGCCACCCTATTAAGTTCTTCCTTCCTTCGGATATTTCCAACATTTTACAAAAACCCACTAACAATAAGTCTTATATACAGCATAGCGTCTATTTTGTCAAGTCTCTCGCTGAGCGTCCTTTATCTCCCCTCGAAAAGTTAGCAGTCCTCCTATGGACCTCAAGTTCCGCTAAATGACCCTATGAGCCCATATCGGAGGCTGCAAAAGCGTTTATATGTGACATATTTTAATATTTTTTTAAGTAAATACAATTAAAATAAAAATAACCCACAACAAGAGGAGATCCAATGAACAGATCCACAAAAAAGTTGCTATTGATCACGGCAACACTCTTTTCCTTCCTGCCCAAAGGGGAAGGGATGTACCATACAAACATCGTCGCAATAGCAGAAGAGCAGCGGATTCATGAAGCAGTAGACGATCCTGCCAGTGTAAAATCCATGTCGCGTCATTTTGTTAATAATAAAGCCGATATTGGAGGAATTATTTCCTGCCCTGAGGTTATAGAAGAACCATTCTTCAGCATCTCGCTTTTAGGAGGCAAGGCCCCCATGAGATTTGTACACGGTGTGGTGCAACGCGCCTTCGCGGAAGTTAAGCTGGACAGCCCCTCTTGTCCCTGTGTTTTTGGTTGGAAAAGTGTCTCTATACCGGACCTATCAGATCCGGACGTGAGGATCCCTACTACAAAATTTGAACTCAGAGGATCCCTCATAGGCATCAAGGAACGGTACCGCTTTTACCTGTTCTCTCATGGGGAGAAAGTTGCGAAAGTTAAGGATGGGCAGCTTTACAAGTTTGATGCTGCGGGCAAAGCACACCGCGTTGAGGATTTCTCGGAAGAGAGAGACATGGAATTGAGGATGCACCTCCGATGCTATGTTGATTCTGATGGGAAGATTTTGGCAACAAAAAACACCCTCTTTGCTACACTGAGTGAAGAGTGTAGGGCCGAAGTGTTCCGCCCTGAAGAGGAGGAAACGCAGTTCTCACATCTTGTACACTTTATAGAAACAACCTATACGGGCGATGCTTATCATTGGGTACAAGACCGTCAAGAAGATTTGTACGATCTCGTGTACAAATTTCGCGAAGAATTGCCTAAAGGAGCAAATCCTCAGCGGGCTCTTCTCCGCGTTACTGGGCACGCTTTGGGAAAAAAGATAGGAAGGGAGGAGCAGCAAGAGCTGTGCGGGCATATCCTCTCGCTGCTTCATTAAGCGAGAAGCGAAGGGGGCGGAAGAGCAGCGCCCCCTTCTCCGCATGCGCTGAGTAAGGTCTCAGACGAGCATCCTTTCATCTACTGGCTCCATGAATCGTGGCCTTTATCTCTAGCAAACGCACTCTTGCACTGAAGGACCCAGTAGTGGTCGTACCATTCACAACAAGCCCTTCGTAGGCGCCCCATCCATCCGTGTGGACCGTAGATCCCTCTTAAGGAGTTTAATGAAAGGCGAGTCACTGGATCCTGCCGAAGTCAAAACAAAGACAAGCTTTTTTCTTACACTTTTATGCTCCGTGGAGCGTGCAACCAGCCAAACGCCGGAGTCTTGCCCGCTGCTCCACGGCCTCTTTTACCCCGCACCCTCTTTGCTCCAAAGATGCTCTCATCTAGTGCGAAGACACCAAAATCTTGGGCATTCTCCTCCAAACTTTACTGTAAGATCAGCTCTTGAAAATGCTTGTAAGTCAAGTTGATCGTGTTCCACTTAATTTTGAGCAACGTACTTGCAGAACTTGCCGTTATGGCTTCGCAGAGACATGGAAGAATTCCGTGTTTCTCGTAAGCCACTCACCAACTGAACTGCAACAGGGCTTACCCTACCTAACATCATAAGGATCACTTTTCTGGGAGAGGAGAATCCGTCCAAGAACACTTCCCGGGGAGGTGTCATTGCTCCGGCCTCGGAAGGATACTGAGCGCTCCCGCAGCAAATGCGTAAAGCCTTCCCAAAATCCTTTGCTTTTGCATTCTTGGAGCGCTCCTGTTGCTCACTACGCATGCCATAAGAGGCCGAATCTTAAGGATCTCTGGGAGGAAAGCAAAGGTTCCCGCCTAGCCCTGGATTGATCGAGCCCATTTTTTCAGTGTTTTGACACCTAAGAAGTGTGTTTCATCCTTGATAACGACTCTATTGTCTGTGGGAAAAACACGTCCTCTATGGGATATGACAGGGGGAGCGGATACTATATTCTAAGAAGGGCGCAACTGGTGCTGAGGGTACAACACCAGTTGGAGGATAGATTTTTACGGATGCTCGGCCAGAATTTGCTGCACTCTCTGGCGCACCTCCTCAGACAATATGCCCGGATGCTGCTCTTCCAAGCGTACCAATACTTGGGCGCCCTCAAGTTGCGTTCCAGTGGCAGGATTCTCCAGTAGTAGTAAGTGCCTATTCATCTGGAATTCCGCCATTTTCCGACGTGCGTGTTCGGGGAGCATATCCTGCTCCCGCTCTAACGCCTGGAAAGCCTCATCTTGTGTCCCAGTGGCAGGATGCTCCAGCTGATGCAACAACGCCTCTAGACGTTCCTCTGCACCTCTTGCCCTAAATTCCGCCATTCCCCGATGTGCATGCTCAGGGAACATGTCCCGATACTGCCGTTCCAACTGCTCTAAGTCCCGGAAAGCCTCCTCTTGCGTCCCAGTGGCAGGATTCTTCAGTAGCGGTAGGAGCTCGTTCACTCGCCTATTCACCTGGAATTCCGCCATTTTCCGACGCGCGTGTTCGGGGAGCATGTCCTGCTCCCGCTCTAACGCCTGGAAAGCCTCATCTTGTGTCCCAGTGGCAGGATGCTCCAGCTGATGCAACAACGCCTCTAGATCTCCTTCCATCCCCCTCGCACCGAGGGTCATGAAGGTGGCGGCTAGAAGCAACAGCCTATTCAAACGAAGCATAGCAGGTCTCCTCTTTGCTCAATGATAAATATACTGTACCAAATCTCTTTCAATTTGTCAAATTATTATAGCAATTTCAAAGTTTTTCTTTGGCACATTGCAGCTATTGCCACAAAGATCAGTTCTTCGCAAGGGGATAGGTGAGGGATCTGTTCTTGCTGTTACATGCTCACGAGGGAGCAAAATCGCTCCATGGACCAGAAATTTCGGTTGGTTAATAGGACCACTACGTCAGTCTTTCGACGACAAAACCTTGCGATTGGTTCCCGCGCATTTTCACAGGCTCTAGACTAGCATCTCTTTTGCCACTTGAGCAGATTAGTCAACAAACTAAGGAGATGCTCGCCCCTATTGTTATACCGGAACTCACACTCCTTCAAGTGCAGGAGGAAGACATCGCCTCTTAAGTCATTGCATTGAGGACAACATCTCTTCGCGGGGCTCCAAAAGGCCGCCATGCTACGAACATAGTTCTTGCCTTAGGAAAACCCATTCTTACAGGGAAAGATGCGATGAGGATTTGCGCCATACGCAGCCGATCCGTCAAAGTTTGCCTTATTCAACGCACCGGCCCTTCAAGAATCTCTTCCAGAACAACAAGCAGCAGCTCTTCTTGAGTCGTTCGAGACAAGGTTATATGTCTTCTTACCTCTTTTAAACAGGTTTTCTACGAGGAGGCAAACGAGATTGGAAAGAGTAGATCTAAGGGGTCCAGCATAGATGACGACCAGGTCGTGTCGAATAGAGAGAGGAGCTTCTTCTCTCGTATTTCCGTCCTTCTTACAGCGATCCGCAGAATGTTCCGCAAGCCAAAGACCGGAGTCTTTCCTGCTGCTCCACCGCCTCTCTTGCTACGTACGCTCCAAAAGACCGCTCATCAAGCTCAAAAGACACCAAAATCCTGAGAATGCTCCTCAAAACTCTGCTGCACGATCAGCTCTCGAAAGTGCTTGTAGTATAGGTTGATAGTATTCAACTTTACTTTGAGCGATGTGCCCACCGAACTTGCCGACATGTCCTCACAAAAACATGTAAGAATCCACGCTTCTCATAAGTCCCTAACCGACTGAACTCCAACAGGGTTTACCCTACCTAACATCCTTTTGCTAGTCTAGAGCCTTTCACAAACGCCACCTCTACACCTTCAAAAAGCTACGGAGTTTTTTGGACCGGTTGGGATGTTTTAGTTTTCTAACGGCTTTTGCCTCGATTTGCCGGATGCGCTCGCGCGTCACGTTGAACTTTTGTCCCACCTCCTCCAGCGTGTGATCGGTGTTCATCCCGATCCCAAACCGCATGCGCAGCACACGTTCTTCGCGCGGGGTCAGGCTGGAAAGGACCAGCGAAACCGCCTCTCTCAGATCGGAATCGGTAGCAAAATCTACAGGAGAAACCGCGTTCTTGTCTTCAATGAAATCTCCTAAATGCGAATCCTCTTCATCGCCCACCGGAGTCTCGAGGCTCACGGGTTCCTTAGCAATTTTCATCACCTTGCGGACCTTATCCACCGGCATGTGAAGGCGCTCTGCTAGTTCCTCAGGAGTCGCCTCCCGACCGATCTCGTTGAGCATCTGGCGCGAAGTACGCACCATCTTGTTGATCGTCTCAATCATATGGACGGGAATACGAATCGTACGCGCCTGATCTGCAATAGACCGCGTAATCGCCTGCCGGATCCACCAAGTGGCATAAGTGGAAAATTTATAGCCCCTTTTATACTCAAATTTATCGACCGCTTTCATGAGGCCAATATTTCCTTCTTGAATAAGATCCAAGAATTGCAGACCCCGATTTGTATACTTTTTGGCAATGGAAATCACGAGGCGCAGGTTTGCCTCAATCATCTCCTTCTTAGCGCGATTGGCGTCCTTATCCCCCTTCTGAATCGTGCTCACGATGCGTCGAAATTCCGGAACGTCCAGGCGCGCCTTTTCCGAAAGGGTCCGCAGGTCTTTCTGGTGTTTCAGAATATCCTTCTCATGTTTCTCCGCGAAGGTCTTCCATTTTTCCTCGGCGCCCTCTCGCAGGGTGGCGACCCACGACGTATCTAGCTCGCAGCCACAATATTTCCGCAGGAAAGCCTCACGAGAAAGGCCGCATCCCTGCGCAAACCGCAGCAAATTTCCCTCCGAGCGAATCAGCTGCTTGTTGAGCGATGTCAGAAACTCCACAAATTTTTCTATCTGCGTGGGAGCCAAGCGGACCGTATCGAGAATATCCGCAATTTGCGTTCTCAGCTGCGCATACCGTTTCGGGAAGTCTTTGGAGACCTCCTGCCCTGATTGCAGCGCATCCGTGCGGTTCCTCTGCATCTTGCAGAGCTTTTCCTGGAGCTTCAGAACCTCGGTCAAATGCTCAATCAAGGTGGGAAGAAGCGCCTCTTCGGCCTTCGCGATGGTGTTGCCGCCACCCTCTTCCTCATCTATTTCCTCTTGGTCACTGTTCATACCCGTGTCGATCTGAACAATTTCTCTAGGAAACAGCTGATTGGACTTGAGTTTTTCCAACCAGCTCGTGATTTTCTCAAACATGACGGGGCTTTCGACAAGCCCTTCCAACACCGCGCGCTGCCCCGCTTCAATGCGTTTCGCAAGCTCCACTTCTCCTTCTCGGGAGAGCAAGTCCACGGTTCCCATCTCTTTGAGGTACAAGCGCACCGGATCATCCGTGAAGGTCCCTTCTGCAACCGCTATGGCAGGCTCTTCCTTTTGTTCGGTGGCGGGGAGAATGTCGTCCCCCGCAAGACGGGGGGCTTCTTCTTCCTCCAAAAGCTCAATGCCTTGATCGCTGATGTGCCCAACCACTTCTTCCACGATCTCTGGCGTCACCACATCGCGTGGCAGGGTGCGACCAAGCTCCTCGTAGGTCACGAAGCCGCATTCTTTCCCTTTTTGGATAAGTTTTTTTAGTTCCGCGAGCTCGAAAAGAGGTTTCTGTTCGCTTTTGGTCTCCGCTTCCGGAGAGACGTCCTCTTCGTCAAGATCTTCGACTTCCGGCGCAACAATCATGGTCATATCTCCCCCCTCCTCTCACGTTCTTGGAGAGTGCAAAGCTCCTGCAGCCGTTCCCAATGCGTAGGATCGAAAGAAGCCTCTAGAAGACCCCTTGTTTGTTGAATGTCGCCTTTCAAGGCTGCAGCCCCAAAAAAGCGACTCCACACTTCTTGAAAGCCCGCCATGGCCTCTTCCGTGGAGCTTCCAGCCCTTGTGAAAGGAGCGCAACGGGACACCTCTTCGCTCATAATACTCTGCACAATGGACTCTGGGATGCGTTCTTCCAACAGTTGTACCAGATCTTCCGGATTTTTAAAAGATTGTCGAGAAAGAAAATTTAAAATCTCTTCCTTTGCGCCATCCAAGGACGCCTCCTGAGGCGGAAGGCAAAAAAGGGATTCCTCTACGGCTTTAAAAATCTCAGGATGGCGGATCACCGTCGCCAGGAGGATTCTGAAAGGCAGCGACGGAGAGGGAGAGCGAGCTTGCGCAAGGCGCAGGCCCCAGGAACCCTTCGGAGATCGATACAAGGTCTCCCACCTTTTCCGGAAGTCCTCCCTGTAAAAGCGCTGAACCGCAGGATGCGCAATCTCAGAGAGCATGTCCCCCACCTGCTTCCAAGCGAGCGCCCGCTGTTCTGGCGTCTCCCGTGGCATCGACAGAATCGCGTGGGTCCACAGAACTTCCGAGAGAGGGCGCGCTTCCCGGAGCAGCTTCTGAAGAGCGGAAGGACCTTTTCCCCGGATGAACGAATCGGGATCCTCCCCCGCGGGAAGGACGGCGCATCGCGCGGAGTACCCCGGCTGAAGAACGCTGAGGAGGCGTTTGACCAGGCGGATGGCCGCCTGCTGCCCCGCAGAATCTCCATCGAACATAATGACCGGCTCGGCACAAAGCTTCCAGCACGCTTCGATCTGGTGCGCCTGCGCTGCCGTTCCGAGGGGGGCTACTGCCCTCTCAAATCCCGCCTGGTGGAGAGCGATCACGTCTAGATAGCCTTCTACAACCAGCACAGGGTCGGTCTGCGCACTTTTCCGTGCATGCGCATACCCGTACAAAAGCTTGCTTTTGTCAAAAAGAGGAGACTCCGGAGAGTTCACATACTTCGCCTCTTTTGGCGAATGCTTGAGGACGCGTCCTCCGAACCCGACGCAATGTCCCCAAGTGTCCGTAATGGGAAAGAGTAGACGCGCGCGAAAACGCTCGAACGAGCCGCGCTCTGAGAGACAGCAGAGCCCGCTTTCCACAAGCTCTTGAGCAAGGTACCCCTGCTTCGCAAGAAACGCGGACAAGCCCCCTCGCGCAGGGGCAAAACCGAGCTGGAAGGCGTCCCACATAGGAGGAGCGATCCCACGTGCTGCAAGGTATTGACGTGCCTCCTCTCCCTCAGGTCCAAGAAGGATGGCATGGAACCATTGCGCTGCTTCTTGAAGAAGGGCTTGCAAGCGTTTCCTACGCCCCTGAGTGCGCGCCTCCTGCGGGTCAGAGGGGGGAAGCGCTATCCCTGCCCTCTCTGCGAGTAAGGTGACGGCGGAAGCAAAATCGATCTTTTCGGACTCCATACAGAAAGAAAAGAGGTCTCCATGCGCTCCACATCCGAAGCAGTAGTAAAAGCCGCGTTCGGCATCGACCTTGAAAGAAGGGGTACGCTCGTGGTGGAAGGGGCAGCATCCGAACCAATTCTTGCCCCGACGCACAAGCTTGGTTTTGGGGCGTACCAGGTCCGGTAGGGAGATGCGCGCCCGGACCTGGTCAAGGAACTCTTTGGAGAATACAGGCAAAACCCTTGCCTCACGTTTATCACTGCAAAAAACATGTGCCGAAGAGAGGACTCGAACCCCCGACCCACTGATTACGAATCAGTTGCTCTACCACCTGAGCTACTTCGGCAGACCAAAGCCAGCGTACGGCCCTCCCGAAGAGGCGTCAAGGGAAAGAAGCCGCGGGAAAGGGGGCACCCCTAGTGTCTCTTCGTGTTGGTTCCGAGCCCAATGGTTTTCGCAATGCGACTGCGACGGACGGCATAATTAGGAGCGACCATGGGGTAGGTATTCGAAAGGCCCCACCGATCCCTGTATTGCTGAGGAGTCAGGTTATAGGCCGTCCGCAGATGGCGCTTGAGCATTTTTAGCTTTTTCCCGTCTTCTAGGCAGACGATATAGTCCGGCTGGACCGATTCCGCAACAGAAACCGCTGGGTCCAGCGTTGTGAGAACATCCGGCGCAACATTCGCAACCATGCGTAGAGTAGCGTAGACCTGTCGCATGACCTCTCCAATCTCCGATGTGTCGACTGAGTGTGCGGACACATAGGCGGCAACAATGTGTGTGGCGAGGGAGAGCAACGGGAAAGCTTCCGCACCCCCTTCTCCTTGCAAGGCCATCCCAGAAGACATCCGTTCCTTCTCCATCTTACCCTCCTTTTTCCCCTTTCGTTTGGAATACCCGCCGAAAACAGCCACCAGCATGCATCAGCTTAAACGAATAGATGGGTCATATATACAATCATCGATTGATTTATGTAATAGAAACCCGATAAAAAGGGAAAATTTCTTATAAAAAACAAGGAAAAAGGAAGGTGCGGGTTTCAAGGGTTGGGATTTTGTCCTCTCTTTAGGAATCGACGAGCGGCCATTCATTGTCATTTTGACAGTTAACTCTTGATATAGCAAATATATTTACCTATATAACTAATATAAATTGGATAAATAGTAAATCTATAGGGAGATCATGCGAAAAACCATGCTTGTACCTATCGCAGCGCTTGCTGCGGTCAGGATGCTCTTCTCCCACGCCTTCGGGATGTCCTTTCCTCCCAATTGCGAGATTGTATGCGATCCGCAGGACTTTCCCTTAGTCCATAGGCTTCAGGACGAAACGCGTGCTAGGGAGAGTATGGAGGGGCACAGGATCTTGGCGTCTATCGGGGTGCCAGTAGTTTTAGTGCCTACGTCTCTTTACCAGTTGGCAGCTTTTCATTGTTCCGCACAGGAACCTTTTGAAGCGCCACGGTTTGACGATAGCTTCTGGATAAGAGAGGCGCCAATCGAACGGGAATGGGAACTGGAGGACCTACCAGGGGTGATTTCCGCTCCGTATGATGCCGCCTTCCGGTACTCTGTTGCAGCAGAACCGTGGGCTCAATGGCTCAACACCGCTCTTTGCGAACTGTGCGGACAGGGCGGTCTTGAGCCGCAACAATGGGGTTGGAATTTTCGGCTACCGGATCTTCAGCTGTATCTTGGTATGGCTGGTTTCCTTCTCGATCAACTTCAACTCGGTCCGGACGATGCGCTTGTGACAAACCTTGGGAACCTTCCGTTGCAGGGACAAAGGACCGTGGGAGCTTTTAAGAACATGGTTCTTTGGGCTATTGAGGCAGAATTACATTGTGCGATAAAAGGGGAAACGGTACTATTGAGAGCCGGAAGAGATCAACTTGTTGAACACCCGGAATCGATTTCGCTCAGTGACGGAATTTTTGCAGGAATCCTCGACAGCACAGGTTCCGCCCTTTTGCTTTGGCTGGATCATTCCGATAGGGAGATGTACTACTTAGCGTGCTCACCCTTTCACCCTGGGCTCTTTTACACACCCGTAAACGCAATCGGATCCTTCTACGGAAGCGGTGAACTCCATCACAAGCGGATTAAAAGTCTGATGCAAGTTTATGCGGTGGAGGGGTCACTCATACAAAGAGCCGTCACTAGCAGAGGTGTGTTGCTGGATGAAAATGGGCGCAAGGTGGTGCCAGTCATAGCAGGAACGTGGTGTGTAGAACAGGGAGCGGAGGTAGTAGAGGGGGATATCCTGTTCTTTTTACGGCGAGGAGATGGAGTGGTAGTGCAGGCAACCGCCGTGTCGATGGCCGCAATGCAGGCTGCGGTGGAGCAGGAAGGGGAGATGCAGGATGATGGAAGATTCATGGTCTCGTGGAACGGAGGCTTGGTAGAGCTTGGAGAGGTAAATTTGGCGCCTTCACTGGATACAGGTCTCGGATTTACCCCTTTAAGGATGGATTTTCCGGTTCAGGATTCCTTGTTGAATGTAGAGTTTGTGGGACCTACGTATGGGTATCTTCGGTTGGGGACGTTGTATTTTCAGCCCGGTCAGGACACTTTGCCTTTCCTATTTGCTCAGAATGAAGCGGGGAATGTAGCTGCCTTAGCACTGCAACAGCAAGTAAAGCTCGTTTCAGACGGTTTTCCACCACCGGCAGCCTGAGGAGAACACAGCCTCTCGGCGAGCCTGAGAAAAATGGCTGACTCAATCCTGAAGGATGCACCTTCCCGCCCCTAACGGAGAGGCGCAAACTTCAAGGGCTGAGATTTTGTCCTCTCTTTAGGAATTGACGAGCGGTCGTTCATTGTCATTTTGACCCATTGGTATTGACAAAGTAAATATATTTACTTATATAGCAATATAGCTAGAACAACTAGTGCTATGAGAAGGGTAAATAATGAAGAAAGTACGGCTTTTTACTTTGGGGTTGCTGGGGCTGCTGTTTGTGGAGCAGACCATGGCTATGAGGCATCTTCCAGGAGAAGATTTCCCTTTTCCATTGACCACCCTCGTGGAGGGACAACCCCCACCCTTGTATTTATTTGACTTGCCTATTGTGCCAGACACCGAGCCTCTAGCGGATTCTGTCTTCGGGAGGGTCTCGACATGGCTTGCCAGCATGGATCCTGCCACACGTTTCACAAGAGTAGAGGCTTTGAAGCTTGAGCTCTCGGAGCGGGCTTCAGCTTGGCTCGCAGAAGCGATAGCCTACCAACTCTCCTTGTTCCGTTTTATTAACTTTCCTGTACAGGTGGAGGTCACCGCAAGGGATACGACACATCTGATACAGAGAGGCCACGTTCCCGCCCTCGATCTCGCCTTAAATATGTGCTCCTTGAGAAGAGCATCTCAGACAATAGATCCTTTGCTTCAGGATCTTCGTAAACAAAAACTTACGCATGCGCTCAGCATGCCCAACAATCCTTCTGTTGTGGATCTTTACACGCTCTTTACGCGGGACCCTATTCTTGGGCAGCAGATTCTCTTGCTCAGGTATATAGGAGTGGACGAGGAGGGTTGCATGTCTGCGCTGTTGGCTCACGCTCTTGCCGCTGGTGAGGAAGGAAATATCGTTGGAAGAGTGGGGTCTCGAGTAAGAGGAATACGCGGATCTTGGGCTGTAGAAACGCCTGCGATCTTTCCTGTTTTGATGATGAACGGTGATCGTATGGAACTGGTCAACAGACCGATCCTTTTCGTGCTGTGGCGTTCTGTCGTGGATGACATAACCTACGCGCACCTAGCAACAGCCTTTTCCGTTTCCGAAAGAGGGAGCAGAATCATAGACCGGTTTTCTCCGAGATCCCTTCCCTCCGATTTTGCTACATTTTTTACACCAGAATTGGAAGATGAGTTCTCCTCGGTGGCAGAGGAAGATCCCACGATTGCCGGAATGATCCAAGTCCAAGAGGCACGCTATGATACGTTTGATGCCTTGCAACAAGAAATTGATAACGCACTGCCTAGCGATAAAAAAGGCATTTTGCTGAGGGCTTGGTACGGTCAGTGCTTGCTCAGCAGAGATGGATTGTCGCTCGGACAGTTCCTTGAAATGGCCATCATGGTCGATGTCCCTGAAATCTTGCAGGACGTGGGTTCCTTGATGAGAAGTGGACTCCTGCTGAAAAGGACCGTTGATTTTCGTGAATGCGCATGCAGCAATCCGTTCGTATCTGCATTCTTGTCCAGAAACACCCACACCGTAAGGTTGTTGTGCGATCTCTTCCCCGAGCTTATAGACGAAAGATGTAGGGTGTCCCGTTACAGCGATGGGCGAGGGGATGTGAGGTTTGCTGTCGAGGCCAGAGCTGCCAGAGCTGGTGTAGAGCTTTCTCTTGAAACGACCCCCCTTGGGGTAGCGATCATTATGGCGAGTATGAGTGAGCCGCGCAGCCGATCGAATGCACCCCTCCCGCCGCACATGGAACGCTTCTTCGAGGCCTATAAAAGGATAGGTTGTCAGTCCTTTTATCCAGACAGCGAGGGTTTCGTATCTCCCGTCGTTATGGCGGTTCTTGGGGTAAGACCCAATTATTTCAAGGCGATCCTGAGCACTAACACAGATCTCAGAAATCTACTCGACATCTCATACAACTTTGGTAGACCAGAATTTAAACTCTTCTGTAACAGTTCCGTAAACATCAATCAGAAGCAAACACTGCCAGGCTATATGTTCGATCGCACTGATTTTAATCGCTACGAATTAATATGTTGCGCATCCATGCTTGAACATGTGGCGTCTTTGGGAGGATTGCTGATCCCTCGGTTAGATCGCCAATCTTTGGCTAGCAGTATGCGTCTAGGAGAGGTGCAACCATACGTGGTTGCTTCTGGATGTCTACCGCTAGCGACTTTTATGCAGGTGTGTAAAAGAGGAGGGCACGCAGCAGCAGAGATTAAGGATTTGGTCGACAATGGGTTCATGCCTATCTTCTTTTGCGGACTACAAGTGAGGCCTTGGACAGGAGCGGACCGATCATTTTTTGAATCTTGTATGAACAAGACGTCCAGGGTGCCAGAAATGGCGGAGCGCTTCCAATTCATGAAACGCGTCTTGGAAACTTCGTATAGTCGAGGAAGAATTGCTGATCGCGTCATGACTGGTTCTGAATTTCAAGCACACAAAGAGACCCTGGACCAGGGTATCGCTGCGTGTTCGCCAGCGCCAGCAGTAGCAGCTTCTGTAGCCGCCGTTTCTGCACTACCAGCAGCTGGGTAGGGCATAGCCTCTTGGCAAGCTCACAAAAAGGGTCAGTACACAAGAAAAACAGCTGACCCAAGCCAATACATCTATCCTGACAAGACATGAACGGTGATCGTCTCGAGCAGGTCGACAGAAGGATCCGCTTCGGGATGTACGCAACGATATGTTTGATATTTTGGTAAGAAGAATAAGCGGAACACCGGCTGATCAGAGGAAAAGACCTCGGCTCTCTCCTAGCGCACTTGATGTCAGCTAGGGTAAAACGTGTTGAAATTCAGTCGGTTAGGAGCTGATGAGAAACATGGGATTCTCGCGTGTTTCCGTGAGGACATGTCGGCAAGTTCTGCAAGGTCATTGCTCACAATAAAGTGGAATACTATCAACCTGACCTACAAGCACTTTCGAGAGTTGATCGTGCAGCAGAGTTTTGAGGAGGATTCTCGGGATTTTGGTGTCTTTGAGTTGGATGAGAGTTATTTTGGAGCGAAGAGAGGCCGTGGAGCAGCGGGAAAGACTCTGGTGTTTGGCTTGCGGGACGTTCTGCAGAGACTGGAGGAGGGATGGAAGTGCAAAAGCAGGAATCCACCTCTGCAACTTTGACGTGGTCTGGTTGCCATCTCTATTGGATCCTTGAGATCTGTTCTTTCTGATCTTGCACCCTCTCTTTCGCCTCTTCGTAGAAAACCTGTTTAAAAGGGGTGAGGATACCTACGGCATTGTTCTGGACAACTCAAAAGAGGAACTAATGCTTGTTGTTCAGGGAAAGATTCTGGAGGGATCTACGGTTCACACAGATGGCTGGAGCGCCTATGATGGGCTTGTTGCGAATGAGTAGGATCCCTACCGAGTTTTTCACTGTAAGAACGAGTTTTCTAGGGGCAAGAGCCCCCTGCTAATGGCCTTGAGGCCTTTTGGAGCTTTGCGAAGAGGCGTTGTGCGAAGTTTAATGACTTAAGAGGCGATGTCTTCCTTCCGCACTTGGGGGAGTGTGCGGTATCACAGCAGGGGCGAGAACCTCCTTAGGTTATGGCCTAAGCAGGCCAAGTGGCAAAAGTAGATGCTGGAAAAGAGCCGTACTTTAATAATGCAAGTGCATTCCTGGAGGGTTTTTGCGTAACGCTAGTACAAAAGAATCATCGCCTTTGCGACCTGACTAAACCGAAAAGGAGTCACAAAGGCCCTGCGCTCTTTAATGGAGCGCGGTTCTCTACAGGATCCATGCAGAAACATCTCTTAGAAGCTTATACGTAGTGCTGGTGTAGGATTATCGTCGCCTTTGTGGCATTACCAACTTAGATAAGATGTCACAAAGGTCGCCGCACTGCGAGGCTCGGCTACCATGGACTTAATACAGGGGCATGCTTTAGGGGTAGTATGCGTAACGTTGGTGTAGAATTATCGTTGCCTTTGTGACCATGCTTGCGATGGACAGATGCCACAAAGGCCCCCACGTTCTTATTGTGGCGCAGTTCTCTCTATACTCCATGATACAGGAATCTACCTTAGAAGTTTATACGTAACGCCAGTGTAGGTGCACTCCTTGGGCTTTATACAAGTGCATTTCTGTGAGTTCTAGCATAACGCTGGTGTAGAAGCATCGTCGCCTTTGTGACTTTACTAAATTGAATAGATGTCACAAAGGCCCCGCAGCGTTTAGCTGCGGTTAATGTGGACCTAGTGTCAGTGTGGTCCTTGGGTGTGTGTGCACAAAGTTAGGGTGGATGTACCCCTCCCCCCTCAATACAAATGTACTCCTTTAAAGTTTTCGCGTAACGCTGGTGTAGAATTATCCACGCTCTTGCGACGACTACAGTAAATAGACTGCGCAAGAGCTCCGCGCCCCTATGGGGCGCGGTTAGAGGCAAATACGAATCTCTGTAGCTGAAGCTTGCGCGTAACGTTGGTGTAGGGTCATCGTCGCCTTTGTGTCAACCGAGAGTGAACAGGTATCGCGGGGGCCCCGCGTCACTTACTGTGACGCGGCTAAGTCATGAATTCCTCTACAACCGTTCGAGCTCTGTGAGCATATCCTCTATAGTTGAGAGGACTTTGGTATTGGCAGCGTAGGCATGTTGGGCACGGATCATAGTGGAGAGTTCATGGGCGAGGTCCGTGGTGGAGCGCTCGAGGGTTCCTGAGGTGATCGTCCCCATGCCGTCTTTTCCAGAGACTCCTACCTTAAGGACTCCGGAAGCAGGAGTAGCGTAGTAAACGCCATTCCGCTCTTCTGCCGAGTTCATAGCAGCGAACTGACAGCAGGCGAGGAGGTAAACCGGCTCCCAGTCTCCGTCGTCCTTGAGGCGTCTCAGCACCCCGTTCTCGTCGATGGAAAGGGAGGAGGGAGAGAGAGGCGTAAACCCTGTTTTGAGCTCCTCAGGAGTCTCCTCCTCCAGAGGCTCCGCGGGGATTACCTCTGGTTCCAAGACCTCTTCGGGGATGGCCTCTTCCGCTTCCTTGACACTCTCTTCCGGCCCTGGAGGCTCGGATCCTTCAAGCTCTTCAACGATCTCTTCTGGCTCTGGAGGCTCGGGCTTTATGGTGGCTCCCCCTACGACGATGTTAGAGCCCGTCCTATTGATGAACTGAACAGAGCTCAAGTCGATGTTGAAAGTACTACCGCCGGTGAGACCCTCCACAAGGCATCCTGTGCGCTTGATTCCCACGCTTGGATCGCTGGTGCTGCTAGCATTTTTCGTAAACATATAACCCGAGACTCGACCTTCCTCATCCGAATAAAGAGTCACGTCAAAGCGGCCGTTGGTGTCCCATAATCGTGCTGTGAAGGATCCGTCTGCGTTCCTGTCTACCCCTAAGCGTGGATAGAGAAAGGCGCTGGAGAGCTTCACCCTCATGAGGGTGCTCGCTGAAAGGAAGCCTTCTTCGAAGATGATAGGCGGAACGTTCCAGAGTACATTCTCTCCAGATCCCAACACAGGAACCTCCCTAAGGGTCGTCTTGAAGTCGCTTATGTCGAGGGTTAACTGGGCTCCGGTATTGTTGATGGTCACCACCAATTGTTCAGCGGCTTTATCAACAGCATAACTAATATCACCGTTGCTATAATTCTCTACAGAGAGAATTCCTGCAGAACGCTGAAAAACTACATATATCCTGGGGTTAGCGGAAGTATCCACATGGTACAATTGGATGTATTCCGTGTTTCCATACCCATGCCTTGCTTGTATGTGCATTTTATGTTCCTTCCCGAGGGAGTCCGTGATAGTGCGCTCAGTGTGTATACCGATGAGATCGCCTTCTGAACAACTTGCGGAGCCGTGGACGGAACACAGTCCATGGGCTTCTTGCTGTATGCTGGTCCCGGTTCCGTAGGTGTTGGAGGGAATGGGCTCCTCCTCGGGAGGAGCGAGTTCTTCTGGAGGAGGGGTAAGCTCTTCTGGAGGAGGTGCGGGTTCTTCAGGGGGAGCCACTTCCTCGACAGGAGGAGCGAGCTGTGGCGGAGGAGCTGGTACCTCTTGAGGAGGCGTAGGATCTGGCTTAATGAGCTGAATATCTTCGAGGGCTCCTAGAGGGCCCAAGAAGGCAGCAGAGGGAGGGGGTGCGGAGCCCGCGGTAGTAGCTCCTGTAGAAGCAGAGTCAACTCCCGTGGCGGAGGCTGTAGAGCCGGCTCCCTCAGGCAACAGAGGCCAACCTTGGAGGGTGAGGCCTTTGGAGTCTTGGAGGCGACCCTCTTGGGTGAGGTGGAAAGCTCCTGTTCTGGCGCCTCCGAAAGATCCACTCTTGTCTTTCACGAGGAGCAAGCCATCTCCGTCGAAGGCCAGATCCAAAGGCTGATCGGTATGCTGTAGCTCTCCTTGCGCTTGGAGATGCATCAAGGTGTGCGTAGAGACGCCAGAGCTGGAGTAGAGCGAACCGGAGCCGGAAGAGGTGTGCGAGCCGCCTGTCGCAGTAGCAGAAGAAGGGGAACTAGCGAAAGAGTCAGGACTCCCTACCAAGGCATTGAAGGCAGGAGCACTAGAATGGGTGGAGAAGTTAGGACTCCCTGTCGAAGAACTAGCTGAGGAAATAGGGGAAGCAGAACCGGAAGAAAAGGGATGATTTTTATCTAAAGAAGGAGAAAACCCGTTATTGCCAAGAGATAGAAGAGGATCATAGGAGGTTTCTTTACTTAACGGAGCTGCCCCCCCCCCCCCCGGCAATTTATTTGGGGAGTGAAGGCAATGGAACGCGCCTTATAGCCCATCGTGTCACTATTGCTCACAT
>JAISAP010000066.1 GCA_031266655.1 Holosporales bacterium | reverse complement strand
ATTCTGCGTCTTCCTCTCGCTCTCATTCCCTCTCTTCTGGCTCTTCCTCTTCCAATGCTGTAGGAAATTCTCATACCTCCTCCGGCTCCGGTTCTCTCTATTCTAGTTCTGGCGTCTCTACGCACACCTTGATACACCTCCAAGCACAGGGAGAGTTGCAGCGTACCGACCAACCCCTAGACCTCGCCTTTGATGGAGATGGCTTGCTCCTCGTTAAAGACAAGAGCGGCACCCTCGGAGGCACCAGGACAGGAGCTTTTCACCTCACCAAAGAAGGCCGTCTGCAGAACGCACAAGGCCTCACTCTTCAAGGCTGGCCTCTGCTGCCAGGGGACGGAGCTGCAGGCTCTTCTACTGGGAAAACTGCGGGAGTTGGCGTTGGCGTGTCTAGTCCAAGAGGCACCCAGTCTGGGGCCTCTACGAAACCTGGTGCCCCTTCCGCAGGCTCCACCGCAATCCACGCTGCTCCCCCTCCCCCCTCTGCCGCCTTTCTAGGCCCCCTGGGAGCCCTTGAGGACATTCAGCTCATCAAGCCAGATCCTACACCTCCTCCAGAAGTACCCGATCTTTCCAGCCCCTACGGAACCGGATGGAGCATGCAAAAAGAAGCGGATGGCGTATATTCCTTCCACAGTATTGCGAACTATCCAGATGGCGCCCTGGAGTCCATCTACTCTAGTCGCACCCTAGTAGATTCTCTTGGCAACGAATATAGGGTGGACATGGGCACATCGCAGAGCAGCAGTAGTCTTGTAGATTTTCATGGGAACGAACATAGGGTGAACCCAAACACATCGCAGGACAGCAGTGGTTTTACTGGAGTCGCACTGACGCTCGACGATTTCGATTTGGATTTGCAGATGAATCTGCAGATCTTCCGCGATGCTAACGGAAATTTGTCTGCGGGTCATTATCCCTTTGATACTGGCTTCACCCTTGACACGGTTGGTGAGCAGGTGGTCATAACCCTCACGGGTAATGGGGCCCAGTTAATATTCGATTTGAGTGATACAAAGGCGGTGTACAGAGGCAGTAAGCCTGTAGTAGTCCCCGGGGAAACCTTGAACTGGAATTTTCCGTCCATGATTCTCGAAGAGGGTGTCAACAGGATATGGCAGGAATTAGTGTTTTCCTTCCCCTCCGGCGACGATTTCATGGTGCCTCTGTCGGTGGACAAGGTCGGGGACGGATCCTTTATAGGACGGTTGGGCCAATATATAGAGGCCTTTTTTACGGAGTTCTATCTTGATGAGGAAGGTAGAGTCTCAAGCTATAAGTTCGAGAGAAACGGGGGCAGTACCGACGATCCAAGTGTGGGGATGGAGCAGACTGGAGCCGTTGTGCAAGGGGTACACTTTGTCGAGGGTGGCATCGACTATGGTACCTTTAACATCGATTTGAGCTCTTTGCACATCATCAATAGGACGGGCTCTGATCTCAAAATGGTGAATGGGGGCACCATGAAGCCAGATACCTCCTCCGGAAGGACTGGGAGTGCTAGCACCGTTTCTGGAACTTCTCTCACAGAAGGAACTCCGGGAGAGGCTGCCTCTGCTGGAGATGAGGCCTTCGCGCTTCTCTCTCCCTCTTCCGTCTCCATCGACGAACACGGTGTACTACGGCGTCTCAAGGACAACGGAGACTGGGAGCCTGTGTACCTTCTCGCCTGCGGTCAGTTCGCTGCCATGAACTCCGCAGAAGAGCGTAATGGCGTCTACTACGCGACTCCTGCTTCCGGAGTCCTCACAACTGGGGTTTCGGGGAAGGACGGTATGGGAACGATCACCTCCGGAACCCTGGAGCGCTCCACCACGGACCTTGCCCACGAGCTCTCCGAAATGATCCGTGCCCAACATGCCTACGCCGCCAATACCAAAGTCCTCTCTACCATAGACGATATGCTCACAGAGCTCGAGAGGCTGTAAAGAGGGGGGGGATGAGCGGAGGTCGTAAGAGAGCAACGGGAGAGAATCAAGAGGAAGAGTTAAGGAAACGCGCAGAGAGGCTCAGCAGTGCAGGGTAAAGAGAGGAGTAACTCTCCTACCCACTTTAGCCGTGCCCTATAAGGGACACGGGGCCCTCATGCCATTCCTC
This sequence comes from Holosporales bacterium, assembly GCA_031266655.1. GTDB lineage: Bacteria > Pseudomonadota > Alphaproteobacteria > UBA3830 > JAIRMZ01 > JAIRMZ01. The sequence continues at coordinate 17,470 of JAISAP010000066.1, read as the reverse complement.
TTGCGGTGGAATAAAGTCATGAGGGCGATGATGCATTCACGTGCACCTTACGTATAACCTGCAGCTACAGAGCTCTGTATCTGGGTTTGATGATGCCCCTACATCAGCGTTACGCGAAAATTTTAAGGGAATACATCTGTATTGAGGGGGAGTACATCCACACTAACTTTGTACACACACCTCTAAGGACCACACTGACGCTAGGTCCACATTAACCGCGGCACAACGCCGCGGGGCCCTTGCGCACTCTATTTATTTCAACAGCAAAGACAATGATAACCCTACACCAGCGTTACGCTAGAACTCCTAGCAGGCAATATACTTGTATAAAGCTCAAAGGCACATCTACACCAGTGTTGCGTATAGACTGTTACTCAGAGACCTGTATCAAGCGTATAGAGAATAGAGAACCGCACCCCACAGGGGACGCAGAGCCCTCATGCTAATCTTTCTGCCACATATGGTCATGAGGGTGTGGATGCTTCTACATCGGCATTACGTAAAGACTCTTGAGGTATATCTTGTATGAGGCGTATAGAGAACCACGTCCCGTGGGGGACGCAGGGCCTTTGTGACATGAGTTTTAGTGTAAATACGGTCACAAAGACAGACGACGCTCCTACACCAACGTTACGCGAAAATTTTAAAGGAGTACATTTGTATTGAGGCAGTAAACACGTTGACGCAAGTCTTGCTACCAAAACCTCGATGTAAACGCTTGTACTGAGCCCATGGTAGCCGCTCCACGACGGCGCGGTGGCCCTTGCGATCTTCATGCACTTTAAAAACGTCGTAAGGGCGATGAGGACCCTACACCAGCGTTGCGTATAAACTTCTAGGGAGTACTCTTGTACAAAGCCCAAGGAGTGCATCTACACAAACTTCGTACAAAAGCTTCCAAGGAGTACACTGGTGCTGAGCGTACAGTACCGCGTTCCACAGGGAACGCGGGGCCCTCATGCCATCCACCCACTTGATGAAGTCATGAGGGCATGGATAATCCTACACCAACATTACGCATACAACCTCTCAAGTGTTCCCCTGTATTAAGTCCGTGGTAGCTGCGGTACAATGCCGCGACGACCCTCATGCCAATCTTTCCGTTAAGTAGAGTCATGAGGGCACTGATGCTCCTACACCAACGTTATGCTTAACACGAGGGAATACATCTGTATCCAGTCCATAATAGTGGATGGCTCTCTCCTAACACAATGATGTTAGGTAGGGTAAGACATGTTGAAGTTCAGTCGGTTAGGGGTTTATGAGAAACATGGGATTCTTACATGTTTCTGTGAGGACATTAGGCAAGTTCTGCGAGCAAATTGTTAAAAATAAATCGACACACGATTAACTCGCATTATAAGTACTTTCGAGAGCTGATCGTGCAGCAGAGTTTTGAGGAGAATTCTTAGGATTTTGGTGTTTTCGAACTGGATGAAAGGTCTTTCGAAGCAAAGAGGGTGCGAGGGAAGAGAGGCCGTGGAGCAGCAGGAAAGACTCCGGTGTTTAGTTTGCAGGACGTTCTACGGAAGCTGGGAAAAGGCTCTGGAAGTGCGAAAGAAACTCACCTCTGCTGCTTTGACGTGGTCTGGTTGCTACCTCTGTGGGACCCTTCAGGCCCGTTCTTTCTTTTAAATCTTGCACCCTCTCGTTTGCCTCATCGTAGAAAACCTGTTTAAAAGGGGTAAGAAGACATATAACCCTGTCTCGAACAGCTCAAGAGAAGAGTTAATGCCTATCCTTCAAGGGAAGATTTTAGAGGGATCCACAGTGCACACAGATAGCTGGAGCGCTTACGATGGGCTTGTTGTGAACGGGTAGCGATCCTTACCGAGTTTTTCAGTGTAAGAATGAGTTTGCTAGGGGCAAGAGCCATGTTAATGGCATTGAGGCCTTTTGGAGCTTTGCGAAGCGGCGCTTAGCTAAGTTCAACGGCTTAAGAGGCGATGTCTTCCTCTTACACTTGAAGGAGTGTGAGTTCCGGTATAACGACAGAGGTAGGAATCTCCTCCGCTTATTGACTGATCTGGTCAAGTGATAGAAGAGATGCTGGGCAAGAGCCTAGTAGACATGTCTACCCTAACAGAGGGAAAGCGTAGAGAGACTCGATGGCACAGAGAAAAAGGGAGGGGCGGACCCCACCTCCGCCACTTACAAGCAGTGTCAGAAGGAACGCACGTGCACTCAGTCCAGCGTCACACAAGCCCGATGGGGATCTTATAGGGCAAGGAACGAAGACAACTCATGGAGGTAAAAGCTTTTCCTTCCTGGCTTCCTCTCCCCCTTCATGCCGCCCATTTTTCTTCGTCGCCAGCATGGGTGAGTAGGAGCTGCACGATCGTTTCGGCTAGCGCCAGCTGGGGAGCGCGCGCGAGCAGAGGAGAATCGCAAAGGAACTCCAGCGTCAGAGAAGAGTCGAGGATTGCGGACAAGACCGCTCCCAGCCGCCGGGTAGCATCGCAGTGGGTAAGCCCGACACGCGTGATCCCCTCTTCCTTCATAATTCTCAGGATCGCTCGCGTCTCGTGAAAATCTCCTCCAGCGCGGATGAGACCAAAAAGGGTTCCTCCTGTCCCCTCTCTCCACTGCGCAATCAGTCTTCTATCAGAAGCATCGAAGAGGTTGAGCCCCGGAGTGTCCAAAAAGATAAGGGTATGCGGCTGCACCGCCGCTTGCAGCGCCTGCATCTCGTTCCGCGTCTCGATGGCATGGACCGGAACGTAGAGCGGACTCATCAAGGTTTCTAGCTGGAGGATGCCTCCGCTCTTGTTCACATCCAAAGAGGCTAACACGGGCAGGACGTTCTGTTGCATCAGGGTCACCGCAAACTTGGCGGTCGTCACGGTCTTGCCCTGGCCCGTTGCTCCCACCAAGAGAATGCACGTGGGACGATCGCGCGCCAGTGCGGCATCAAAGTTAAAGAGCGCAGCCCGTTTCTCAAGAAGCTCCTGAAAGAAGGCGATCAGGACCGCCTTTGGCCCCGCCTTCTTCTCGCGGAAAGAAGCGCAAAAAGACTGGAAATGAGCCATCAGCGCCTCCGAAAAGCCCGCTTCCTCAAGAAAACTTGCGAGAGAATCGGGAGAGGCCACCGGAAACGCTGCGCTTCCGCTTGACTCCGCTTCTGCCGCGACCATCCAAACGCTTCCCTTGCGTTCCCCGGACTCCAGGATAATCGCGTTTTCCCCAAGGGAGCGCGTGATGCGCGCGAGCACCTCCTGGGTATTGCGCGCTTCGAAGAAATGCGTCGGTCTTCCGCTAGACATAGCCTGCTATCTTCAATTGGACCCTCGAATGAATTTCCCCTCTCGAGAAAACAGCCATTTCCGGCCTGATTCTCTCAAGAATGATGCGAACAGCCGAGCGCATGGCACCAGAGACGACCAGAACGGGAACGATCCCAGAAGGGCGCAGATGGTCCAAAACCTGGAGCAGGCTGGTCGCAAATTTCTGGAGAGCGGAAGGGGCGAGCGAAAGCTGCTGGACCTCGCCTTCCCCAACAAGCGCGTCGGAAAATGTTTTTTCTGTTTCTGGAGAAAAAGAGATCATGTGGAGCGCTCCATCCTCCCCTGTATGCGAGAAACATAGCTGGCGGCTGAGTCTGAGGCGAACATGCTCCAACAATTTAGGGGCGCTGGATGTGTGGGAGCACGCTTCCGCAAGGGCCTCCATGATCGTCGTGACATCCCGAATGGACACGTTTTCCGCCAAAAGAGACTGGAAAACACGCTGCAGAGTTCCCAAACTGACTTGAGAGGGCACCATACCGGCCGTTACTTTCTTGAGAGGATCGGGGAGCTCATCCAGAATGCGCTGCATATCGGAGCTCGAGAACAGGTCCACGATGTTGCGTCTCACCACGCTTTCGAGGTGCGTCAGAAGAACGGCAACGGGCTCCGCGACGATGTATTGTGCCGCTTCCGCCTCTTCCCGTTGCTCTAAGTCTACCCAGACGGCGGGCGCTCCGAAGGCGGGATCCGTCGTGGTTTCTCCTTCCACAGAGGGGGTTCCTCCGGTAGGATCCAGGACGAGCAGCTTTCCCAGTTGCAAAGTGCCCCGCGCGCACTCAATTTCCCTAATATCGATCTTATAATCCAGTGCTCCCAGCTGCGAACTCCTCTGCAGGCAAAGAGGGGGGAGGATAAAGCCCAGTTCCGCGGAGAAACGACGTCGCAGGGATTTGATTCTGCTGCTTAAGGCATCCTCCTCTTTGCCCTCGATCATGTCCGCAAGATCTTTGCCGACTTCCAACCGCAGGGTTTCTACCTGCATGAGGCGTGATGAGGAGTCTTCCAGGTTCTCTTCTTTTTGAATCTTGTCGATGTCTGCTGCGTCCTCCTCTGGAACGCGGGAAATGTGGTAGGCCAGGCTGGCGACAGCAACCCCAAGGAACAGGAAGGGAATTTTGGGGATGCCTGGGAGAACGGCCAGACCCCCCATAAAGACGGCACTCATCCAGAGCGCATTGGGGCGCCCTCCCAATTGTCCCCAGAAGGCTTTGTCCGTTGCTCCCTCTGTGCCTGATTTCGAGATCAGCATACCGGCGGCCATAGACACGATGAGCGCGGGAATTTGCGAGACGAGGCCGTCTCCAACAGTGAGGAGCGTGTAAGAGGAGGAGGCCTGCCCCAAGTCGATCCCTTTCTGGACGACTCCGATGATGATCCCAGCGATGATATTGATCAGCGTGATGATGACTCCGGCAATGGCGTCCCCACGCACGAACTTTGCGGCACCATCCATCGATCCATAAAAATTGGTCTCATTTTCCAGAAGTTTCCGGCGCTGTTTTGCGATTTTTTCATCGATCATGCCTGCGGAGAGTTCTGCATCAATTGCCATCTGTTTTCCTGGCAGGGCATCCAACGTGAAGCGGGCGGACACCTCCGCAATGCGTCCAGAACCTTTGGTAATGACGATAAAGTTGACGATGATGAGGATGGTGAACACAATCACCCCAATCACGAAGTTTCCGCCCATGATGAAGGATCCAAAGGCGTAGATGACCTCTCCTGCAGCGTGTACGCCCTCATGTCCATGCGATAAAATCAGGCGCGTAGAGGCCAGGTTCAGAGCCAATCTCAGGATGGTCGAAACAAGGAGGATCGTGGGGAAAATGCTGAACTCAACCGCCTTTTCGATGAACAGCACCGTCATAAGAATGACGAAAGAAAAAAGGATGGAGATTGCGAGGGCAAAATCCATCAATCCTCGCGGCATCGGTAAAATCAGGATCGCTAAGATCAAAACCAATCCTGCAGCAAGCCCGGTGTCCTTCAGACGCTCCATGCTCTGCGTGTACAGAAGGGAGAAGCGATGCGAGAGAGGAGGGACCATAGGACTGTCTAGAGGCATGCGACCTCCTTCTGATGCTCTTCTTCAAGGGCGCTTTGCTCGTAGCTGTGCAATTTATTGCGCAAAGTCCGGATCGATATTCCCAAGATGCGTGCGGCATGTGTTTTGTTCCCTAGACACTGGCGTAGGGTCTCCAAAATAACGCTCTGCTCGATCTCGGGAATGGTGCGCCCCACGAATCCTCCCGACGGCAGGGAAGAAGGACAGCCAAGCATCTGGAAAGAATCTCGCTGTAAGGTAAAATCCGGAATTGCCTCAACTCGTGCCACCAGCGCTCCATCACTCAAGAGGACCGTGCGATGAATAATATTTTCCAGCTCCCGCACATTCCCTGGCCAGGCATAGCGCTGCAGTTGGAGACAGGCGGATTCAGTAAACGACTTAGCCTCTATACCGTTGATTTTGCAATATTTTTTCGCGAAATGCTCCGCTAGAGGTAGGATATCTTCTTTCCGTTTGCGCAAAGGAGGGATCTCGATATTGATGACATTGAGGCGATAGAAGAGGTCTTCTCGAAAATTCCCTTTCTTCACCTCTTCCGAGAGATCTCGGTTACTGGTAGCCAGCAAACGGATGTTAATCTTGAGGGTGCGATTGCCCCCGATGCGACAGATCTCGCGCTCTTGGATGGTTCGCAGGAGCTTTCCTTGCAAAAGGGGATGCATCTCGCTGATTTCATCGAGTAGCAGCGTTCCTTCGTTGGCCTCCTCGAATTTTCCGATTCTCCGCGCAACGGCTCCGGTAAACGCTCCTTTCTCGTGGCCAAAGAGCTCAGATTCTAGCAGCGCCTCGGGAATGGCGGCGCAATTGATGGCAACGAAGGGGCGGGCCGCGCGAGCGCTTTCCCTCTGGATATAGCGCGCAAGCACCTCTTTTCCGGTTCCCGATTCTCCGGTGATGAGAACATTGGCCTCACTGATAGCCACACGTTTTGCAAGCTGCAGGACCTTTTTGGACACCGAATCGCGTGCGATGAGCATTTCCTTCTTCGGAGTGACAGATTCGAGGATCGCAGAAAGGAGCTCCGGATCTGGAGGCAGAGGAAGGTATTCCTGGGCGCCCGCTTGAATGGCGCGCACAGCGATGGAGGACTCTTTTTTCTCCCCGTAGGCTATGATCGGGACATGCATGCGCTCCGTTTGCAGGCTTTGCACCAATTCGGCGATAGGACAGTGGCCGTCTATCAAGATCAGATCCACGCCCTGCCCGGATCGCAGAATTGGGAGAGCTTTTTCTACGGTCTCCGCTGTGATGACGCGTGCTCCCTTTTTCAGGACCCAACGCGCCATGGTGCTCATGTGCTGATCGAGAGGTCCTATCATTAAGAGCTGCATGATGTTTTCCCTGTGCGCTTTTTATGCCCCTGCCCTGGCGGCAATGATTTCCGTCATGGAAATCCCGAGGGCCTGGTCAACAACGACAATCTCTCCTCGCGCCACGAGGCGATCGTTGACGTAAATGTCGATGGGATCCCCAACGCACCGGTCGAGAGCGATGACAGAACCACGCGATAGCTTGAGGAACTGGCCTATCTGAATATGGGCGCGCCCTAAAACTGCGGAAACCTTGACAGGAAGATCGTACACTGTCTCCAGGTCAAGACCGACTGGCTCCGGAGCAATCGGTTCTACCTTCTCTCGAGGGGGTTCCGGTATTTCTTCTTCCGGCGCATTGATCTCTTCATTCTCCATCGTTTTCCTCCTTTGGGGCCTTCCCCCCTTTCTGCTCCTGCGCATAGCTTTCAAGAGCGCTCAGTATTTCCTCAAACAGTTGGGTGCGCGCATATGTGACACCCCCTTCTTCCCAGCATATTTGGACCGCATCCTGCCCAGGCTCTGCCGTCTCCCAAACGAGACGGGGATCGGGCCGTTCTCCGGTTTTCTTAAAATATTTTTCAATACGCGTACGCTCCTTCTGCGGAACTGTGACGCGAAAGCGGTCGGTCCCTTCTGGAGGATTTTTGAAGAAATCCCTTAAAAACATCGCCGTTTCCAGGGATCCCCAGCGATCCTCGAATAGAGGAAAGAGGCGTGTCAGCGCCTGCTTCAGCAAGGACACATACTCTTTCGCTGCCTGCTGCTCATACTGAATGCGCAGCTCTTCCTGCTGATCAAGCCGTGCGCTGATTTTTTCCAAGAGCTTCCGGATGGTGTCTTCTTTGCTCTGTCGGCTCCTCTCTCGTGTTTCTTGAATGCCCGCTTGCTTGCCCCTCTCGAAAGCCTCCTCTTCCACCTCTTCTGAAGGTTCTTCCACAAGAGAAGGGGGGAGGGGCTCTTCCCTCTGCTTGAAGTCCGGGAAAGAGAATCTTTGGAGGGACACGGGTTTCATAGCGGCACCTCCTCTTCTTTCTTCGCGGAGAGCAGTTGCACCTTGCCACTGCGAATGAGCCTTTTGGCCGTCGCAATAATCTCCGCCTGTGCATGGCTGACCTCTCGCACGCGCACAACACCAAGAAGCTCGGTCTCCTCCTGCAACAGCTGCAAGGCCTCTTCAGAGAGATGATCCAGGAAAAACTTCCGCACATGCTCTGGCGCTACTTTGAGCGCGAGTGCCAAGCGGGAAGGATTAATGTTGTGGAAGAGAACCTCCAGACTTTCGATGCGAATCTTCGTGAGATCTTCGAAGCGAATCATGAGGGCCCGGACGCGCGTGGCATCTTCCTGCTCATTTTGATCCAGATAGCTCAGGAAAGCTTCGCTTGTTTCGTTCTCCATGTAGTTGAAGATCTTGGCCACATTCATGTGAACATTCTTTTTCTCCATACTCTGCGGAGCGTTGAGAAGTTCTGCGCGGAGCGTTTTTCCCACTTCCGCAAGCAGCCCACTTTGCACAGTGTCTGTTTTGAGGATGCGCTTCAGGACCTCGCAGGAGACTTTCTGCTCGAAGAGGGGAAAGACCTCAGCGGCCCGACGGGGAGCGATATGGGAGAGGACAATCGCAATGGTCTGCGGATGTTCGTCCTTGAGGTAATGCGCGAGGGTCGGAGCATCGATGGCAGAAACCTTCTCCCAAATGGCGTTGGCATCCGCAGTCTTGAGCTCTTCTATGATCGCCTCTGCTTGCTCCTGCCCCAGAATGTTGTGGAGGACGATCTCCGCCCTTCTTTTGGTACCGATGATGCCCGTTGCTTGTTCGAGGAAATGATGGCAAATCGTGTGCGCCATATCTCCTCGTACCATTCCAAGACGCGAGATGTTGCCAGCCACCGTCTTAATTTCCTCCCCCGACAGGAGGTGAAACACCTTGCCTGCATGCTCTGTGCCCGCAACCAGGAGGAGAACGGCGGCCTTTTCTGGGCCGGAAAGGGGCTTTTGCGCAACAGATTTCATTTACGCATCCTGCTGTAACCAGTTTTCGATGATGGCCGCCGCTGTCTCTGGATCCCGATCGATGAGTTCGCGTACGCGGCGCGCAAGATCTTCTTCTAAGGATTCAGGAAGCGCCCCTGTCTCCAAAACCCGCTCTCCTGCAGGTATGGCCTTCTCTTTTTCAAAAATGCTGGGCCAGAGGACAAGCAAGAGAAGGATCAGGAGGACAAGCACTAAGATCCAGAGTGGATATCCACTTTCTTCGCTGGGAGCGACAAGGTCCGTTCCTCCCTCGCTCATATCCTCCCTTGCAAAGCGCAGATTGACCACCTCCACGGTATCGCCGCGATCGCCTCGAAACCCAATGGCGGATTTAACGAGGGTTTTCAGCTGGTCCAGCTCCTGTTTGGTGCGGGGGCTATAGGTCATGTCCTGCGCCCCGTTCTGCTTTTGGTACACCCCATCTACCAGGACAGCGACAGAGACGCGGCGGATGACGCCCGCTTCTCGCACCAGCGTTTGCGTGGTCCTGGAAATTTCGTAGTTGAGGATCTCCTCCATCTTTTTCGTTTGAGAAACCGATGCAGATGCGGAGAGAAGATTCCTATTCCTGTCGTCATGGGGGAGGGCATTTTCCACCGTTACGCCACGTGTTTTATCCGGATTTTCCGCAGAATTGGCCCCATCCTCGATGATCTGCTGCGAGCGCACGACCTGCCCCTCTGGGTCAAAGATCTCTTTGTTTTCAGAGAAGCGGTCGAAGTCCATATCGATCGAGACCTCGACCCGCACCTTCCCGATGCCGACGGTGCGCGCTAGCAGGGTCTCCAGGTTGTGGGCGAGGCGCGCCTCTTGACCAACGCGCAATTCCTCAAGATTCCTGGTGGCTCCATTGCGGGTATCTCCTCCCTGAGCAAACGTCAGAAGCGTCCCTTGATCGTCGACAATGGTGACGTTTTCTACAGAAAGATCAGGAACGGCGCCCGCTACGAGGTTTTGGATAGCCTGAATTTGCGACCCCTTAAGGCGCATCCCGTTTTTGAGCTTGAGCACCACGGACGAAGAGGGATTTTGCTGCTCAGAGCTGAACAAAGACTTGGGAGGCATCACGAGATGCACGCGTGCGCGTGCCACTGGATTCAGGGTGATAATGCTGCGCGCTAATTCGCCTTCCAGGGCGCGTGTGTGGTTCACTTTCTGGACAAAACTGGTGGCACCAAACGTCTCGCTCTTGTCGAAGAGCTCGTATCCCACAATTCCCCCTGTGGGCAGACCCTCTTCCGCAAGAAGCATGCGGGCGCGCGCAGTATCCTCTGAATTCACAAGGATTTGTTGCCCCTCCGCACGAATCTCGAAGGGAATGGACAAAGACTCCAATTTCGACGTGATCTTAGCGCTCTCGGAAAGATCGAGATCTGTGAAGAGCACGCATGGATGATCGCTTCCTTGCCCCATCAGAAGGCCAAGCGCGAGCAGGCCCATCATCGCGGCTATGCCCCCCCACAAGGGGTAATTGGGAACTTTCTTCCAGTCCTTAAGACTCTGTACCCAACTGTGCCATACGCTCTCCACGGACATAGGGTTCCTTTCCGTTTCTTTCCTATCCGCGCGACGGTACGCGAGAAAAAGTAAAGAAGAGGTTAAGAAAGCCGGCAGAATTTTCTCTTCCCTCTCCTTCGTGGAATTTTTTGCCGAGTTCTTGAGATTATTGAGGAATATTCTGAAATCCTGTAAGCTCCCCATGCTCGGTTAGAGGAGAAGGAGTGGCGAAAGAGAGAATAGTTGTTGCAACCCCTAATAGGTTTCTCAATAAGGTTGCATCTTCTGGAGAGCATCGGATCAATCAGTCAATCTTGGCGCGCGATGTTCGACTTGTGGGAGAAGATGGCGAGATGATCGGCGTCGTGAACCGGTGGGAGGCTCTGGAAAAGGCAAAGGAAGCAGGCCTGGACTTGGTGGAAATCTCCCCCAATGCGGTTCCCCCAGTGTGCAAGATTCTTGACTATGGGAAATTTCGGTACGAAAATCAGAAACGACGATCGGAGGCGAGGAAGAAGCAGCATGTGGTTGCAACCAAAGAAGTGAAATTTACCCCCACGATTGGAGAGCATGACTTCCAGGTGAAACTCTCCAGCGTCCGAAAATTTCTCGAGGCGGATAGCAAGGTGAAAATCTTTCTCCGCTTTCGGGGGCGTGAGATGATGCACCAAAATCTTGGGGTCAACCTCCTCAATCGCATTAAGGAAGAACTGGGAGAATTGGCCAAGGTGGACCAATCCCCGCAACTAGAGGGACGGAGCCTTCTGATGGTGCTCAGCGCGGCTCGTTCCAAAGAAAGGATCGCTACACAGTAAATGCAGGATGCATGGAGAACCGTCATTGAGGACGCCTGGGAGAGGAAGGAATCCCTATCCCCAGAGGATCGGCGCGCGCTCCTTCCGACCTTGGAGTTTGCTCTCGGGGAGTTGGATGCCGGCCGTCTCCGTATTGCCACGAAAGTGGGCGAGGATTGGAAGGTTGATGAGACCCTGAAAAAAGGGGTCTCTCTGTTTATCGCTTGTCGGGAGCCTCGCGTCTTGGCAGGGGGAAACGCTCCCTGTTGGGATAGGGTCCCCCTCAAAACCGAGGGATGGACAGAGGCCACTTTTCGAAAGGCCGAGTTCCGGATTTGCTCAGGAGCTGTTGTTCGGTACGGAGCGTACATCGCCCCGTCTTCGGCGGTCATGCCAAGCTTTGTCAACATGGGCGCTTTTATCGATGAGGGAACGCTCGTTGATTCCTGGGCAACCGTAGGCTCCTGCGCGCAAATTGGGAAATTTTGCCACATCGCCGAGGGAGCCGCATTAGGCGGGGTGCTCGAGCCTCCGCAGGGTCTTCCTGTCATTATCGAGGATCATTGCTTCATCGGAGGGCGCGCGGGAATCTTTGAAGGGGTGCGCGTAAGAGAAGGAGCGGTCATCTCCGCAGGCGTCATTCTCAGCACCTCCACGCGCCTCATTGATCGAGCCACCGGGCAGCATTCCTACGGAGAGGTGCCTCCTTATGCCGTCGTGGTCCCAGGCTCCTACGAGACCGCTCCAGGAGTGCATGTATCCTGCGCGGTGATCGTCAAGACTGTCGATGCGCAGACGCGCGCAAAAACGAGCCTCAATGCTCTGCTGCGCTCTCACGACCTTCCTTGATAGGGCTTTCAAAGGTCTATACACTGGCATCCTCGTCCAGAAGGAGGACATCATGGATACAGAGACGCATGGTGTAGAGGAGCGTTCCGCGATCACGCGGCCTCGCGCGCAGGAATTAGGCAAGTACCTCCTGGGCGCTGCTTTTGTCGCTCTTTGCGCGCAAATCGTGATTCCTATAAAGCCCGTCCCTTTCACGATGCAAACCTTCGCCGTCTTTTTCCTTGCAGCAAAGCTGGGGGCCAAGGGGAGCGTCTATGCTCTCCTCCTTTACCTCAGCGCGGGCATCGCTGGTCTTCCCGTATTTTCACGGTTGGGAGCTGGCATGGAGGTGCTGCTCGCCCCTACGGGAGGGTATTTGTTGGGATTTGTCCCAGCGGCCTACTTCACCGGGTCTGTGCTCCAGCGTTTTACCAAGAAAAGCTTCCTTACCTGCCTTCTCGCGGGGCTGGTCGGAGAAGGGGTCCTCATGCTTTGTGGCGCCAGTCGCTTGGCGGCCTTCGTGGGATGGCCCAAAGCTTACGCGCTGGGTGTTGCTCCTTTTCTGCTCACCGATTTGCTGAAACTCACCGCTTTTGCTTGCGTTGCGCGCGAGAGATCTCCTCGAAAGTTCTTGCGTTAAGCGCCCAAGAGATTGCAAACAAGGGAAGGCTTTTGTATCTGTGAAATGTGCGCTCGTAGCTCAGTTGGATAGAGCGTCGCCCTCCGGAGGCGAAGGCCAGGGGTTCAAATCCTCTCGGGCGCACCATTGTGGCGGAAAACAGCGCCTTTTTCGGGTTCTCCCCTCTTCCTTCCAGGGAAAGGAGAAGCATGTCGCGTGAGCTCCACCACAAGACGCTGGTCCTTGGTTCCGGTCCAGCGGGGTGCACAGCGGCGTTGTACCTGGCGCGGGCACAGCTCTTTCCAGCGGTCCTTGCGGGCCCCCTCCCAGGAGGTCAACTCGTTTTAACGCCGGAGGTGGAGAACTATCCGGGCGCTTCTGGGCCCATTGCCTCCATGGCGCTTATGGATACGATGCGCGCGCAAGCGGAGAGTTTTGGCGCTCAGTTCCTGCCCGATACCATCGTTCGCACCGACTTCACCCGCCGCCCTTTTCTCTGTGTTGGGGAGGAAGCTTCCTATACTGCAGAGGCGGTGATTATCGCAACGGGGGCCTCAGCGCGATGGCTGGGAGTCCCTGGGGAAGAGCGCCTGCGCGGTTGTGGCGTCTCTGCTTGTGCGACTTGCGACGGGGCGTTCTTCCGAGGTAAAACGGTGGCGGTCGCCGGTGGCGGAAACGCAGCAGTGGATGAAGCGTTGTTCCTCTCTCGTCTCGCGGCACACGTGTACCTCATCCATAAGAGAGATACTCTGCGTGCAGAAGCTATCCAGAAAGAGAGGCTTTTGGCCTGTCCCAACGTCACCTGCTTGTGGCATAAGCGTGTCACGATGTGCCAAGGGGACAAGCGCTTAGAGGCTGTAACCCTCGAGGATACACAGACCGGCACGTCGGAGTTGCTTCCTTTAGAGGGACTTTTCGTCGCCATCGGACGTACTCCGGAAACCGAGGTGTTCCAACAACAAATTCTCTTAACGGAAAAAGGAAGCATTGTGATCACGTCTGGCCAAACAGGCACTTCCGTTCCCGGAATATTCGCCGCAGGGGACGTCTGTGCGCACGCTCACAAGCAGGCGGTGGTCGCTGCTGGATCTGGCTGTCAAGCGGCGCTTGAGGCAGAACAATGGCTCGGGAGGAATCCGCTCCGAGAAGCTTAGGTGTTGCAAGTCAGGAGGGGTGGCAGGAGACACCCCGCCCTAGTTCCAATCAGGGGGGGAGGTCACGCATCCAGCCTCTATTAAGTTGCGTAGCGGGGAACATCCCCCCGTTCGGAAGGAGAACTCGAGCGCGAATACTTCTCTCGAAAACGCTCCTCTCTATTACTCGGAGCTGAAAACCGGCCTGAAAGGTCACGAGAGTGAGAGACTGGCACCATGCAAAACATTCTTCTCTGAGCACCGTCACGTTGGGCGGGAGAGTGATGGACTGCACACCAGAACCATAAAAAGCGCCCTCTTCTATCGTTTCGAGCTGAGAATTTTCCTCGAAGAAAACGATGTCAAGAGATTTGCAGCCTCTAAAGCAGTAAGGTCCAATCGTTATAACGTCTTGGGGTACCACGACAACCTGTGGAACGCTCGTTCCTGCGTAAAAACCACTGAAAAGACTTGCTAACCTGTTTGCAAAGAAGATCTTTTTGATACGAGAACCAGCAAATACTGAAATTGCTGCACTTACCACATGTGGAAAATCAATGCGCTTCATAGGCGCGGCGACAAACGCTCCATCTTCAACAACCTTCAGTTGAGAACCTGCCTCAAAGGTAACGGAAGTAAGCAATGAGCAGAATGCGAAGCACTCATCTTCGAGAACCTGCACGCTCGCAGGAAGAGACACGCACCGTAAGCGAGACCAAGCAAAAGCGCCTGCCCCTATCCGTACCAGCTGAGAATTCGCCTCGAAGAGGACGGAGTCAAGAGATTTGCAGCATTTGAAACAGGAGCCTCTGATCTTGAGGGTATCGCGAGGAATCGTTACGCTCCGCAGGATGTCTGTACCTCCGTAAAGACCACTGAGCACGTCTACTGGCTGATTATTAAGGAATATTTCCATGATACAAGAACGAAGAAACACTAACTCTCTAGCATCTACTTTCCGTAGAAAGCGGATGGACTCCATAGCTGACCCAGCGAATGCTTCATCTCCGACAAATCTGAGCTGAGAACCCTCCTCAAAAGTAACCACGGTAAGAGAGGGGCACTCAAAGAAACAGTACGCTCCAAGCTCCTGTACACCTGCGGGAATACACATGCATTGCAAACTGGAACCAGAGAAAGCGCTCGCTCCCATCCACATCATCTGAGAACCAGGTTCGAAGGTAACGGAGGCGAGGGACAGACAGCGCGCCAAGCACTTTCTCCCCAGCATTTGCACACCCGCGGGAATGTGAAAGGACTGCAAACCGCTCTGTGCAAGAGCGTCTTCTTCTATCCGCGTAAGTTGAGAATTGGCCTCAAAGACGACATGGGAGAGAAATGAGCACTCAAAGAAGCAATACTCCCCCAGTACTTCCACGCGTGCAGGAACAACAGTAGATCGTAATGTATAGGGGGTGTCCCTCTCCACGATTTCCTGCAAAACAACGGTGTCTTCACACCTACCGTCAATAGCAACCACTCCTCTGGGGCAAGCTAAGTCGGAGAGATCTTGCTGGAACTGCACCATTGCCTCAGCACAGGGAGGGACACTCAGAACTCCCAAAGCACATGCGGAGATTGCTCCTGCAATCTTGCGCTTTTTCACGTTTCGTTGCTCCTACCATGGACGATGCGCGTTGCGTAGAGCGTCCTTTCTGGTAGTGAACGCGGAAAAGATTAAAAAGATCTCAAGAAAGAAGGGAGTTCGATATCCAGACCTTATCTACTCCGCCTCATTCAGAAGCCCTTCTAAAACATGTCTTCTTCTGTTTGAAAAACGACCTTTACTCGCAGATTGCCGCCGAAAGCATTCCTTTCCATCCCCGCGAATCGAGCACCAGCATCAGCGGTAACGGAACAACGTACGGAGAAATATTCACCAAAGAGCTCTTCGTCCCCTAGCTCCCATCAGGTGAGAGGACGGGGGTCACGCGTCCAGCCCTGCTCGAGCTGCGCAGCGGAGAATATCCCTCCGTTCGGGAAAAAGACTTGTGCACAGAGACTTCCCGTAAAAACGCCCCACTCCACTACTTGGAGCTGAAAACCGTTCTGAAAAGTAACGGCAGTAAGCAACGGACACCATGCAAAGCATCCTTCTCTAAGAGTCACCAGGCTAGGGGGAAAAGTGATGGACCGCAGGCCGGAGTTATAAAAAGCGTTCTGTTCAATCGTCGTAAGCTGAGAACCCGCTTCAAAGAAAATGCCTAACAGAGATTTGCAGCATTGGAAGCAGCCGGCTTTAATCATCACAACGGTTGGGGGAATTGTGAGCACTCGTAAAGCTCTGGTTCCTGCATAAACACCGCTGAAAAAACTTGCTTGTTCGTTTCCAAAGTAGATTTTTTTGACATGAGAACCGAGAAATATTAGGGGCCCCATATTTACTAAATGTGGAAAATAGATGCACTTTAAAATGGAGCGGGAGAACGCCTCATCCCCAACAGTCA
The DNA here is from genome assembly GCA_031266655.1 of Holosporales bacterium. GTDB lineage: Bacteria > Pseudomonadota > Alphaproteobacteria > UBA3830 > JAIRMZ01 > JAIRMZ01. Next base: position 1,450 of record JAISAP010000066.1, on the reverse strand, counting down.
CCAGCTGAGAAGGTGCCTCAAAGGTAACAGAGAAAAGAGAGGGGCAAAGGGCGAAGCACGTGTCTCCGAGAACCTCCGTGCTCGCAGGAATAACTACGAACCGTACGCCAGACCGAGCGAAAGCGTTCGCCCCTATTCTCCTAAGCTGAGAAGGTGCCTCAAAAGTAACCGATACGAGAGACTTGCAGCATTGAAAACAGGCCTCTCTGATCTCGGAAGCAGTATGAGGAATCGTCACACTTTGTAGGATTGTGGTCCCTGCATAAACGCCACTGAGAACATCTGCCCACCTGTCACCACAGTATATTTTCTCGATACAAGAACAACCAATAAACACGAAAGTTCCAAAATCCACGTTGGGTGGAAAACGGACACTCTTTACCACGGATCCAGAGAACGCTCTATCTTCCACCGCCCTCAACTGAGAACCCTCATCAAAGGTAACAGAGGCAAGAGAGGAGCAATTGAAGAAACAGTGCATCTCCAGCTTCTGTACACGCGCGGGAACAACCATAGATTGTAAGCTGGAGTCGAAGAAAGCGCCTGTTCCTATCTTCACAAGCTGAGAATCCGGTGCAAAGGTGACAGAAATAAGGGATGAACAACTGGCGAGACATCTTCTTTCCAGCGCTTGCACACCTGCGGGGATACAAATGGATCGCAAACCGGAACCAAGAAAAACGCATGGTTCCATGATTTGGAGCTGAGAATCAGGCGCGAAAACCGCGGAGAAAAGAGATCGGCAGCGCGAAAAACAAGACGCTCCGATGCGCTCCACGCTTGCAGGGAGGTAAAGGGATTGCAGGCTGGAGCATTCATAAAAAGCTTCTTCCCCCATGGTTACCAGACGAGAACCAGAAGCAAAAGTCATAGCAAAAAGAGATCGGCAGTGCGAAAAACAAGACGCTCCGATGCGCTCCACGCTTGCGGGGAGGTGAATGGATTGCAAGTTGAGACACCCCTGGAAAGCTCCTTCCCCCATGGCTGCCAGTTGAGAACCAGCTTCCAAGGCGATATACGCAAGGGATTGGCAATCTTTAAAACAATGTTCTCTCAGTACTGCTACGCTCCAGGGGACCACTATGGATTGCATGTCGGCGCATTGGGGGACCCAGACAACACGCATGCCTGTTTCCACTTGTGAAGCATCGGACTGGGGAAGTGTTACAAGCTCTCCTTCAACAGCAATCGCCTTCCTGGGAAAAATCGCCTTATCAAAGAGCGTACTCCAGGGTGCGGATAACATCGCTTCGGCATGGGAGAGGGCGCTCAGCACTCCCAAAACACATACAGAAATTGCACCTACCCTCTTCTGTTTTTTCATTTTCATGCCTCTTACCGGGGGTTATGCGCGTTGCGCAGAATAACCTCCTCAACAGTGGATGCGAAAAAGATTAAAAAGCCCCAAAGAAGAGGAGAGGAGCTTTGAGGGAAGGGAGTGTTCCTTTGT
>JAISAP010000001.1 GCA_031266655.1 Holosporales bacterium | reverse complement strand
CTCAAAACTCTGCTGGACGATCAGCTCTCGAAAGTGTTTGTCGGTCAAGTTGATCGTGTTCCACTTTATTTTGAGCAATGTGTTCGCAGAACTTGCCGACATGTCCTCGCAGAAACATGTAAGAATCCCATGCTTCTCGTAAGATCCTAACCAACGGAATCTCAACGGGTTTTACCCTGCCTAACATCATTTTGTTAGCCTAGAGCCTTGTGGAAATACTAGCGTGTGTTGGAGGGAAAAGAGAGCGAGAGCATGCATGTAGTGAGGGAAACGAGGAAACAGGATTTATGAGTGCAAGTGGCCAAAAAAAACTATGCAAGATAAGCAAGGTGGACTCTACTCCTCTTAACCACGCCCCGTAGGGGACGCAGGGCCTTTGTGACATCGACTTGTATAAGTACGGTCACAAAGGCGACGACGCCTCCACACTAACGTTACATGAAAATTTCGAAGTAATGCACTTGTATTGAGGGTGGTACATCCACACTAACTTTGTGCACATGCCTCCAAGGACCACACTAACGCTAGGTCCACATTAACCGCAGCTCAACGCTGCGGAGCCTTTGCGAGCTCTACCTGTTTCAAAAGTCGCAAGGGCGACGATGCACTCACATGCACCTCGCGCGACCTTCAATTGCGGAGGCCTGTACGCAGTTAGTAGACACGCACAAACCCTACGAGCAAAACTCAGCGCGAATCGCTCGTACTCAACCCGTATCAGCCGCGTCACAGTGAGCGACGCGGGGCCTCTGTGCCAACTATCTAGTCCAGCAAAGTCACAGAGGCGACGATAACCTTGCGTATACCTTACGCTGAAACCCTCCAGGAATGCGCTTGTATTAAAGTAGAGCTCGTCCAATATTTCTTTTGCCACTTGACCAGATTAGGCCATAAATTGAGGAGATCTTTACTCCCGTTATGATGTTGAAACTCATCCTCTCTCAAAGACAAAGGGAGGATAAGAGGGGGGGGGGGAGCCCCCCTCAAATTATGGAAGCGGAGGAGAGGATTCTCACTCCTGCTCGAACTCTTGAGCAAAGACCTCCTCTCCGTTAGGAAGAATGACCTGTGCTTGCGAGCTTCCCGTGAAAGTCCCAGCCTCTATTCTTGCGAGTTGAGAACCCATCCCAAAAGTAACAATGGAGAGAGATTCGCAATATGCAAAACACCCAGCACCGACTTCCCTCATGCTTGCAGGAAGAGTGATGGCCGATAACGCAGAACTAGAGAAAGCCCATGCTCCTATTCTCAGAAGCTGAGAATCCGTCGCGAAGGTGACGGTGGCAAGGGATCGGCAAAAGAAAAAACTTCCGCTTTCGATCCTCCTCACACTTGCTGGAATGCAAATGAACCGTAAGGTGGAATAAGCGAAAGCACTCTCCGATATGCTGGTGAGTTGGGAGCCATCTTCAAAAGAAACGGCGATAAGAGATGGACAATTCGTGAAACAGCAAATCGGGAGCTCCGTGACAATTCGAAGAATCTTTACATCTTGTGGAATTTCAGTACCTGCATAGACACCACTGGTGAGGCTTGGTCACGCACCTCCAATCAAAAGGTCCCAGGACTAGACTGGTCGGGTGACAAATGAAATGCTGAGTGAGAGCCCTGCGTTACCCCGGACAGCTCAAAAGAGGAGCTGATGTTGATTATCCAAAAAGAGAGTTTTACTTCCCTCCTACGGGGCCCAACCCGCTGCTGCCGTAGGGAGTCCTACCTCAGTCGTCTTCCGCACCCGAAAATGCTACACAACGAGGACTCAACAGGAGAGAAGCTTGCTGTACCGTTCTATCGGACACAAAGTTGTCTTCATCCCTCTCGGTGCAAAGTGCCCGCTCTACAGCTAACCATTCGACGCCTTGAAAAATACAGCGCGACTTCTATCCAACGATCGGAGCTTTCTCATGCCAAAGTATGTCCAACCTATCTTCAAGAGATATAAAACATCGCGCCAGCAGCGGGGGCACACCTCCTGCAGGATTCCCGGCTCTTTTCCTTCCTCCTGCTGCGGGGATCTCTTCTGGAAGGCATCTCGTAGCACCCCCCTCAGAGCCGCCGCAATTTCTACGAAAAAGGATTTAACCTCCTCAGGGTAAAAGGCCACAAGAAACCCTCGGAAGTAGAGGCGAATAAGAGCCCGTTGCCACTCTGTAAGATATTTCCACTGCATATCAGTAAGAACCTCTGGACCATAATGCGCTCTCCGCTTCGTGCCAGAACAGCTCTCAAAAGAGTTGCCGGAAAAGGTCGTCTTCAAGAGAAAGTCCGGATCGTATCGGATTCCCAAGAAAGAACACAAATGCCGTGTCGATCCTGCAGGATCCCTGTGCACCTCCTCTAACCGGCGTACGTAGACACAAGAAGCTGCTTGCCACGCCTCCTGCAAACAAAGAGAGTGAGTGCGTACCACGCTGCATACCGACTCCCAATGTGTTAATTCTCCCTCAAAAGACAAGCGTCTTGACTGCATCAAGCTGCTGTTGCTATACTCCGGTCTTTTGTGAAGAATGATTATTCTCCCAGCACTATAAACGGGATCCCTGAGACATACGAGGAAGACTGCTCTTGGAAAGTCCCGAAACAGTGTCACGTGTTGCTTCTGTTCAGTAGAAAGCCGCTCACCAGATCTCGTGTGAACGATGACGTGAAAATAGTGCATGTGGATCACGATGCACTTCAGCTGTTCTATTAATCTTCCTCTCAACAGAAAAACAACAACATGAAGCAGCAAGAAGTACTCTTTACGTCCACAGTCTCCACAGATCTCGCAAAGAGCAAGGAAAGTGCTGCGAAATTGCTCCCGGTCAATGTTCCTGACCGCTTGCTGCAGAGGGGCCACAAATACAGGGTGCAGCAGTCCTTCCTCTAAATCGAACAAGCCAGGAGTATTCTTCTCGAAACAATCCCAATACTCCTCAGGAGAAAAGGAGTCGTGCGCATCCGCATAAAAATCGTACACATTAGCGTATGTCGGAAGCGTTGCGACTTCCTCGTGGTTGTCAAAGGACCCGTGGAGCGCGACGGATCCAGAACGCCCAAAAGGCGTCATCACAACGATGCTTGCGCGCTCCATTGCAGCAAACAACTCTTCTCTGGAACAACTCAGATCCACAGAAGGCTCCTAACCCTGTCCATGCTCGTAAACTTCCAAATCGGTAGGCTGATCCACTTCCCCCCAAGGATACGCATTCGAAACACAACCAATGGAGGTCTCCTTGATCACTTCCCGCAGGAAATCCGTCATAAAAAGCTTCTCGTCGCAAGGCCGCGGAGCAGATAGCCAGAACGCTTTCCGAAAGAAAAGCAATCCCATGTACTGTCCCTGGATTTCTTCCACAGAAGATGGCTTGGCGCCAATCTCCTGAAGCATCCCCTCCGGAGACAGTCGAAAGGTCTCCGCGTCCTGCAGGGGATCTGTAAATCGCAAGCGCCATAGGGACAACCAATCGGGGTCGTATGCGATCGACACCAGCGTGTCAGAACGCATCAGATCAAGGACCAGGAGAGAGTCGTAGAAAATGTCTCCGTAACTGACCATGCAGTCGGCCTCCTTCAGCCATGTGATGGCGCAAAACAGCGAGAAAACCATATTCGTTTCCGCCCACCGCGCATTGTGAAAACGGCGCATCCCGTATTTGTCGAAGGCCTCTGCTCGATAGCCCGTTACAATTCCGATCTCCTGAATCCCTGCAGCTTGAAGCGCCTCCAGCTGATGTTCGATCAACGGCTTTCCCCGAAGAGGAATCAGCCCCTTTGGGCAATCCTCTGTCAGACCACCCATCCGCGACCCGCGGCCTGCCGCTAAAATCAACCCGCGCATACGGACTCCGGCAAAAGAAAGTCTTCGATCCGCAAGCCCTTTCGACAAGCCACAAAAAAAGGATTCTCGACGCTGGGCTTGTTGTAGGACGGAGGTCGGCCCGTTCGCACATCGCACAGCGTCCCCCCCGATTCCTCAAGGATCAGGTGTCCCGCCGCAATATCCCACTCCTTGGATCCCTCAAAACGTGGATAAATCTCCGCACGACCCACCGCGAGATAACAGAACTTTAGGGCTGAGCCCACAACAAGTGTCTCTTTCAAAGCGTTGCATTCCAGAAAGTGCTGCGTCGCCTCCGAACAATGATAACGGCTGACTGTGGCCCGCCACTTGGCTCTTGGTGGAAGTTCTTCCGAGACGTCAGACCCAGAAGAAAACACCTTTCCTCCCTTCTCCGCATAGTACCATTCTTCCAATAAGGGAGCATAGATAAGGCCCAAGACGGGAACCTTTCCCTTCATCAGGGCGATGCTAATGCAAAAATCGCGCTCCCCACGGATAAAGCCCTTGGTCCCGTCCAAAGGATCGATGAGCCAATATTGGTCGTACTGTTTGCGAACCTCGTACCCGGGATCACCTTCCTCCGAGACAACAGGCCAGGACGCGAAGTCCTGCAGCGCTCGCGATAAGTACGCATGTGACGCCTGATCCGCAGCGGTTACAGGAGAAAGATCCGCCTTGGCTGTCCAGTGCGTCTCTCCATGGTGCGCAACGATGATCGCTCCTGCCTTTTTGGCAATCTCTGTTAAGGCCTCTCTCATACGCCAAAATGCTCCTTGAACAAGGCGATATCCAAGGTTTCCGCCGGGGAACTCCTTTCCGGATGCCACATGATTCCTCGGAGGGGAAGCGTATCGTGACGCATGTCTTCAACCACTCCGTCCTCGGCAAGCTCAACAACGGTAAAGCCGGTCGTCGGAACCTTAAAACCGTAGCTATGGTAGCTGTTCACTAAACGGCCAGAGCGCAGCGGATGGACTCCCGCGATAGGGTGCGTTACTGGCTCTAACGCTCCTCCAAAGTGATGGTGGAGCATTTGCAACCCCCGACATACTCCCAAAACGGGATGCCGCGCCCGAAGAGCCGCTTCCAAAAGCGCCTCTTCTGTCGCATCTCGCTCCGGCGCTGTGCCTCCATACGCTGCCAACGTATCCCCACCACTAAAAACAATGCCTACGAGCGGGAGATTCTCCAACAGGACAAGGCTGGCCTCTGGGGAGTTTGGAAGAAAAACGGGACACAACCCGCACAAGGCCAGAAATGCAACCCAGCGCTGGTCCAAGGCATCCCGCCGCTCGTGATACACCTCGTTCTGATCGACGCGCATGGTCATCCCAACGTATTTCATCGGATGATCTCCACTTTCTGGTTGGCACAATCGATATGCAGGGTCTGCGCTTGCGCCCACTGGGCATACAGCTTCTCTCCCGCCCCAATAATGGCGGGCAATCCAAGCTCTCCCGCGCGAATAGCCATGTGCGAGTTGACCCCTCCGTAGGTGGTGACGAATCCAGAGATTCCATGGGTAAAAATCCAGTCAAAACCAGGATCTGCACCGGGAATGAACAGAATCTTTCCGCCTAACTCTTTCTCTTGCGTCAAATCCGTCAAAACCGGCGCGGTCACAGATTGCCGCGTAATAAAATTGGGCTGATCGGTGGGGAGAGAAAACACGTAGAAGTCCTCCTCTCCGGTGATTAAAGGAGGAAGCAGCGTCTGGGACGTAATTCGATAACGCTCTTTCCCAAGCTCTACGCTCTTGTGGAGGAGCTCCCCAATGTCCCAAGAAGTGGTGTAATTCGAGAGAATGGTCTGGATATCTACATACGAAAGCGCCTCCGCATCCAGCGCGTAGGAAGCGCCCAGCTCTTTGAGGAGGTTCAGCACGTCGCTGAGCGTTTTTGTAAATACGAACTTCGAGTATTCGCGCCCTTCGATGGCCGCCTTCATAAAAGTGAATAGGCCCACCACATTGTGTTCAAGACGGTGTTCTTTCAGTAGCTGCTCCACCTTTTGCATCTGCGGAATGGAAAGAGAGAAGTCCGCACGCTTCGAAGGGTCCTGCTTCTGGGCGTTCTCCCAGTCAAAATACAAATCGGGCGCCTCATCATACCGAGGAGACAGTATGTCGTAGGTCCCCGGCCGGAGGTGGCCGTAAATCTCCAGGAAACGCGCACGCGATTGATGACTAAGGTCGTAGGCCATCTGCGAGCTGACAGAATTGAGGCTATTGAGGAAACTCAGGCGTTGATCCTTAGAGAGAACGCCCACGGAGACCATGGAGTTTAACAATTGCACTGCGATGAATCCCGCTCGCGCAAGCCCGGCGAAGGGTAGGGTACCGTAGCGCTTGCAGTCCTCAAGCATCCAGTAAATCTTCGTCGGAATGTCAAAATGCGGGTGGCATAGGATCCGCTCGTGGCGCTCCTTCAACGTTTCGATTTTGCGGACATCCTCCGTCCATATGCCCGTGTCGTTCCGAATAATCTCGTTGGTGAGATCTCGGAGCGCGTCTTGCAACTGCTGGGTCTCTCCTGGGAGGAACCCGCACCCTTTCAGGGACTCCAAGCGCTGTGCGAGGTCGAAAGTATAGCAAGAATGCGCGATTTCGAATTCAATTTTGTCGTGCAGATGCGGGGAAGCCTCTAACGTATCCAAATAATGGTCCACCAAACGATGGGAGAGCGAAGAGCTAAGCGTCTTTGGCAGGAAAGAGCTGAAACTCACGCGCACGTCGATGTACGGGATTCCTACAAAGTCGATGAGCAGCGGGAAGCTCCGGAGATTCTGATAGCCATAATTGTCTCTTTGATAGGCCCAAATGGCGTTTGTAATCAGTTCTTTATACAAACTCAGTGCCAACGGCTTCGGATGCGTACCAATCATCTCTGCGGGGTTCCAGTCGGGCATCACCCCGCACAGCGTTCTTTTGCCACTTAAATAAGGATGCTCCCGGTTCAGGATCGCAAAGCGCTTGGCGGCTGCTTCCAGCCAGACCGACTGATCCTCCAAAGACTGCTCCTTGCAAATAAGCGGTCGCACCTGAAATAAGAAGAGATCTCCCTTTTTGTCGAACGCGAACTCGATATCCAGAGCAGAAAAGGAAAGAGCCGTTTCCAGCTCTTGCGCTAGGGCAAGCAGTTTCTGGATCTTGGGATCCTTTGGAAGAGGAGCACATCGGGCGATAAACGTTGTCTCAAGGGAAGAGGTTCCCCCGGAGGTAACGGCCGTCGTATCGGAAGAATGCGATACGTTGATGACGTAGTAAGGGGCGCCCCTGTTGGGGTCTTTTGTGAAAAGGACTCCGCTTGTTGCTGCGTCTTGCAACATGGGCTGCAGGAGGACCTCGTCCTTGGGAGAGAGACTGTCCTTTGCATAGGAAGCAAAGACCGTCTCGATCGCACCTTTCAGATCCTTCCAGGAGACATTAAGGAGCGTGGTGTACTTGCCCGCATTGGAAGTGTGTTCCTGATCTTCGGTGGTTGCGCTGCTTCGTACGGCAAAAAGCTTCCAAGCCTTCTGGCGTGCCTTCTGCAAAAGCGACTCTGGCTCCTTGCTCCACTCTGCGTAGGAATAAACCAGCGCATCCAGCACAGTCGCCTGGCGTATTCCTTGCAGAGCCTGAAGGGTTTGAGCTTTTGTCCGATGCTGCATACATTCTGTCAAGAAACCGCATTTCCCCCTGGAAACGCCACGCTTTTATCCTTATCACGCCAAGAAAGTTGTGCCAAGAGCACCGTATTCTTTGGATGAACGTGCGGGTGTGTAGAGGGCTTTTAGGATGCAAAAAGGGGAGGGTGTTTTTTCCCTCCCCCCTTTAGTTAGTTCTTTTAGTTCTTTAGAGTCTTTCGAGTTGATCGAGCATTTCATCGAGTGTGGACATGACCTTGGTATTAGCGGCGTAGGCGTGCTGGGCACGGATCATTTCTGCCAACTCATGAGCGAGGTCTGTTTGG
>JAISAP010000080.1 GCA_031266655.1 Holosporales bacterium | reverse complement strand
ACTCTTGCATTTAAGTTCATGGTAACCGCGGCATAACGCCGCGGGGCCTTTGTGACACCTTATTTGATGTAAGAGGGCACAAAGGCGATGAGGACCCTACACACACCTTACGTATAACCTGCAACTGTAGAGTTCTGCATCGGGATTCGATGATCCTCCGACACCAGCCTCACACATGAACTTCAGAGACATCTTCCCACATTAAATCCATAGTAACCACGGCACAACGCTGCGGGACCTTTGTGACTCTTTTTTTTTGTTAATAAGGTCACGACGATTCCTCTGCACCAGCGTTACGTACACCCCTCAGCTATAGAGCTCTGTATCAGGATTGACAGTAACTACGTGGGGCACTCGCCAACAATCCATAGACTCTCGTTGGTCTTTAACCGCGCCATCACGGCTCTTGCGAAGTCTATTGATTTTAGCTGCCGCAAGAGTATGGATAACTCTACACCAACATTACGCAAAAACTACAACGATACAGATCTGTATTGAGTATATAATGGCCCAGAGCATCAAGTGCTACTCCCCAACTACAATCGTCCGAAAACACCGATGCAGGATTCTCTCCATGCGACCGCGGTCCTATCCCTTGAAAAAACTCTCCAAAGGCGATTTCATGGAGAGAACATGCAGCCCGCTTTTTCTCGTCCTTCTCACAGAGCTCCCCAGGATCTTCGGCCTGTTACCTTTCTCCCGGATTATCTGAAACACCCCGATGGGAGCTGTCTGGTGAAATTCGGGGGCACGCATGTCCTATGTTCCGCGTTCCTGGAAGAGCGCACAGCGCCTTTTCTCCGAGGTTCTGGGAGCGGTTGGATCACGGCGGAGTACGCGCTGCTTCCCGCGTCCACCAGGCCACGAGCAGATCGAGAGGCCCATCGCGGAAAGCCTTCGGGGCGCTCCCAAGAGATCCAGCGCCTGATTGGACGCGCTCTGCGATCGGTGGCGCATCTGCAAAAGATGGGGGAGCGACAGGTGCGCATCGATTGCGACGTGATCGAAGCGGATGGAGGCACACGGGTAGCCTCCATTTGCGGCGCCTATGTTGCGCTTGCGCGGTGCCTTAGACGTGCTCTGGCAAAAGGATGGGTGAAGACATGGCCCCTGCAGGACGCCGTCACAGCAGTGTCCTGTGGCGTTGTCATGGGACAAGTCCTGCTGGACCTGGATTATGCGGAAGACAGCCTAGCGGAGGTGGATGCCAATTTCGTCTTTTCTGGATCCGGAGGGCTCATCGAAATCCAAGCGACCGGAGAGAAAGAGCCGTTCTCTCAGGAGGCACTTTTGCAAATGCTCTCCTTCGCCCAAAAAGCTACGGCGACTATTAAGGTCCTGCAAGAAGAAGCAGTGCAGGTGTAGCAGAGATCATGTGCGCTCCGACTTCGGGAGGGCCTTGAGAAGAACCGTCAGCAGAACATAAGTCCCGAGCGCCACAACGATTAAGGCTAGGAACATGAGCAGGCGGTCTTTTCCGTTACTTGCTGAAAAATCTTGTCCCCAAAGGATGTTAAACGCCGCCATCTCTCCTCCCATCGCGAGGGCCGCCAAAAGCTGCTTAAGACAGCACTTTTTCGTCTCTGCGATAATCGTCAGGGGAGATTTCCGAAGGAGCAGGAGGAAAAGAATGCCGACATTGACCCAAGAGGAGAGGGCGGTTGCCAGCGCAACCCCAACATGCGCCAAGCGGGGTGCGAAAAGGAGAATCAGGGCGATATTGACGAAAACGGCTATGATCCCGACCCGCACAGGCGACCGTGTATCTCCCTGCGCGAAAAAGGAAGAGGCGAGGATTTTCGTCCCGACGTACGCCGGCAAACCGTATCCGAAAGCGCGCAGCGCCTCCGCGACGAGAGTGACTTGGTGCGGCGTAAAATTGCCTCGTTCGTAGACAAGAGCGGTCAGAACATGAGGAATCATCAGAATGGTGGTGGTCGCTGGAATGGTAAGACAGGAGGCCCAGTTGATCCCACGATTGAGCTCCGCGGTTGCCTGCGCATGCCGACCCGCGTGGATCAGCTTGGAGAGCGTTGGGAGCAGCGCCGTACTAAGCGCAATCCCAAGGACACTCAGAGGGAGCTGATTGATGCGATCGGCAAAATACACATAGGAAACCGATCCTACAGAAAGAAAAGAACAAGCCTGCGTGTCAATGAGCAGGTTGATCTGCCAGACGCCCGCTCCCAGAATGCCGGGAATCATTTTGCGCCCGACCTCTCGGAGTTCTGGGGAGAGGCGAGGGCGCACTAGGCGTACACGTACTTTAAGATGCTCGACCACTCCCCAAACCAGTCCTACCTGGACGATGCCAGCCACTAACATGGCCACCACCATCATGACCACAATGTCGGCAATGGGGAGCTGCCCGATGATGCCAATACACAGCATCAGAATGAAGAAAACATTGAGCAGGATCTGGGTGGCTGCGGGAATGGCAAATCGGTCGAGGGTATTGAGGATACCGCAAAAAAGGGCCATCACCGAGGTGGCGATTAAATAGGGGAAGCAGATACGCCCGAGAAAAACGGCGGTCTTGAACGTCTCCCCCCCGACGGGAAACCCGGGCGCTAACACGCGAATAACGCCCTCGTATTTCCAGATTACGAACAACGACAAAGTGGACAAGGAAAGCACGAGAAACGTCAGAAGCTGCGAAGCAAACGCTTGCGCCTTTTCCTGGCCGTTTTGCACTAAAACGCGGGAGAATACTGGCAGAAACGAGGCACTGAACGCACCTTCTGCAAAGAGGCGGCGCAACACGTTGGCGAGCTTGATTGCTACGAGAAACGCGTCTGTAAGGGCGTTCGCACCTGCGCAGGAAGCGATCAACATATCGCGGACGAACCCCGTCACGCGGCTGACAACCGTAATGCAGCCGATCGCCGAAACAGAACGCAAAAGCCCGGATTTTTCCTCAGAAACTGGCTGGTCCACAGATTAGTCTTTCTTCTCTTCTTGCATGAGACTGTGCATGAACGTAAAACTCCCGAATAAGCGTCCTGTGAGCCAGAAAAAGAAGCCGCCGAGTCCCCCTAAAACAAGGAGGGAAAGGACACCCCACTCCGCTCCAGAGGCGCCCATAAGCAGGACTGTGCGGCCCACGTAGAGCACTCCTCCCATAGCGCCGCCCGCTAATACCAGGGAGGCGCACGCCCTCCAGGTTTCTTGAGAGACGGAAAAGCGCTTGCCCCGCTTCAAAAACAGGTAAAGTGTAAGGGCGTTGGCCCACGCTGCGCAAGAGACCGCTAAAGCGATGCCCACCTGCTGCAAGAAGGGGGCAAAGAGAGGAATCATGCCCGCGCAGGACCCTACGGAGATAAGGCCCGATAGGAACGGATGCCGCGTATTGCCTTGGGAGAAAAGCGCTGTCGAGAACACTTTGGCGAGCATATAGGCGGGTAATCCCAAAGCAAACATCGCAAGGGCGGGAGCCGTAGCGCAAACCTGCGCATGTCCAAATTTTCCATGTTCGTAAAGCAAAGAAGTGACCTGCTCTGGAAGGGCGAGAAACAGGGCGGTTGCGGGAAGCGTCATCACAACCGCTAGCAGAATGCCGAGATTGAGCTGATTTTGCGCCTGTTCCCAATCGTTTTTTTGAATCGCTCTGGAAAGGGGTGGGAGAAGCGCTGTGCTCAAGCCAATCCCCAAGACTCCCAGGGGAAATTGCGTGACTTGATTGGCGTAGTAGATGCAGGAGACAGTGCCCGATTGCAAGGAAGACGCTGCTGCGGTTCCAATCATCACATTAATAGGCCAGATTCCTGCTCCTACCGCCCCTGGAATGATTTTACAAAAGACTTTCCGCGTCTCTTCCGACCAAAGATGTCGGGTCAGACCAACCGAGATGCCCCCTCGATAGCGGACTACGCTCCATAGAAGGAGTACCTGCACGATTCCTGCGCAGGATGTCGCCCACGCCATCATGTGGGCAACGGAGGGGAGCCCGCAGGCTCCTAAGAGCATAGAAAGGATCAAGAAGAGGTTCAGAATGAGCTGTGTCGCTGCAGGAAGCGCGAAGCGGTTAATGGTGTTTAGGATACTGCTCAAAAGCGCGACTAAAAAGGAAGCGGCGATATAGGGAAAGCAGATCCTGCCCAGTTCTACGGCGTACAGAAAGCGCGTGCTCCCCGGCGGAAAGCCAACGGCATATCCGCGGATGATCGTTGGGAAAAATAAGAGGCCAGGAATGAGAATCAAGGCAAGAGCAATGAGCAGCCAGGTAAACACTTGTGAGGCCATGCGCTCTGCCGCGGGTTGTCCCTGCGTATTGAGAATGGCGCTAAACCGGGGGAGAAAGGCCGCGTTGAAGGACCCCTCGGCGAATAATTTGCGCAATATATTGACCAGTTTGAACGCGAGAATGAAGGCGTCCGAAAGAGGGCCCGTCCCAAGCACCGCCGCCTGAATGGTGTCGCGTATAACGCAGGAGAGCCTATGCATAAGCGTATAGCTCCCTACCGTCAGAATCGTTCGGATCAACAGCATCGCTCAGGGGCTCCGCTTTTTACTTGCCGGTCTCTTATACCTTATTTTTGTCAGCAGCGAACGAGAGCACAAAGCACGAGAACCCCTGCACCCAAGGATCGAACGTCTTTCCGAAACATACCCCAGGCTGGCGGAATCTAGGAGGTCCGAACCCCAAATTTTTCGTAGCGATTGCGGAAGCGCGCGAGTTGTCCCCCTCCATCCAGGAGCTGACGTACTCCTGTCCAAGCGGGGTGAGACTTCGGGTCTACATCGAGTTGCATGGTGTCACCCGCCTTTCCCCAGGTGGTCCGCGTTTTGAAGGAGGTCCCGTCTGTCGTGACGATGGTCACCTCGTGATAATCTGGATGAATGCCTTTTTTCATATGCTCCGCCTCCTCTTATTGGTCGGAGTGAGAGGATTCGAACCTCCGGCCCCCGCCTCCCGAAGGCGGTGCTCTACCTGGCTGAGCTACACTCCGCCCTCCTCTAACTATTTGGGGGAATCTCTCCCAAAAATCAAGAGAGCCAGTCTGCATAAGAGGGCAGCAGGCGTGGAATGGTTGACAGCCTCCCATCGCCTTACTACCTTCGAGGGGTCTTTGAGGGGGGTGTAGCTCAGTTGGTTAGAGCGTCGGCCTGTCACGCCGAAGGTCGCGGGTTCGAGTCCCGTCACTCCCGCCATGGGCGTCAGCAGAGCCTCTGGAGAGTCTTCACTTGACGGTTGTCTCTTCTTTTTCTGCTGTGGACTACGGAATCCTAGGAGTACTAGGCGCTTCCGGACTCCTAGGATTTTTCCGCGGGTTGACACGCGAGGTTGTAGGTCTCTTGGTTTGGGGCGGAGCCCTGTGGGCTACGACGTGGCTAGAGCCCTTCGTTCGACCTCTGCTCGCCCCGCACCTGCAGCATCACCATCCGGCTATCCTCTCGACTTGCAGCCTTGGGGGAAGCTTTTTGGCACTTCTGCTCGCTGGCTCTTTCCTGAGTAAAATTTCTTCAGCCTTGATTCGAGGAAGTGCACTGTCTTCCATCGACAGAACGCTCGGGCTCCCCTTTGGCCTGGCGCGCGGATATCTCATAGGGGCCTGCGCTCTGTTTGCCTGCTGCGCTCTCACAGGGGGCACGCTTCCTGCTGTCGTGGAAGAGGCGCAGCTGTTCCCCTTCCTGCGTCCTGGAGCGGCATGGATTTGCTCCTTAGTCGAGCCTATTCTGGGCAAAGATGGCGTCTCTCTCTCGGGTCTCATGGAATCTTCCTCCTCTGTTCGCGAAAGGGTGGAGGACTTTGTGGCTCCCCGTGTCAGAAAGCAGGAACACCAAGAAGAAAATATCGATTCTCTAGTGCAACACTCGTAAAAGAAAGTAAAATATCGACTTTCTCTAGTATTTGCATAGAGTTTGCGCATACATTGCCTCCAATACGCAAGGATGTGTATGCCATTTTGGCTTCTTTGTCTCCTGATAGGCTTAATGGGATGCGCGGATCCCCACGAGGAAAAACCGGTCCTTAAGCCCGCAGATCTTGCGTTTGAGGAGCGAGCAACGGAAGAGGCGCCCTTTGTTCCCCTCAATCTGAAAGGGTCCCAAAAGCCTCCAGAAGTCCCCGAAGCCTTTAAGAAGCGCGTTTCGATCTCTCTTACAGACAAAAGCTCCCTCCAATCTGCCATTGCGGCATTAGCCTCGGAGGCGGGCGTTAATTACCGTGTTGTCGGTTTAGGAGAAGAGAAGGACCGCGGCATCTTTTGCTCCATGTCGAACAAACCGTTCATAGAAATCATTGAGACACTGTGTACGTTGGCTTCTCTGCGTTATTCCCTGCATGGAGACATGATCTCCATCGAGCCTGATACTCCTTATGCGAAAACCTATAGCGTTGTCTTTCCGACACAGATCCGGAAGAGCACCAACAAGGTGTCCACTTCCATCAACGTTTTTACAACGGATAAAAGCGAGACAAAAGCAGGGGATAACGGATCGAGCAGCACGCTTACTGCATCAGGAGAATCCGACTTTTGGGAGGAGGTGGAGGACGGACTGGGAGCCGTGCTGGAATCGGCAGAGGGAGAGACAGGGGAAATCCTCTCCGTCCATCGGCAGGCCGGGCTGATCACCATTTTTGCCAACAGCCATCAGCACAAGAAAATTGAGGAATATTTGAGAATCCTACGGCTGACATCGACCGCTCAGGTGGTGATTGAGGCAAAAATTCTGGAAGTCTCCCTCAATGATTCCTCGAGAAGTGGCATCAATTGGCAGTCTTTTTGCCCTTCTGTCATTGCTGGACTTCCGATGGGCAGCGCCGTTGGGAGCGGGACGACGCTTACGGATGTGCGGGCTGGAGGAGCCGATGTGTTTACATTTGGGCTTCAAGGTAAAAATCTCTCCGCTATTGCGCATTTCATCCAGCGCTTTGGGAGCGTGCGGACTCTTTCCAATCCTCGTATGACGGTGATGAATAACCAAACGGCGGTCTTGAAAGTGGCGAGAAACGAGATTTTCTTTCGCATCGAGTACACCAGGAATTTTTCCAGCACTCCCGGAGGGCGGGACTCCGAGAATGCGATGGGCCATATTCAGACGGTCCCCATCGGCCTCATTCTGACCGTGCAACCGGCGATCAACTTGGAAACGGGGGAGGTTATTCTCACCTTGCGCCCTACCATCTCGCGTATCGCGGGGACCAAGGAGGATCCAGCCGTGGCGTACCTTGCCCACACGCAGAATGCAGCGAGTGGCCAGAACGCCGCCGCTATCCGCTCGGTCGTTCCCGTTGTGGAGGTAAGAGAGATGGATTCGGTGCTCACGCTCCGTTCTGGGGAAGTCGCGCTCCTTGGAGGCCTGATGCAAGAGCGCACGCGTGGATCTCGTGTCGGTCTTCCAGGAACGCACAATACGCATGTCCTTCGCGACGTTCTGGGAGCGCGCGAGAGGGAGTCGGAGCTGACAGAGCTGATTATCCTGCTGCGCGTGCATATCGTTTCACCCCCGTCGCTTTCTCCTACGAGAGGACGGGTTCCTGCCGGAAAAGTTCTTCGTACCAAGGGATTGCGCCATGAGAGGCCGTTGTAACAAGAGGGAGAGAGGGGCTCTTTCCGGATTTAGTCTCCTCGAAGTTGCCATCGCGCTGGCAGTGCTCGGCGTTCTCTCGAATGTTCTGATGGGCTCCACTCTGATGATGCAGAAGCATCTCCAGCTGCGCACAACGCAGGAGCATATGGAGATGATTGTGGCAAGCTTGGCGGCATATGTCCTAAGGCACGCCCACCTTCCTGCCCCCGAGGAGGCCTCGGATTCCTACGTCGGCAAGGTTCCTTGTGCAGCGCTTGGTCTTCCCGCCCATGTTGGGCTGGACGGCTGGAAACAGCCCATCGTGTACGCTGTAGAGGAAAAATTAACCACCACTCGCACCCTTTCCGGATCGGAAGGCTCTTTTGTGTCCGACATGCAATCCAGCTTTTGCGATGTTGCCCAAGGGACCCTGCGCGCGTCTTCTACTCCTTCTAGCAACGCCTCCACGGTTACAGCGGTTGTTTTGTATAGCTCTGCGGGAGCGCCCACGACGACTGCTCCCTTTGAGGGAACCACACTCAACGAAGATCGCGCCAAATCAGGCATTGTCCGCTGGGTATCGCGCGATGTTTTGATGTCAGGGTATGCACATGCCCCCTGCCAACAGGCCGGCCGACCCATGGCTCCATCATCCGCAGGGTCAGAGCCTTTTTTCTGAAAAGGCTCTCCACACCTTGACTATTGAGAAAATCTTTCTTACATATATTCTATGGTCTGATGAGAGTAACGAAACATGAAAAAACGAAGGATTTTGTACGCCATCTCTATGCTTGTCCTGGGAAAGCTTGGAGTGCCTCTTGAGGTCCAAGCGATGTGGGATTACGTAGATGAAACGATGCGACAGTTCGGCGATAGTCGTATTTTCCCTAGAAAACTTGCCGCCCTTGGAGGGATACTTGTTCGTCCTTCTGAGTTTGTGGCTCTTCCGCCGCAGGAAAAAGAGTTAAAGCGTCGCGCAAGTTTACGGCAATTCTTCATGGCCCCTTCGAATGTGGAGGTGTTTGGTGAGGAGTGTCTCTGTGGGTGTTATTACTTGGCCGCCGTTGCTTTCGAGGCTGATTCTCAACTCGCAACCGTAGGAGCAGAAGCTTTTTGGGGTTGTTTCTGCCTGCGGACTATTTGTATTCCCGCAAGCGTGGAGGTGCTTGGTGCGAAGTGCTTCCTTGGGTGTCGGGCCCTTTGCACTGTTGCCTTTGGGGCTGGCTCTCGACTCCGAACAATAGGAGCAGAAGCTTTTCGGGAGTGTAACAGCTTGCAAGTTATTCGTCTTCCCGCAAGCGCGCGAGAGCTCGGTGAGGGGTGTTTCTTTGGGTGCGAGTCCCTTGGCTTTGTGATCTTCGAGGAGGACGCGCAACTGATAACCATAGGAAAATGCGCTTTTCATCATTGCCTCCACTTGTCGGTTATTCATATTCCCGCAAGCGTGCGAGAGCTCGGTGAGGAGTGCTTTGGTGATTGCCGTTCCCTTACCCTGGCTGCTTTTGGGGAGAATCCTCAACCCATAAAAATTGGGAGCCAAGCGTTTGATGGAGCGGTTTTGAAAGGTTGTGTCTGTTTTCCAGAGGGAACCGTTTTTGAAGAGAGTACGCTGTCTCGCAATTATGAAGTCACAGAGATACGAGTTGGAGGTAGGTTAGTAGACCTTTTCTGTGGCGCTTGCGCAGGCACTTCCGCTGTGCTGAGTATCATGATCCCAAGGAGCGTTAAAGCCGTCAGAAATTCTTGCTTCCGCGATTGCGCGTCCCTTTCCACCGTTACCTTTGAAAGGGATTCCCTACTTAAAAGAATAGGGCGCTTCGCCTTCTCAAGTACTGGCCTGTCATCTATTGTCTTTCCCAAGAGCGTACAAGAGATAGGGGATCAGAGCTTCAGCAACTGCCACTCCCTTATTTCCATCGCCTTCGAGAGTAACTCTCGTCTTCGAATAATAGAGGGATACGCCTTTTTAAACTCCCACTTGGATTCAGTGGTTATTCCCGCAAGTGTAGTGGACATTGGAGCGTGTTGTTTTCAATCCTGCCAATTTCTCAACTCTGTTACCTTTGAGGCTCTTTCCCAGATCACGATAATCAGGAAATTTACTTTCTGTAGTCCCCTTTTGCAATCTGTTTGTATTCCTGCGAACGTAGACGTGCTCGAGGAGCGTTGCTGCGTCGATTGCGCCTCTCTTTCCACGGTCACCTTTGAAGCTGGTTCTCAGATTGCAAGGATAGGAAAAGACGCTTTCTATAGAAGCAACCCTCAAGGACAGGTTACTTTCCCGGGAGGAGAGATCTGCTCTTTTGAGCAACTTGAGCAGGGCTGGACGGCTGTGGCACCTCTATCCGCTCCCTCCTAGGCTCCTCTGATGGGATCTGAGGGTAGGGCTCTCCTCCCGAAAGGGGGCTTTTCCCTCATTCTGCCGAGGAAGATGTGCATTTTTGTCCTCCCTTGTTGACTGCTAAGAATCTAGGCTCTACAACCCACAGAGTTCACAGCTAAGAGTGGAAAAGTGAAGCAACAGGCGGTTCTGAGAGCCATTTTTGCATGGGTCTTGGGAGTGTTGGGAAGACCCTCTGAGACGGGAGCCATGCGGTTGCTCTCAAGAGATCCCCCTGAGGGTCCTGCTTCTCTTAGAGGCAGGATCGCTGTTGAGGGGATGCTTGTAACCTCTTCTGAGCTTGCAGCTGAGGCCGATGGGCGGACAAGAATAAAAGCTGGACCCCAGCTTCTTGCCATACCCTCGAGTGTAGAGACGCTTGGTGCAGGATGTTTCCAATATTACGGATATTTTACTTGGGTCGCCTTTGAGGCGAATTCGCGACTTACGACGATCGAGGAAGGTGCTTTCCGAAGTTGCTCCAGCTTACGATCTGTCTGTATTCCCGCGAGCGTGGAGGTGACTGAGGTACGGTGTTTTGCAGATTGCAGAGCTCTTTCTTTTTGTACCTTCGCAGCTGGTTCTCGGCTCGCAACCATAGGGACAGCAGCTTTTCAGGATTGTTACAGCTTACGGGTGATTCATATTCCCGCAAGCGTGCGAGAGCTCGGTGAGGAGTGCTTCTCTGGGTGCCAATCCCTTGGCTTTGTGATCTTCGAGGGGAATCCGCGACTGGCGACCATAGGAAAATGCGCTTTTCATCATTGCCTCCACTTGTCGGTGATTCATATTCCCGCAAGCGTACAAGTGCTCTGTGAAAGCTGCTTCACACAGTGCTCTTCTCTAGCCTCCGTTTTCTTCGAAACAGGTTCGCTGCTCCGAACCATTGGAAAGGATGCTTTTTCTCATTCCGGCTTGCGATCTGTCTGTATTCCCGCGAGCGTGTGCCTGATGGGGGCGGATTGTTTCAAAGGCTGCGAATCTCTCACTGCGGTTGCCTTTGAATCTGGTTCTCGACTCACGAAGATGGAGACGGGGACTTTTTCTGGTTCTCATTTACGGTCCATCGTTATTCCAGCAAGTGTGGAGGTGATAGAGGCGCATTGTTTTGAGGGTTGTGAATTCCTTATTTCTGTCGCCTTTGAGGAGGGTTCTCATCTTCAGACTCTTGGATGTGTGGTTTTCGCTTTCTCTGGCTTGCAAGCCGTGTGTATTCCCGCGAGCGTGGAAGTGATAAAGGCGCATTGTTTTTTGAAATGTGAATCCCTTGTCTCTGTTACCTGGGAGGGTGGTTCCCGTCTCCGAAGGGTGGAAGAGGAAGTTTTCTTCGGAACCCCTTTAAAAGAGGTGACTCTTCCGAACGGAGAACGCATCCCTACCACGCGATACGCGAGCTGGGAGTGTTGTTAGCTACCATACAGAGGTCTACAGCAATAGAAGGGGCGTGCTCGTAAGTCTTTGGAAATGGTGGGCGCAGCAGGGATCGAACCTGCGACCTCTACGATGTCAACGTAGCGCTCTCCCGCTGAGCTATGCGCCCGCTAGCCGCGTCTCACAGACGAAACAGCACGACCAGAGGGGAATGTACCAGGTTTTTCCCCGAACAGAAACCTGCTTGCGTCTCGGGAAGGTAGGCGCTTTGCGATCGCACCCAGAAGCATCCCGCTTCTGAAGCGAAGGGGCTCCTTCGACCTTCCCTCGAACGTTCGAGGAGGCAGAACGACGTTTGGGAGTGCATCAGGAGAGAGCCTATGGCGCAAAGATGGAAAGACCTTGGCATCTAGTGCGCTGAAGAGGAAAGGATCTCTAGAAGAAGCAACGGTTGATTGGAAGTGCACGATGGACTGAGAACAAGCGGATATGACCCTTGTTGTTTCTTTCCTTGTGGTCACGAGTGTGCGTGAGCAAAGGAACCTAGGAACAGCATCGTCGCCCTCATGATCATGTTGAGTAGGTGGATGGCATGAAGGCTCCGCGCCCCTTATTTGCGGCGCGGCTACCACGGACTTCATGCAGGCGTATCCCTCTGAAGTTTGATCACAAAGCCTATATCTATGTGCCTATTACTACCGACCCAATACAAGTGTATTTCCTCGTGGGTCCTAGCGTAACGTTGGTGTAGGGTCATCATCGCCTTTGTGGCATTACCAACTTAGATAAGATGTCACAAAGGTCGCCGCGCCTATGGCCGCGGTTACTGCGGACTTAGTGCGAGTGCGCTCCTTGAAAGTTGTGCTCGTAATACACGTACAAGATCGTCTACAGACTTCACCTTAACCAGCATAAGTTTGTTGACCTGGAGCTGGTACGAATCTCTGTAGATGAAGAGTATACGTAAGGCGTGTGTAGAAGCATCATCGCCTTTGTGACCGTATTTACACTGAACAGATGTCACAAAGGCAGCAGCACCTATGGGGTGCGCTCCATGCATCTGATGCAGATCTATTCCTTGGAAGCTTTTGCACGAGGTTGGAGTAGATGCACTCCTTGGGCCTAATACACATGTATTCCTGGGGATTCTAGTGTAACGCGGGTGTAGGTAGATCGTCGCCTTTGTGCCAGCCAAACCGAATAGGTGTCACAAAGGCCCTACGGCGTTCATCCGCGGTTAAAGGCCAATGGGAGTCCATGGGTTGTTGAAGAATGCTCTGCGTAGCCACTGTGAAACCTGGTACAGAACTCTGCAGTTAAGGGCATACGTAAGGTGTGTGTAGAAGCATCATCGCCTTGTGACCGTACTTGCACTGAACTAATGTCACAAAGGCCCCGCAGCGTTGTGCTGCGGTTAATGTGGACCTAGCGTTAGTGTGGTCCTTAGAGGCATGTGCACAAAGTTAGGGTGGATGTACTCCCCCTCGATACAAATGTACTCCCTTAAAATTTTCACGTAACGCTGGTGTAGGGTTATCGTTGCCTTTGTGACCTTACTAAATCGAACTGATGTCACAAAGGCCCCGCGGTGTTCAGCCGCGGTTAGAGCGAGGGGGAAGGGTTACTCCTCTCTTTGTCTTGTATGGTCGAGCCTTTCTGCAAACTCCCTTGACTCTCTTCCTTCACTCCTTTGCACCCTTCTTCCCCTTTACAATCTCTCGAGCTCTGTGAGCATATCCTCTATGGTCGAGAGGACTTTGGTATTGGCAGCATAGGCATGTTGGGCGCGAATCATTTCGGAGAGTTCATGGGCAAGGTCTGTAGTAGAGCGCTCCAGGGTGCCCGCAGTAATCGTTCCCATACCGTCCTTTCCCGAAACCCCAGTTCGGAGGGCTCCTGAGGCGGGAGTGGCGTAGTAGACGCCATTGCGCTCTTCTGCAGCGTTCGTCGCCGCGAACTGACCGCAGGCGAGAAGATAGAGTGGCTCCCAGTCTCCGTCGTCTTTGAGGCGTTTCAAGACACCGTTCTCATCAATGGAAAGCGAGGAGGGAGAGAGGGGCGCAAACCCCCCTTCTACCTCTTCTGGAATCTCCTGCTCCAGAGGCTCTGCGGGGATCTCTTCATGGACCTCCTCAGGAATGACCTCTGCTTTGGGAGGCTTAGTCGTATCGATGATCTGAGTGTAACGGAGGTCAATATCTATAGTTCCATTATCGCTTCCACTACTACGATTGACAAGATGCACCCCCTTCACGATAGCTCCCGTCTGTTTGACTCCTACACTGGGATCACTGGTGCTGTTGCCGTTTTTCAGAAACTTGTGGCCCGAGACTCGCCCTTCCTCGTCAAAGTAAAGCTCTACCTCAAAGCCGTAGCTTTCGTAGATCAATACCCCTGCAAACGATCCATCCTCGCCCTTTTCTACCCTCAACTCTGGTTGGTAATTATACCACGGCTCTAAGTTGAACACCAGTTGTTGCATTATCTTGTAGGTTCCTTCCCCGAAGATCATGGGGGGCCGTCCCCAAGCCAAGGTGTCTCCGGAGACGAGATTGGGAGTGTCTCCAACGATGGCTTCAATGTCGCTGAAGTCAAATGTTACCTTCGCACCGGTATCCTCGAAGGTAACCACCACCTGCTTAGCTGTTTCACCTTGGATGCATTCATAAAGGTTCGAAGTCTTAGCAGTGGCGGGGTCATAACAAAATCTTACATATCGATAGGGAGCAGCAAATGTAAGCTGGACTTCCCAGCGAGGTCCATTCATCCCCATCTCCATCTCTACGGTGCGTTTTTGTCCGAGAGAGTCCACAAAGGTGTTCGTGTAAATCGCTCCTCTAGAACGCACTTCAGAGCCGTGAAAGGAGTACAGTCCATCAGCTTCTTGTCGCATGCTCCACCCAGTTCCGTAGAAAGGCGGAGGCTCTTCAGGAAGAGGTGCAGGTTCTTCCGGAGGGGGAGGAGCCAGTACTTCTTGAGGAGGCGCGGGCTCCGGCTGAAGGAGCTGGATATCTTCGAGGCCTCCTAGGGGACCGATGAAGGCAGTGGAGGGAGGAGGAGCAGATTGGACTGCAGCTCCACGCGCGGATATGTTGAAAACAGAGTTAGATCTTGCAGTTCCGGAGCCTAGCAGAGTTCCCGCTCCTGCAGTTCCGATTCCTGTAGAGGTGGTGTCAGTTCCTGCTGATCCAGGTCCTATATAGTTCTCTGCAAAGGCGGGTTGATCTCCGTCGGCTCCTCCTGGAGCAGAAGCGCCGGTGCCTACTCCAGCGTTCCCAATGGCAGAGGCTGTAGAGCCAGCTCCCTCAGGCAGCAGTGGCCAGCCTTGGAGAGTAAGGCCTTTGGAGTCTTGGATGCGGCCTTCTTTAGTAACGTGAAAAGTTCCTGTCCTAGCACCTCCGAGGGTCCCGCTTTTGTCTCTGACCAGGAGCAAACCGTCTCCATCGAAGGCGAGATCTAGAGGTTGATCGGTGCGCTGTAGCTCTCCCTGTGTTTGTAGATGCATCAAGGTGTGTGTGGATACGCCGGAGCTGGTGTAGAGCGAACCGGAGTTGGAGGAAGCGTGCGAGCTTCCCGCAGCACTAGAGGAGAGAGCAACGGAGGAACCAGAATTCCCTGCCAAAGGATTAGTGGCGGAAGAAGAGCTAGAATAGGTGGAGAAGTTAGGGTTCCCTATCGAAGAACTAGCAGGAAAAATAGAAGAAGAGAAATTATTATCTAAAGAGGAAGAAAAACTATTATTACCAAGAGATAGAAGAGAATTATAAGAGGTTTCTTTACTTAACGGAGCTGCCCCCCCCCCCCCCGGCAATTTATTTGGGGAGTAAAGGCAATGGAACGCGCCTTGTAACCCATCGTGTCACTGTTGCTCACATTATCTGCTATAGCAGCCATCCTCTTCGCCTGAGCCCGAAACCCCGCAACAGAGACCCTCATAGAGCTAAATAAAGACATAGCCTTTACTCCTTTGATCAATCTACGCAGGGAGTAGACTGAACGATATATGTTTATAAATGGTAAATAAAGTTATTCTTTCTCTAAGAAGTATTTTTACATCAGGAAAAGCTGAAATTCCGCAAAAAAAGGACTTTAAGTACACCCACACATGTCTCACACCCAGACTTCAAAGAAATACCCCTGTATCAAGTTACAATAACTGCGCCCCGTAGGGGCGCAGGGCCTTTCGACATTGGTTCATCGGTAAATATGGCCACAAAGGCGACGATGACCCTACGCCAACGTTATGCGAAAATTTTGAGGAAATATCTTTGTCTTAAGTCCGTAAAAGTGGGCATATAGACATAGGCTTTGCGATTAAACTTCAGAGGGATACGCCCGCATGAAGCCCGTGGTAGACGCGCCTGCACAGATCTTGCGCGCAAAACTTCAACATAAACGCTTGTGCTAAGCTCATGATAACCGCGCCCCACAAGGGGCGCGTGGCCCTTGCGTACTCTATCCACTTCCAGTTGTCGCAAGGGCGTGGATGCGTCTACATACACCTTACGCATACAACCTCTAAAGTGTGTTCCTGTATTAAGTTTGTAGTAACCGTCCCACAATGCCGCGGTGGCCCTCATGCCATCCTTTCCGTTAAGTATAGCCATGAGGGCGATGGTGCCCCTGCACCAACGTTACGCGCAAACCTTCAACTGTAGAGCTCTGCACCGCGTTTTATCGTAGCTACGCAGAACATGTCCCAATAATCCATAGACTCTCGTTGGTCTTCAATCACGCCATCACGGCTCTTGCGAAGTCTATTGACTTTAGCTGCCGCAAGAGTATGGATA
>JAISAP010000076.1 GCA_031266655.1 Holosporales bacterium | reverse complement strand
GGAGAAAGATAGAAAATCTCAAGCTGATACTCGTCTATTTTCACAATTGTCTGGGAAACACCTGCACGGAGAGAAAACCTCAAGGCGGGAGGACTGCTTACATGCCCAATCCAGAGAGGATCTTTCGAGATTTTCCAAAGGTACGGTTTATCAGTCTTATCCGAAACCCTATCCATGAAATAGAACTACCAGGAGGAGAGCGCTACGCCCCACACATACTCGCCCTTTTCATCATGATCAAGGTATTTTGGTGGAATTGGGTGTACTTTGCCCTTTCCTGTGGCTCTCCCGTTTTCATGCTCAAGACACCAGATCTGCACCATCATTTTGATACTGTCATGAAAGCCTTGAGCGCGTTCCTGGGCCTTACCTACAACCCTTCTCTCCGAGAGAGCACTTTCTGGGGAAATGCGTTCGCCATGTCTGGAAAGCAGAAGGTGTTAACGAACGGTCCGAATCCCGACTTTGTCGACTACAAAGGTCTTCTCTCGGGGTATGAGATCTCTATTCCTAGATTCTCCCTCCGTGCTCCTCTTGCTAAATTCTTCCCCGAAGCAGTTGTTCCCACACGATGGACCGATCGTCCCAAACGATGGAGATTCTACGTTTTGTGCATTTTCTGTTTCTGTAAACATCGAGATTCGATGCAGGATTGTTATGTTTACTTCCCCCTCTTCCTTCGTCATTACCCCACGCTTCGGAAGTTCCAATCCCTCGATATCAGTCATGTGAAAACCTATGAAAATATGAAGCTGGGGGTTTGATTTCTGGATTGCAAGAAGGGCACTTACCTATCCTGCAAGGAAGATCCTAACAGGGTGACCCGCACTTCCCAAAAGGGAACGCGCTCAGGCGCTATGTCTACGAAAACCTACATTCTGCAGAGAATTCCGCAGAGGAACAAGGCTGCCAGGAGGAGGCTGTCGATGCGGTCCAAGACTCCTCCGTGACCGGGGATCAAGAATCCGAAGTCCTTGACGGCCAGGCGGCGTTTGACAAAGGATTCCACGTAGTCCCCCAGCACACCCGCTAGCGCTACGCCAATGGAAAGGATGAAGGGATTCACCTGGTCTGCAATGGGGCACCAGAAGCCTCCGACCACGGTGGCGCAGGCTACCCCTCCCAAACTACCACTCCAGGTTTTGTGTGGGCTGGTGTGAGGGAAAATCTTCGGACCTCCTATCCAGCTCCCGATCCCGTAGGCGCTGATGTCTCCAGTGCAGACGACTGCAATGAGCCAGGCTAGGAGCGATCTCTCCCCTTCCCGCACACGCAGGATCATCAGGCACAGGATTCCGCCGCAGACCATCAGGAAAAAGGCCGCGCACAACCAACCTGTCCTTCCACTGCGCGCCGAGGGAAGAGAGAAGATCTCGTAAGCAGAGCGCGCAAGGACGCACAAGCTCAGGATGGAAAACAAAAGCGGTGGACCACGCAAAATGAGCAGGCAGAGGACAATGAGAATGCAGGCCGATACGACCCGATGCGTCAAGTTTCTTGAATCACGAGGGAGGGTGCTAAGTTCCATACCGCCTCTGGCGGTTCGCGTAGACGCCAAGAGCGCATTGGAAGTCTTCACGCGCGAAATCAGGCCAGCGTTTGTCAAAAAAAACAAATTCAGTATACGCCATCTGCCACAACAAAAAATTACTCAGACGCCTCTCCCCACCGGTCCTGATTAAAAGATCCGGGTCGGGCACATCGGGGCAGAAAAGGTGGGAAGAAAGGCTCTCCTCCGTTACTTCCTCCGGTAGCAGCGTGCCACTTTTGATTTTCTCCGCCAGAAGCTTCACGGCCCGCAGTATTTCCGCGCGCCCCCCGTAATTGAGAGCAAACTGGGCATGAAGTGTCGTGTTGCCACGTGTTTTTTCCTCCGCCTCCGTGCAGAGCTCCTGGATATCTTGCGGAAATTTATGGATGTCCCCGAGAACGCGCACACGCACGCCCCTCTGATCCTGCTCCTGCAAAAAATCACGAAGCGTCTCGCGAAATAGGCCCAAAAGCGAGGAAACTTCCTCCTTCGTACGCTTCCAATTTTCCGTCGAGAAGGTGAAGAAAGTCAGGTAGGAAATGCCCGCCTCAAGGGCCATGTCCAGGACATCCCGGATGCGCTGCGCACCCTGGCGATGGCCCATAGCACACGGTTTGCCTTGGGCGCGGGCCCAACGCCGATTCCCATCGATGATGAAGGCGATATGAGCGGGGAGAGGATTTTTTTCAGTCACCATTATCCTAATGTCATAATTTCTTTTTCTTTTTGCTCCCCCAGCGTCTCCACCCGGGCCATGGCTTTATCAACTTCTTTTTGAATCTCCGTCTCGTATTGACTGCTTTCGTCCTCAGAAATCTCTTTGCTTTTCTCCAGTTTTTTCACCTTTTCCATGCCATCCCTGCGGATGGATCGCAAAGCAACGCGCGCTTGCTCGGTGTATTTGCCGGCCATTTTGCACAGATCCTTGCGGCCCTCCTCCGTCAGGGCGGGGAGCACAATGCGTAAGATCTGCCCCTCCGTGATGGGATTGACCCCTATATCGGAGATGCAGAGAGCCTTTTCCACCGACTTCACAAGCGTTTTGTCCCAGACCTGCACGGTCAAACACCGAGCATCGATGACACTGACGGTTGCCGCTTGATTGAGAGGAACACGCCCACCATAAGCCTCTACGAGGATGGGTTCCAAAAGGGAAGGATGCGCCCGCCCCGTACGCAATCCTGAGAACTCTTTGCTGAGCGCCTCGATAGGACCTTCCATTTTCTTCTTAAGGTCAGCAAGTTCCGCAAACATCTCTGCCTCCCCCATGGATCGTTGTGAACGCCCCCTCTCCATGCAGAGTGCGCAGCAAATTGCCAGATTCGAGAATCGAAAACACGACGATGGGAATATTGTTTTCGCGGGCCAGCGTAATGGCAGAGGGATCCATGATGCAAAGGTCCCGGGCAAGCACGTCCTTGTAGGTCAGAGAGGAAAAGAAGCGTGCATTCGGAGAGCAGGTGGGGTCCTCCTCGTAGACGCCCGCCACTTTTGTCCCCTTGAGAAGCAGAGAGCAACAAATCTCCGAGGCGCGCAGAGCGGCGGCTGTGTCGGTGGAGAAATAAGGGTTCCCAGATCCCGCAGCGAAAATCACGATGCGCCCATTCTCGATATGGTGGAGGGCGCGCCGACGCGCGTAGGGCTCGCAGACGGTGGGCATGGAAATAGCAGACAAGACGCGCGCTTCCACGCCAGCGCTCTCTAGGAAACTCTGCAACGCAAGAGCATTAATGACGGTCGCCAGCATGCCCATGTAGTCGGCGGTAACACGGTTAATCCCTATGGATCCTCCCGAAGTACCGCGACAAATGTTACCTCCGCCAATGACCACGCCAATCTCGTATTGTTCGCGATGCGCGGCCACCAAGTCATCGCATACGCGCACTATCGTCTCTTTGTCGACGGTCGACGAGCTGCCTCCTGCCAGGACTTCCCCTGATAACTTGACCAATATGCGCTTATTTTGCAAAAAGCCCCCTACGAAGACAGTTGTGCCGCGACCTCCGCAGCAAAATTCGTTTCCTGTTTCTCAATCCCTTCTCCCAGAGCAAAGCGAACAAATCCTGATACCGTGATCGGTCCCCCCAGTTCTTTTTCTTGCTCTGCAAGCACCTGCTTCACACGCAGATCTGGGTTGATGACAAACGGCTGCTCCAGCAAAACCACGTCTTGGTAAAATTTCTGCAAGCGCCCTTCCACCATTTTCGCCACGATCTCCTCCGGCTTTCCCGAGGAGCGCGTCTGCTCCATGAGCACCGCTTTCTCCCGTGCTACTGCACTGGGGTCGAGATCGGCGACCGACACCGCCTGCGGAGAACTCGCTGCTATGTGCATGGCCAACTGCTTCCCGAGAGGCGCAAGCTTGGCAGAAGTGACCGCTGAGCTGAGTCCCACCAAGACACCGATTCTCCCAAGGCCAGGCTTTTGAGCAGCATGCGCATAGGCAAAAACCGCTCCCTGTGAGACAGACAAGGCCGATGTCCTGCGTAAGGAGAGGTTTTCTCCGATAAGAGAGACAAGTTGCGTCAATTCTTCCTGCACTGTCCGGCCGTTTCCGTAAGGGAGGTTGCCGAGCTTCTGAAGATCGCCTTGTGCCTGGGAAGCAAGCGCCACAACCCCTTCTACATAGGCGCAAAACGCCTCATTGCGCGCCACAAAGTCCGTTTCCGAGTTGATTTCCACCACTACGCCCGTGTGCCCATCTTCCGACAAGGAGACGGCCACCAACCCTTCTGCCGTGACGCGTCCCGCTTTCTTCGCTGCCGCCGCTAGGCCCTTGGTACGCAACCAATCTACCGCTGCCTCAAAATCCGCCTGGGTCTCCACCAGCGCTTTTTTGCAATCCATCATCCCCGCTCCTGTCCGGTCACGGAGCTGCTTGACTAAGGTGGCCGTAATCTCAGCCATGCGTTTCCTCTTCTTTGGGCGCGTCCTCAGGCATGGTCTCAGAAGCGGAATCCTCGGCCTCTGGAAGGGGGACCGTCACAGGATTCTCCGCGCTTCCGACATCGACACCTGCCGAGGCGAGGCTCTCCTGCATGCCTTGCAGCACGGCATCGGAAAACAAATCGCAGTATAAAGTGATAGCACGCGAGGAGTCATCGTTGCCTGGCACTGGATACGTCACCAGGCTTGGGTCGGCATTCGTATCGCAGATTCCCACAACAGGGACGCCCAAACGACGCGCTTCCTGGATCGCGGTCTTCTCCAGCAAGGCATCGATGACAATCAGAAGATCGGGGACTCCCCCCATTTCTCGAATGCCCGCGAGCACACGCATGAGCTTCGCGCGCTGTGCATCCAGCGCCAGCAGTTCTTTTTTCGTGAGGCCTACGTTTTCTTCTTGCAGGCGTTCTTCCAAACTTCGCAGCTTATGGATCGATTGCGAGATCGTCTGCCAATTCGTGAGCGTTCCCCCCAGCCAGCGATGATTGACATAGAACTGCCCGCACCGCTTTGCGGCTTCCTCAATGCGCTCGGCTGCCTGAATTTTCGTTCCGACAAAGAGCACACGCCCGCCTGCTGCAACCCGCTCTTGGACAAACTGGATAGCGCGCGCGAGAAGGGGAACCGTCCGCTCGAGATCGATAATATGAACCCCGTTCCGCGCTCCATAGATGTAGGGTGCCATCTTCGGGTTCCAGCGCCGCGTATTGTGCCCAAAATGGACACCCGCCTCCAGCAACCCGCGCATCGTAAAACGGAGATTTCCCACGTCCTGCTCCTTTTTCGGTTCATCCTCCGCAGCCCTTCCCCCTTCTCGAGAGACCGAAAGGACAGATCTTCCACCCTACGGCCGCGTGCGTTTTCCCCCTATATACAGGAAGGAACAGGAGTTGGCAACGGGATCCCCTCCGAAGGGACAGGACGGTAGAGACGTTTGCAAGCGTGCAAGGCCAAGACTCCCGGGAAAATCCGGAGGGAGCGCCATGATAGAAACAGGAGCGGCGTGCAATGGTGGACGGTAAATCCCGCTTCCTCCAGGAGAAAACGCATCTTTGATGCTGAGAAAGTGATTCCTTGAGCGAAGGGCGTTCTTCCCAAGTGAGAGGCGGGACTGTATTGGTTCGGGACGACCGCAAGAAGGGCGCCTTCTGGGACCAGGACGCGCCACAGCTCTTGCAGAGCCTCCTTCGCGGAACAAAATTCCAGGTAGTGGATGAGGAACGCCGCATCCAGCGACTGATCCGCAAGAGGAAGCAGCGTCTCGTGTGCAAGACACCCTCCGGGGACTCCCCCCTGAGAAGCGGGCAGAATCCATACCGAAGAACGCTTATGCCCAAGGATGGACTGGTAGGGCACAGGATACCCCATGCCAGCAAGCACCGCTTTTGGGGGAAGGCACGCCGCCCATGGCTCTAAAACCTTTTGTATTTCAGCGACAACGCTTTGCTTGTTCGAAGAATAAAAGTGACCCAGGTCTTGGGCAGAAGGACGCATTTCCGAATATACCATGTTTGCAAAGAGGAGGAACAAGCCCCTGGGATCCTTCCTAGTGAGGAATTTCTTCCCACAGGGGATTTTTTATCCCTAAGCAGAACGCCTCGTGCGCCGCCCTTTCCTCCTGAGAGGGTGCGAAGGTGCGCAAGGGGTAATCCTTCGTTTTAGTCGTACCAACGCGCACCTGCTCAGGATTTTGCTCTAGCGTCAGGCGCGCCTGCTTTCCGCCCATGAGGTGCACATAAACTTCTGCTAGCAATTCGCAGTCGAGCAAAGCTCCATGGAGGGTCCGCCGAGAGTTATCGACGTTAAATCTCCGGCACAGAGCGTCTAAGCTCGCGGGCGCTCCAGGAAACAAACGCCGCGCAAGGGGGAGCGTATCGACGGCACGTTCCATGGCCAAAAGAGGCAAATCTAGACGCTTTAATTCGGCATTCAGAAACTTGATGTCAAAAGGAGCGTTGTGAATGACAAGCGGCGCTTCTCCAATAAAGGCTAAAAAGTCGGCAGCCACCTCTTCAAAAAGAGGAAAATCTTTGAGGAACTCCTCTGTCAGTCCAGAAATGGCGGTCGCATCTGGGTGCATTGCCCGCTGCGGATTTACGTAAGAATGAAATGTTTTTCCCGTTGGGACAAAATTGGAGAGTTCCACACAGCCAATTTCGACGACGCGATCCCCATTTTTAGGGTCAAGACCCGTCGTTTCTGTATCCAGAACGATCTCTCGTCGCATGTTAAGTCTTACGAAACACTCTTTCTTTATTCTAAGGGAAAATAGGGGAAAGAACAATGGTGGCACATATCCTCATTGTCGATGATGAGCCCGATACAGAGCCTCTCTTTTCACAAAGTTTCAGCGCGCAGGTGGAGAGCGGTCAGTATCGGCTTTTCTTTGCTAAGAACGGGGTAGAAGCGTTAAATATCCTGCAAGAAACGCCGGAGATGGATATCGCAATTACGGAAACGCATCTCCCTGTGATGGATGGGCTGACGCTGATTGGGCATATCGTTGAGCAATATCCGCTCATGCGCTCCATCGTTGTCTCCGCTTATAGCGACTTGTCCAACCTGCGGGCAGTGATGAACAAGGGGGCACACGATTTCGTCCTAAAGCCTGTGGATTTTGAGGATTTAGGAGCGACCATTGACAAGACGGCGGCTCTGGTGGCCAGCCTCAAGAAAGCGCAAAAATCTCAACAGAAATTGAACAGCATTACGGATGAATTGGACGTATCCGCCCGTCTGCAACGTAGCATTCTCCCGGGGAATGTTATGGAGAAAGGCCCACTTAAGGTCTACGCAGACACCGATCCTGCCGCGGAGGTAGGCGGAGACTTCTACGACTTCTTCTGGCTGAATGACACCCTGCTCGGGGTTGTCATCGCGGACGTCTCAGGAAAGAACATTTCTGCTGCCTTATTCATGACCATGACACGCACTTTACTCAAATGTTTTGCGCGCCTGACACAGAGTCCCGCGGATTGCCTGACACGTGTGAATGAGACGCTCGTTGCGGAAAACCCGACACTCATGTTTGTCACAGGGTTTTACGGTGTGATTGATGCAACAACAGGGATTTTGACCTACGCCAATGCTGGGCATCTTCCTCCCTTAGTGATGGGCCTTGATAAGAAACCCACATTTTTGGAGGAGAATCCCAGCCTTGCGCTGGGAATCGATGAGACTTTTGTCTTCAAGGACTACGCCTATCGTTGTGCTCCAGGGGACACCGTTTTCCTCTACACAGACGGCGTCACTGAGGCGAACAACCCTTCCGGAGAGGAATATGACTTCACGCGCCTACTTGCCTGCATGCAGGACTCAGAGAGGAAAACGCCCAAAGAGTTAACAGAAGCCGTTACCGCCTCCGTCCATACGTTCGCTTCTGGAGCACCACAGTCGGACGACATTACGACGCTGTGTTTGCGGTATGAGAAAGAATAATGAACCTTACCCTTGGAAACGACATCGCAGAAGTTACGCGCCTCTGTGAGGCAATTGAATCCTTCTGCGCCGAACGCAACCTCTCCACACGTTTGTGTCACGATTTACTCCTGATTTTGGATGAGTTGGTGACCAACGTCATTGTTCATGGGTTTTCCACGGGTGTGGGAGGACGCATCCAAGTTCGCTTTGAACTGCGCGAGGATAACATCCTGGTGGAGGTGGCAGATGACGCACCCGCCTTCGATCCGTTGCAGAAAAGCACTCCGGACGTGTCGGCATCCCTGGAAGAGCGCTCTATCGGTGGTCTTGGCATCCATCTCATCCGACAATTTTCTCAGTACATGACGTACTGCCGGAAAGACGACCGTAACATCATCGAATTATCGCTAAAAAGATAACGTATTAGGATCTGACGCCCTTTTCGGATATTCTCGGGATGGAGAGGATGGGAAGAGGAGCAGAATGTCCTTTGATCGAGAAGCAGGATGGTTTGCCGTCCTATTCGCGGGGGTTACGCTTTTATTAGGATGCTGGAGCGTCCATTTACGGTGGCTTGGCATCATCTTGACGGTGTGGTGTCTGTACTTTTTCCGCGATCCGGAGCGTGTTCATCCCCTGGATGATGGCCATGTGCTCGTGAGCCCAGCAGATGGGAAGGTTGTCGCCATTGGACTCCAGGCGCCTCCTGCGGAACTCGGCCTGCAAGGCCCTCCGCTGCAGAAGGTGAGCATTTTTATGAGTGTTTTCAGTGTTCACGTCAATCGGGCTCCTATGGGGGGCGTGATCGAGAAGATTGTCTATGTTCCCGGAAAGTTCTTTAACGCGACCCTAGACAAGGCAAGCGAAGAGAACGAGCGAGAAATCACCTTGTTGCAGACCTCTCATGGGCTGGTGGTCTACACGCGTATCGCAGGGCTGATCGCACGCCGGATTCGACGGGACGTCCTGGAGGGAGAGACCCTAAAACTCGGCCAGAGAGTGGGCATTATCCGCTTTGGAAGCCGTGTTGAAGTGTATCTTCCCGCAGGAGCCATTTTGGCGGTGGAAGAGGGGCAGACCATGATCGCGGGAGAGACCGTGATGGCGCGGTTTGCGAAGAAAGCGCATGCCACTTAAAAAGCGCGCCCCTTTCTTGCGTCGGAAAAAACAAGGGAAATCGCCCTCTCTTGGACGCATGTTTCCGAGCACGCTGACAATCGGATCGCTCTGCATCAGCCTAACCGGAGTGCGCTTTGCGCTCCAAGAACGCTGGGAAGAGGCGGTGCTCTGCATTCTTGCCGCCGCCATCTTGGACAGCATGGATGGGCGGCTCGCACGCTTTCTGAAGTGCGCTAGCTACTTCGGGGCAGAGCTGGATTCTCTAGCCGACGTGGTGAGCTTTGGCGTCAGTCCTGCGTTGATCTTGTACCTCCGCTTCCTCCATTCTTTAGGGAATATCGGTTGGAGCGTCTGCCTTTTTTTCTGCACCTGCTGCGCCCTGCGTTTGGCACGTTTCAACGTCACCGCATCGCAAACCCCTCCTTGGGCGGCCACTTTTTCCACGGGAGTTCCAGCTCCTGCGGGAGCGCTGATGACGCTTTTCCCGCTCGTCCTCTCCTTCTGCTGCGGAGAACCTTGGGCCAGGAGTCCCCTCTTTGCCTGCTCTATGATCACGGGCGCTGGGCTTCTGAAAATCAGTCGCATTCCCACTTTTACCTTTAAAAAAGTAAAAATCGCTCCCCAGAATGTGCCGACCGTTTTGGTGTTAACCAGTCTCTGCGTGATCTGCCTGATTACCGAAGTTTGGGTGACGCTCAGTGTCGCAATGTGCTTATACATCGCAACGATTCCTTGTAGCTATATGGCTTACGCGCGACTGGAGCGTCAGTACGCGCCGAAGTCCTCCGAGCTGCCGGAGCAAGAGAGCCTGTTTATGGAGGGGGAGGAGCCTGAGGCTCCGCGCAGGAAGTGAAAAAGTTTTCCGCTCCGCTTCTTTTCCTCTCCGTTCTTATCCTCGCGATTCTGCTAGGAGACAGCTTACCGCTCTCGGCAAAACGGTTCTTTTACACGCTCAGCCTTGCCATCAAAGAGCTCATGATTTTCGTTTTGCCCGCGGTGATCTTTTCGCTGGTTTTTCTCTCGCTCAGCAAAATTCGAGTCAATGTACTGAAATTCTTACTCCTCATCCTCCCTCTGATTTGTGGATCCAATTTCGTGAACACGCTGATCTCTTATGTTCTAGGAGTTTTTTGCGTGCAAGCGGAGTATTTGTCCTCCCTCCGCATGGTCTCCCACGAGGCCACGGCTCTCGATCCTCTCTTTTCCTTGCGGCTGCCTTCTCTCCTTTCCAATGACTTCGCCCTCCTTGCAGGAGTTGTATGTGGCATGACATCAGGAACCCTGGCGCAGCGCAACCCTGATCTGCAGCTGTTGGGGATGCGCCATCAAGCAATGCAAGAGAAGATTTCTGGTGCTCTTGAGTGTTTTTCAAAAGGATTCTTCAAAGTACTCCTGCCCTTGATGCCGATCTTCATGTTCGGAACCACCGTGAAATTGGCGCACGATGGGATGATTTCCTTAATCGTCTCAGAGTATCTCAGAATTGCAGGAATTTTCGTCCTTTCCGCCTACGGATACGTCCTCTTGCAACTGCTGGTTCTCTCGCGTTTCAACGGCAGCCTTTGGATGGAGTATCTCAGGAACCTTCTCCCTGCGGCGATTACGGGCTTTGGGTCGATGTCGAGTGCAGCGGCGCTCCCCCTCTCCTTGAAGGCGGCGGAGAAGAACTCAACCAACAAAGAAAATGCCGCCATTATCGTTCCTTGCACCGTCAATGTGCATCTTGTGGGGGACTGCTTTTTCATTCCTTTTGTCGCCCTTTCTATCTTGACGTCTTTTGGACAGCCGCTTCCCGACTTCTCCACTTACCTTATATTTGCCGCGCACTTTGTGATCGCCAAATTTGCGGTGGCGGCGGTACCTGGAGGAGGCATTCTCGTGATGCTCCCCATTCTGCAGGCCTATTTGGGGTTGAACTCCGATATGCTCGGACTGATCACGGCGTTATATGTTCTCTTCGACTCTTTCATTACCTGCTGCAATGTTGCGGGAAATGGCGCGATGGCCATCATTTTTGACAGAATCGCTGGGAAGAGCTAGAGACTTCGAGCCCTCTATAGATTCGAGGGCAAAGCCTTTCTTTGTCGCTTCGAATGCTTTAGTTTTTCCAGGTTCATGGAGTAGCGAGCAGGATGAGACGACGCGTATTACCCTGGGCCATGTGGGGCTGGGTAGTCCTTTTCTATTGCTATCAATACGTTACCAGGACGACCGTCCCGAGTCTTTTAACGGAAGAGATGATGCGGCGTTTTTCCCTCGATGCCGCTGGAGTGGGAACCCTCATCAGCTATTACTATTTGTCCTACACCTTCATGCAGATTCCCGTGGGGTACTTGATCGACCGATATGGAGTGCGCCGCCTCGCTTCTGGAGCCACCTTGCTGTGTGGAGCGGGAATGGCGCTGTTTGTATCCACCCCCAGTTATGCCCTAGCCGCTTTTGGACGCATCTTAACGGGCATAGGAGCAGCATTTGCCTTTGTGGCTACCCTTAAGGTGATTTCCGACTGGTTCCCTCCCCATCGCATTGCGCTCCTGACGGGTCTCACGGCCACGGTGGGCTCTGCGGGCCCCGTGATCGTTGGGCAAATCCTCGGGGAGCTGACCGTGTCCTTTTACTGGAAATCCGTCTTCTGCGCCTACGCTCTTTTAGGAGTGGTGTTGTCCTACGGCATTTGGCGCAATGTGCGAGACCGCCGCTATCGGACAAGGGAATTGTCGGCCGACTTGAAGATTCCCTGGAAGAAAGTCCTCCTGAACTCTCAATGCTGGTTGCTGGCGCTCTACACAATGCTGATCTACACACCCATCAGCGCGTTTTCCGACATGTGGGGAACGGTTTTTCTGAAAGAGCTGCACCACGTGGACAATGCACAGGCATTATTTCTCAATAACATCTTATATGTAGGCATGGCTGCGGGCGCCCCTCTGATGGCCAAAGTTTCCGATGTTTTGCAAGGAAGGAAGCCGTCCCTTCTCCTTTGTCTCTGCGGAACCCTGGCGGCCTTCAGTTGTGTCACTCTTCTGCCACTTTCCACGGGGTTTACGATGCTCGCGCTCTTCCTGAGCGGGATTTTTATCAATGGAAAGGTAGTAGCCTTTACTTCTGCGCTAGAATCACTTCCCAAAAGCCTCAGCGGATCCGTTTCTGGCTTCATTAACATGATGTGTATGCTGGGGGGCGTTGTGCTCCAGCCTCTGCTAGGATCGATCCTGACTTTCTTTTGGGATGGTCAAATGAAGGATGGACATCCTCTTTACAGCACCGAGAACTACCAACAGAGTTTCTCTGTCGTACTGGGGTGTTTGATCCTTGCTTTTCTGGCTCTTCCGAAGCTCAAAGAGACCTTCCCGAAGAACCAAAACTCTTGAACCTTCTATTTCACCCCCACCGTCACGAGCGGATCGGTAGCGCTCCTTTGGCGCACACCGAAGTGAAGCAGATCCCGACGTCCGTACTCATCGGCAATGCGTTCCACCACATAACGGATCGTTGCGGGGATTCCTGAACAGATGTTGACGGCTCCCTGCTTGGTTCCCAGGGCTGCCTCCACAATCTGCTGGCCCGCCTCTGCAACATCGAGAAAATCCCTCACCTGGTGTCCATCCGTCAGCTCCGCCACCTGCCCCGCGGAGAGCTGCTGCCGTACGTAGGCAAGGATACGCCGGGGATCCTCCCCTTCTCCGTATAGGCTGAAAAGACGGCACCATAGAAACTCTCGTTCGGAGATTTTAAAAAGGTCGCGCAGAACATAAAAGGCCGCAACCTTGGTGCTTTCGTAAATATTGGTGGGCAGGAGGGGCATGTCCACCGAGAGAGAAGCCCCATACTTGGCGTCATATTCGGAAAACGTCCCTATCCCCACAAAGCGGCGCACATGGTTGGCTACCGCCTCTTTGCCGGCCGTGAGCGTTCCCAGCAAGCAATCCACGTTCTTGGGAGAGTTCTGGTGCTTTCCTACCTCTGCGTACCAGGCAGCGTGTACAACGGTGTCCACATCCGCATAGGCGGCTTTCCACCAATCAGCTCCCTCAACAAAAAGGTCTTGGGTCACGATCGTCTCGACCGACAACCCCTTGTCGGCCAACAGATGCTCTTTCCCCGGTCGGACAACCGCACGCACGCGCCGCTTCTGCGCGCACAACGCCTTTACCACTTGCACCCCGACAAATCCGGTTGCTCCTGTCACCAGCACGCAATCCCGCACAACACCCTCGCCTCTTCCCAATGCTGGGGAGCATAAGGAAAAGGTGGGGCTTGCGCAACCAGGTTAGAAGAGGTCTACCCGCACAGGATCCAGGGAAGTCTCGCGCTTTGTACCCGAAAAAAGCCAGGCACAGCGGCTTAAGGAAGCGTCTTTCCCCAAAAAGGTCAGCATCTTTGGCGGCTTGAGCGCAAGCTGCGCATGATGCACAGGGTCAAGAAAAGAGCGTGTGGATTTTTTGAGAAGGATCCAGCGCGGCCCTTGAGGAAGAAAAGAGTAAAAATCTTCCGGAGTTGCGGGAGCGGCAATCAAGGTGATCCCATAAGTTTGGTCCCAAATCCGCGTTCCCAAGGCAGCATCCTCCCCCAGACGGTGCGCTGAGCGACCGAGCGAAGTGTGCTCTTTTGCTTCGATAGAGCGCCATCCCCCTTGGAACGGCTGAACCCGAAATCGCATATCAAAGTAATGGTGCAAATGCGCTTCCAGCATCGACAGGCTGCGCGGATAGGTCCACAAACGCCCGGAAAATCCAACAGATTCTGAGGAGGCACAATCGGGCGGATTCCCGAAAAATGCTGCACGCATGCGCCCGAGGGGAGAATACTGAGAAAGCCGTCCTTGGAGAGCCGGGAAGCGTCGGCAAGCCATGTGATGCGAGAGCATCAAGAGCCGATGGTTGAACATATTTAAGAATCCTTCCAGTTCCGGACGCCCTTCGCGTTTTTCTGAGGCTATAAAGCTCCGGTAAGCAGCTGGCAGCGGGCTTTGCCCCCCCAGAAGATCCAGGCGATGCGTCGTCATCGTGAGGAAAGGGTCTTTCTTCCCTATCGACTCCACCTCCTGCGCGGGGAGAGAAAACCGCACCGCTCCTTTCAGGCGAACCTTCAGCAAAGGATCCAGCTTTTGGCAAAGCACCAGCGCTTGGTCAAGAGAAAACCGATACGGCTCCTCTTGAAGGCGCTGGATTAGAGATTGTGCTGGAGTCCGAATTGGGGCGGCCATGTTTTTCTCCCTTTTCCAGGATCCTGAAGCGTTGTTTCCACAAAACTGTTATACGAAGTGTAGGAGCGGAAGAATTCTGACAGCACTTTCCCCAGGAGCAAAGGATTGGTGGCTTGTCCCAACTCTCTGACCTCCAAGGAGATTTCTTGTCCCGGAACAAATCCCCGCCAACCATCTCGTCCCAATCGACGCGTGGAAGGGCGACAAGAAAGCGCGCTAATCGTACGAATCTCTTGGTGCACAGGAGTGATGCGCTTAGAAAGGACCCGCAACAGCTCTTTCAGGCGCTGCAGGAGCGTCTCTTCCTCCTCGACGAAAGAAAGAGACTCGAGGGAGAGAAAAGAAACAAGCTGCCAGAGCGTTTCTCCTTGCCCATGCGGAGCCCTAGGATCCGTGGGGCGTTCTGTACAAAAAAGCGCCTTAATCGGCAAGGTCTGCTCTATCTGAAAGGCTCCCTCCGCAGGGATGTCTCGTGTGGCTTCCCGATTGGTGCACAGGGTATGGACATAGAGGGTCTTCTGCTCGTTGCGCGTTGGATCGAGATTGGTGTTGATCACCGATAGGAGGACATCCGTTCCGCTCCCCTGCTTTGCAGGTATCCGTCGCACTGTCCAGAAGAGCGTAGGTTCCCGCTGGCTCGTGTCGTACGTTTCCGCGTAGTAAGGAGGAATGTCTTCCTCCTCGGCCGTATCGGCAGATACCCCGATCACACGCGACAGGCTATAGACTTCCTGCGCATCATAACGCCGCTGATCCGGGACAATCAGCATTTCCGTCTGTGTGTAGTCCAAGACAAGGGGCTCGCTTACCACCTCAAAAAGATTAATCCCAGGAACGCAATGAAACCCGATAGAAGAGGAAGAAACTTTCAAGGACTCCTCAGAAGAGATTTTGAGAGGCAAGTACAAAGAGAGCGTCTCCTGCCAGGCAGCGGCCGGAATGCCGTCTATGTGCCCCCCCAGGAATTTCTGGGGAAGAGCGAAATATTCTTCCAGGAGGCGGAATCCACGATGCTCCTCGTGGGGTGTAGGCAGCAAACTTTCCTCTTCAGTAAAGCCAATGGGACGCAGAGGAGCCAAGGGCTGCAGAGAAGACTCCGTTTTGAGAAGAACCGGGAAATCGGGAAAAAAGAGAGATCGATAAAGCAGGTGGCGTTGCGCCTCCTCTCCCTGAAGATAGAAACGCAGGTGTTTCGGTCCTTGCCCAGCCGGCCCCCCCCACCGTAAGCGGAGATGCAAGTAATCGGGTGCCACCATGAGGGGCGCATCCGGAGCGACCATGTCTATGCTGAGAATCTGAAGAGGCCAGAGCAGCAGATCATGAGAGGTGCGAAAGTAGCAAACAGCTCCATCACTCCTTGTCGCAAAAAGCGTGCTGCCGCTGGGAACGCAAGTGCCTGGCGCCTGCGCGCATTGGTCGATATCCACGTCGAAACAGAACAGGGCCATCGCAGGAATCGGACGCGTAAAGGAAGGATACAGTAGGTTCAGCAGAGACGATGCCGTTTCCGGAGCGAGTTCGTCCATCTGACGTTGCAGGCGCCCCGTCAAAAAGGCGAAGGATTCCAGGAGACGCTCCACATGCGGATCGTTAGAAGCTTGTTTGCCGAGATCCAAGTACTGCGCCACATTGGGGAATCGGGTAGCAAACTCCTGCCCGAGCGTTCGCAGTTCTTCCAGCTCTTGCAGGTAGTATGGGAGAAGGTGGTCAAGCGGTTTTTTCATAGCTTTTACGTCTTCATCACAATGGGAAAGGAGACGGGATGGTAGGTATGATGGAGGAGAATATCCCCCGTAATGCGCACGGTCAGATGTCCCTCCTGCTGCGCCGCGTTAGAATCTTCGTCAAACGAGGCTTGAACGTTGCTTAAGCGCGGCTCGTAGTGCTCAATAAGGCGTTGGAGGGGAGCTGCACAAAGATCGGCGAAAGAATCCCTATCGTAAAAAAGGGAGAAAAATGTGTCGCAGAGTCCGTAGGCATAGGGGTTCCCAAACGCCGCTTCCTGCCAATAAGTGCGTTCGTTGAGAAGGTCCGAAAGCGCCTGCATGATCGATTGCGTCAGCGTTTCGACCGTGTGGTACGCCTGCGCTGAGAATTTTTCGAAAAGCAGCTTTTTCTCGTAAAAATGTTCCCTCATGGCGCTTCTCCCTTGACTAGGTCGTAGGCGAAGACGGCATTGCCTTTGGGGTGGCCCGTCTTGGGGTCAAAAACGGTGACCGTGTCAGAAATCTTGCTGAAATAGAAAGCGTAATACTCTTTCCGACCCGAGGATCGGATTTCTCCCAGAAAGCAGTTGGAGAATTGTGTGCGCCGTACGACGGTGCTTTTTTTCTTTCCAGGATCTAGGCCACAAAAAGTGATCTCCGAGAACGGTTGTTTCTTGTAAAACCGCTCCTGCAAGATGGCAGAATGCGCTCCGGAGACAATGCCAAATTCAACGGGGTCTGAATAAACGACTCCTAGCTTTTTAAAGGTATCGAGAAAGGAGTCTTGAATCGCGTGGCGTGCCGCATAGCGCCACTCCGTGCAAGGAGCTGCATCTTGATGGCCTTCTACCGTGGAAGAAAAGATTTTTTGCGAGGATATCAACCAACGCGGTTCTTTCTGATCCGGAAGAAGCGGGTGAGAAGCAAAAATATCCCCATGATTGGGCATCGCATCCTCCCACTAGAACATTACTCTCCAGAAGCAGACCAAGTTCTGTAATCAAACCCTGTCGCAACCTGCCCAGTATCTGCTCCAGTTCTATCCCGAGCGGGGTAGCCGAAATCAATCCGGTCGTAGTAGATGTCATAAAGGGCAAGGATACCATTAGAGAGAATACCAGTAATTTGGCAATTTGTGAGAAGAACGCTTCTCTCTATTTGAACACCCGCCTTTAGATTGGTCATCGTGTTGACCGTAATGGTGGGAATAGTATCCGCTGAAGTGTGTTTCCCGTATAAAAGGGCGGTGTATTGATTGTCCTTCGTTACGGTACGAGCCGTATGAACCCGCATTGGCCCACGGTCATTAACCCCTGAGGTCGTCTCCCCTAGGACGGAACGAGAAAACTGCAAAAGAAAGGCATAACAGGGAAGGAACGTCTCCAGATTACTCGTGGTTCCTGCTGTAAGGTCGGGAACTTCCATGAGGAAAGGAGGTGTTCTTGAAAGACGATCGTCAAGAAAAATCTTGAACGTGGAATCCAGCAGCTGCAGATCGCTCTCTTGCCCTCTATAATTTCCAAGCATCAGTTTTCTCCTTATTCTTTACAACGCTCTGCTACTTTGCTGGCGCTGGCAGGCTCGCGACCAATCGAATGGACGCTGTGAGCGTTTCCAGTTGAAAATGCGGGCGCAGATAAATTGTGGCGGTGTAAGATCCCGGCTTTCCCGGCACATCGGACACATCAACCCGCGCTTCTCTTAGCGGATAACGCGCT
Organism: Holosporales bacterium; assembly: GCA_031266655.1. Taxonomy (GTDB): domain Bacteria; phylum Pseudomonadota; class Alphaproteobacteria; order UBA3830; family JAIRMZ01; genus JAIRMZ01. Next base: position 8,118 of record JAISAP010000076.1, on the reverse strand, counting down.
TTCAGGGTCTGAGAGGCTCCATCATTAAGAATGACATAGCCGGCCACCCAGGTGTTCAAGTAGTGTTCCACTTCGCCTTTGTTCGAAAAGGATCCAATTTTGTCACGCACAATCGCCTTGATGTAATGGGCAAAACGCGAAGCGGCAAGGATGCAAGGGAGCCGAGCACTGAGGGAAGCATTCGCATTCGCCTCATCGGTATTATAGGTCTGGCTCTTTTGCGTTGTTTGCCCCCCGAAAAACGCGGCATAATCCGTTCCCTTACAGTGGCAAAGAGAGAGAAACCCAAGATCCCCCAGCTCCTTTTCCCGTCGATCGGTAACGGCGACTTCTGTCGGGCACTTCAACGCCACATCCCCATCCGTCGTTTTGAACGCGTACGCCGGCAGCCCTGTGACAAGCCCGCCGCCTTCCACTCCGCGAATGGCTGCAGGCCATCCGTAGTGCGCAACCGCATTCGTGATCCTTTGCGCCAAAGCGAAGGCCGGGTTGCCCCAGCAGAACTTTGCGTTCTCCGTCCCATACAGGTCTTCTGCAAACGCCAAGCCTTCAACGGGCTGCGTATCGGGCCCATAGGGCAAGCGCGCTAAGATGTGAGGTAGGGTGAGTACGACGTAGCGAGAGTCTTCACTCTCTCGGAAAGAGCGCCACTTGACCATTTCCGAGCTTTCGAAAACCTTCGATAGATCGCGCGGCTCCGCAAGATGCGTATAGGAGTCCATGTCAAAAAGGGCAGAACTTGCCATCGCAATGAAAGGCGTATGCGCAGCAGCAGCAACGCTAGAAACTTTAAACAAAAGCTCCATATCTGGCGTGGAGCGCGTGAACTCATATCCTCCGATAAGGCACGAGTAGGGAGTCCCGCCGAACGTGCCGTATTCTTCTTCGTAGACCTTCTTAAAGAGGGCACTTTGGTCAAATTCCACAGCTTTTTCTAGATCCTCTAGAAGCTCTGTTTTGGAAACGTTGGCGACACGCAGTTTCAGGGAGGTCCCCGTCTCTGAGTTCATGACCAAGTAATGTAAGCTGCGCCAGGATCCCTCAAGCGCCAGAAAATCGGGATGATGCAGCACCTCGTTCAGCTGTGCGCCGATAGAAGTGTCCGTCTGCTGAATTTCCTGATTAATAAACGAAAAAGCTGTGGCAGGAAGCGGGCTTTGCACTGCGTCGATACGATCTAACAATTCCGTCAGCATGGCTTCTGCAGCGGGCTCCAGGTCAGGCGTCCGCGCAAGCTTTCCCTCTTGGAAAAGGCGATCCAAAAGCCCTTGAGAATCAATAGATGGAGAGGCCATGGTGTTTCCCTTTATTTCTTCGCATCTGGTGCGGAAGTTTTGTCTTTGCCGGAGGAGGCAGCCGCAGCTCCCTTCGCTCGTGCCGCAAGTTGCTGGCGCACCGCATCGCGCAGGTCTTTGTTTGTCAATAAGGCATCCAGCAACCCAAGCAACGGGTCGTTTCCTTCCATCTTTGCGAGGAGATCCCGCAGAGTCATCCGGGAGTCATAAAGTACCTTCAAGGCAGGAATGCTTTTGACGATCGACAGCGGACCGAAGTCCTCCATCGAAGAAAACCGCAGCTCCACCCCCATCTGATCGGGGCTGGACGCGAGCTTGTTGCTGACCTCAAAAGCAAGGCGCGGCTTGATGGAAGCGAGAATTTCGTCAAAATTGTCGCGATCGATCTCTGAAAACTTGCGATCCTTAAAGCGCGGGAGGGGAGCCTCCTGCTTTCCAGAGAGATCCGCGAGAATGCCGACCAAGAAGGGCAGTTCCTTCTTCTGAATCGCGTTGCCGATCTCCACATCGTACGTAATCTGCACGCGCGGAGGACGCACCCGATCCAGGATGTGCTGTGTGCTCTCTGCCATACCTTCCCCCCTTGAACGCAAGGAAAAAACTTTTCTTTCTAGTGACTATTCTATGGGGCGGACCTTAAGAATCTGTAAATGAGAAGAATTCAGGGGAAATCTGGAATGGGCCTGCAAACGTGGGGGCAAATTTTTGCTGGATACGTCATGGAATGAGAGATGCGGGTCTTTTCATCGATGGGGAGCCGGGCGTTCTCTTTTGTACACCCCGTGAACGCGCCATCGAGGGAGGAGAATTGCATCGGTTGGTTTGTCGTTGTGCACGAGGCTGGGGTAAGTGCTTGTTCATCATAACACCTGTGATACAGAGTGTCGCGGTTAAAGTTTTTGCGTAATGCGTGTGTCAGTGTATCGTTGCCTTTGTGCCCTTATGAGTCTGACGAGTATCATCAAGGTCCGGCGCCTCTTATGGGGCGCGGTCTTCTACACGCCTGATACAAGGATATCTCTTAGCAGTTTATACGTAACGCTGGTGTAGGGAGTATCACCAAGCCCCGATACAGAGCTCTACAGTTGAAGGTTATACGTAAGGGGTGTGTAGGCATCATTGCCTTTGTGGCTTTACTAAATCGAACTGATGTCACAAAGGCCTCGCAGCGTTTAGCTGTGGTTACTACGGGCTTTATACAGATGTACTTTCTCTGAAGTTTTCGCGTAACGTTGGGGTAGGTACATCAATGCCCTTGCGACAGCTAAAGTAAATGGACTTCGCAAGGACCCCGCAGCATTGTGTCGCGGTCAATGCAGATTTAACATAAGAGTTTCTCCGAAGTCTTTCTTTGCAAGACTTATTTCTGTGTGTCTGCTGCCTCAATACAAGTGTCCTGCTAGGGGTTCACACATAATGCCGATGTAAAAGATTGGCTCTCTCCTAGCAAAGTGATATTAGCTAGGGTAAGCCCTGTTGAAGTTCAGTCGGTTAGGAGCCTACAAGAGACATGGGATTCTTACATGTTTCTGTGAGGACATGTCGGCAAGTTCGGTGGGCACATTGCTCACAATCGAGTGGAACACGATGAACTTAACTGACAAACACTTTCGAGAGCTGATCGTGCAGCAGAGTTTTGAGGGAAATTCTCGGGATTTTGGTGTCTTCGAACTTGATGAAAGGTCTTTTGGAGCCAAGAGAGGTCGTAGCGTAGCGAGAAAGACTCCGGTGTTTGTTGCTGAAGAGGGAGGGGTAAGTGTTTGTTAGCAGGGTTCCGAATGGCTCAAGAGAGGAGTTGGCACCTATCCTGCAGGAAAAGATCTTGGCAAGATCTACGGTTCACACAAATGGCTGGGTAGCCTATGATGGGCTTGTTGTGAAGAGGTAGAGATCCTTACCGAGTTTTTCCGTGTAAAGAATGCCTTTGCTAGAGGTAAGAGCCGCGGTAATGGCGTTGAGGCTTTCCGGAGATTCGCAAAGAGGCGTTGTACTAAATTGCATGGTTTAAGAGGCGATACCTTCCTTTTGTACGTGAAGGAGTGTGCGTTCCGGTGTGACAATAGGGGTGAGTATCTTCCCCAGTTTATGGCCTAGTCTGACTTAACAGACAAAGGAAAGGCGGGAAAAGAGCTAGGGACTTTTTGCAGTCTGTTCTGTACTTTTAGAACACTTGGGCGCATTCCTTTATCTGTTCGAAAACGCCGACTTGCTTTGCGGTTTTCTCTAGGGTTCTCTCCTGACGAATGTGCATCCCTCACTATGGCGGATATGCCCCTTATTGGCCCCGTTAACGCTGAATGGATGTCATAAGCTTTGGTTTGGGCTAAGAATACGAGACCTCCGCAGTGCGGCCGTATAGCTGATGTAGGCTCAGCACAAGTATCAACATCGAAGCTTTGCCTGCAAGTGTACACAAAGACGCCCCCCCCCTACCCCAGTACAGCAATCCATCTTAGAGGTGCACGCATAGAGCCGATGTAAGAACATCAGCACCCTCATGACTATATGTAACGAAAAGGATGGCGCAAGGGCTGCCGCGCCTAGATGCAGTTAGAAGAAGCACAGCCGCTCCTTCGCTCTGCGCTATCAAACCCCTTCACGATCCCCCAATCTCTCTGCGCCTCACTTTCCTCTCCTCCCCCCCCCCAGTTTGGCGTGGCATTTACTCTCCCCTCCTCGCTCCACTAACACGCCCCACCTTTCTTCCTTCTCATTTCCTTTTTCTACAGTCTCTCCACTCTGGGAACTTCCCTCTGTCTCCTAGTGCGGGAAAGGGGTGGGCTTACAGATCCGCCTTAACTCCAATCATTACACGGCTTAAGTTGCCTGTCCCATTTTTCTCCGTTTTGCGCATACCCCACAAGTATTCCGCACCGATGCGCATATTCTCCAACCCTGGAGGATGCCAATGGACATTAGCGCTAGCAGAGAAAAGCTCCTTATTAACAGGAGTCGTTGTCGCAACCTGGCGCAGATCACTATGGTTGGTAATGTGGATATATCCGCCAGCCAGGACAGAATACAACGTGCGGGTCCAAAAATGTTTATAAGCAAGCATCCCGCCGACCGCTGGCTGGGCCCGTAACTCTCCTTCCTTGTCAAGAAACGCCCCTGTTCCGCTCACCTCAAAGAGGTACCGCCCCACACCTCTCCCGCCGTTAACCTGAGCATTGATCTCATCACGTCCGAAAACCTTAAATACACCTCCAGCTCCCGCGATAATCCCTATAACGCTACTTTTCTTTCCTCCCGTCGTCCTGGTAGACCACTGCCGAAAAGAGCTCCGGAAAGACATATGCCCCCCGTCATGCTGATTGAGGACAACGCTCAACCCAAGATCCGGAATCCGGTCTACCGCAAGATTCGATCCCTCGTCCTTGTCGAAGAAATAGCGATTTATTTTCGTAAAATGCGCTTTTCCGTTTACATCAAGATACTCTCCCTCTGGGTTCTCCAACGTGGCGGCAACAGCCACATTGCCAAACACAGAGGTGTACCGAATTTGCGGGCTACGCAAGGAAACACCCCCTACAGGAGGGGCAAAATCTACAACATCCACAAAAGCATCATGATCGCAGAACGCTCCCCAATACTGCCCAACCAACAGGGGACCCCACCGCACGTATGCATGGCGAACGCGGAGCAACGCTTGGTTCGTCGTATTCTCGCCCCCAATCACGTTTTGGGCTCCATACAAATCGCCTTCTAAGAAAAAGCTTGCAAGAGAATCTGCACCATTCCACGTAGCCGGTATCCGACCCTCAACACCAAAACGAGTCTCCTTCATGTGGAAACGCGTCATGCTCCTGTTGATCTTTTTGATGAGGATACTCGCCACATGCATGCAATCATATCCCGCTCCGTACTCTATGGCGTTGTTGATGTCATGGATAATTTGCATGCGCACGGAAGTCCAAACGCGCGCATCTGCCACTGTCCCAGGGATCCGGAAATATCCGGCAGGTGGGGCTTTTTCCTTACACTCCTTACCCTTATCATCCTTGGAGCAGCAGTCCTTCTTGCGAGGATTACATTTTTCTTTACCGTCCGGACAAGACTTCTGCTCTTCAGTGGAGCTACTTTGATCCTGGCCGTCTTCTGGAGGAGCAACCGGCGTTTCGCCACTGACAGGACGTGCCACAACACTTAGAACCGTAAACGCAACCACCCAAAAACGCACAGGCCCTCCGTTTCTCGTTCACGAGCATACTAGTGTGGAAGCTATTACGCAAATCTTAATCAAATGGTAGCGTTCCCGAGAAGCTGTGCGGGTGCTGCGCTCCCTCCTGCGGACTTACCATCCGGCATACGGAATGGAGTGTGGTCGCGCATTTGGGCAGGGCAGAACCTATAGAGATTCAGCCGGTTAGGGGCTGATGAGAGGCACGGAATTCTTACCTGTTTCTGCAAAGCCATGACAGCAAGTTCTGCGAGCACATTGCTCACAATCCGGTGAAATACGATCAACCTAACCTAGGTGTTTGGTCGGCAAGACGGGAGGAGAGAGGAGCTCACCTCTGCACTGTGACAGGGTTGCTACCTCTATGGAGCCCCTTAGATCGGCTCTTTCCGATCCTGCACCCTCTACATTGGCCTTTTTTTTGCAGAAAACCTGTTGGAAAAGGGGAAGAAGACCTGTCGCATGGTCCCAGACAGCTCAAAAGAGGAGCTGATGGTTATGATGAGGGAAGAGATTTTTGAAGAATGGATCCATCGAATCCAGCACACTGCAACAGACTGGTTGTGAATGGCGAGCATCCTTGTCGCCTCTTTCCTTGCAGCAGCGAGCCCAAGGAACGAGTTCTCTTAAGGATAGGACACCTTCTGGAGCTTCACAAAAGGCGTTTGGCTAAGTTCAACAACTTAAGAGGCGATGCCTTCCCTTCTGTGCTTGAAAGAGTGTGAGTCTTGGTATAGTAACGAAGACACAGATCTCCTCAGTTTATGACCTAATCTGACTTAACAGACAAACAAAAGGCGGGGAGAGAGCTCTCCGAATATCACCAGAGCTGCAACTTGGATACGCTCCATGATGGAGGAGAGCTTTTCCCGAGAGAGGCTGGCCGTTATGGACGCAGCTGCCTCGGAAGCAACCCTCTCTTAGAACGCAAATAAATGGCCAGCACAGCGCTAAAACACCCGCGCTCCAAGGGGATAAAACGCTGTAGAGGCACACAATCCGTAGAACGCTGCGCTTGAACATGGTAGCCATGCAAGGACGGGTTGTGCAACGATTGTTCAAGACTGCAGTGCCCACGCGGGGGAAAGTGCTTGATGTGTCGTTCATGCGAGCACCGGATGCTGGCAACCCCTCTCTCCTCCCAATCAAGCAGCCGGCGCGCCATGCAAAGCTCCTCCTTCCGTTTCCGCAAAACTTCACCTTCATAGATTCTACACGCAGCCTTCTCGCTCCAAAACTCCTAGGAAAAGAGAACCAAGGGAAGCCAGACATGTCCCAGAGATCCAGAACTCCGTCCACACTCAACCCTTGCCGTTCGGTTCATGCCGTAGATTCGCGCAAGCGCTATCCCCTAAAGACCGCAACAGGGAGAAACGACGACGCCTGCAGTGGTGCCCTAAGCTCTGTAAGAGCATCTTGTCTCGTCCTGAGCAGACCTTTCTTCGCTTGCCCTAAAAACCCATCGCCAGAGACCCTACGCATGATCACCCCGCTTCCAAAGTCCTAGCAACAAGCGCAGAAAAAGCTAGTCATCTTTGTCTACATGGCTCAGCAAAAGCAGGAAATCATGCGATGTGCCACCTCAGGATTGCACCTGTTCAATCTCAACCTATCTCGCCCTAGCTGTGCTGGTCCTAGGGTCTTCGCCCACCGCATAATTCCACTCTATTAGGGAATACTCTTCAAATACTCCGTAAACTTGACAAAAATCCCTTCCTAGAGTATAAAGGTTCAGAATACGCAGGGAGAAATATCATGGCACAAGCGGCTGGGAAGGCGGCAAACGGGAAGCAGAAAGCAGCGCAGGGGTTTCCAAACACTGGAATGCCGTCCTTCGATTTTGAAGAAGGGTTGTCTGCATACCGCAAAAATATGGAAGTTCTGGCCTCTATGGGCAAGACGTCCATGGACTTGTACCAAAATCTTGCAAAGCTTCAGATGGGGTTTTTCCAGCAAATGATGGCGGATGCCAATCAATCTTTTAAAAATTCTTTAAACGCCAAAAATGTCAGCGAGTGCTTAGCACATGGCAAGAGTTTTACTCAGGGAGGTGCTGCTAAAGCTGCAGCACACGCAAAAAACCTCTCTCAAGAGATGAGCGCAGGCAGTACAAAAATTGTAGAGTTGGCCAAGAACCACACGAAAGATCAGACGCAGAGATTCCGGGAAAAACTCAAGAAACCCAAGCATTGATCGTCCTCACTCCGTGGGTTGTCTGACTGCTCTGCACGGTGTCTGGAGGCTGTTGCTCTTGCGCCGCATGCTCACGTTGCTTACGTCCTTTTGTTTTCCCATGAGCTCCGAGATTCTCCGCTAGGTGTTAAGCAGGGTAAAATATATTGAGCTTCAGTCGGTTAGGGGCTTACGAGAAACGCAGAGTTCTTGCATGTTTTGTGAGGCCATTACGGCAAATTCCGCGAGCATATAGCTCCAAATAAAGTGGAACACGATTAACCTGATCTACAAGCATTTGCGAGAGCTGATTGTTTAGCGGAGTTCTGAGGAGAATTCCCGGGACTTCGGTGTTTTCGAACTGGATGAGAGGTCTTATGGCGCGAAGAGGGTGCGAGGCAAGAGAGGTCGTGGAGCAGCGGAAAGATTCCGGTATTTAGTCTGCAGCTGAAAGGAGAATGGAAGTGCGAG
>JAISAP010000052.1 GCA_031266655.1 Holosporales bacterium | reverse complement strand
AGGCGCCGGACAGAAGCCCTTGGCTCCTTTAGCAGTTCTTCAAGGACGCAGCATCCTTGCTGTTGTGTCCAAAAGAAGGTCTCTTTCTGCTGAGAAAGGCGCCACTGGTGCTGTGTTTTTACAACACCAGTTGGCTGATGGGCTTTTTACTGTGGATGCTCGTCTAGAAAACGCTGCACTTCGTCGCGTTCAGGTAGAGGCAATCCACCGAGGTTCCGCATCAACTCCTGAACAACGACCATCTGTCCCTCTGGGTTGAGACCGGGCTCACGCAGTAGCCGGAGCTGAATATCCACTAACGCTTGTTGCATGTTCTGTTGCATCGCCGGAGGCAGTCCATCGAGATTCTTCGCCAACTCCTGAAACATAGCTAGCCGTTCCTCCGGGTTGAGACCGGGGTCACGCAGTAGCTGGAGCTGAATACCTGCCGCAGTTTGCTGCGCCGTGTCCGGAGGCAATCCATCGAAATTCTGTGCCAAATCTCGAATCATGGTCCGCCGTTCCTCTGGGCCGAGAGCGGGTTCATTTAATCGTCGAAGATGAAACTCCACTACGGCTTGCTGCACTTCCTGCTGCACATGCGGCATCAATCCACCGAAGTTCCGCATCAACTCCTGAACAACAGCCAGCTGCCCTGCGGGATCGTGATCAAGATCACGCATCTGTCGGAACAGTGCCTCGGGATCCCCCTCCATACCGCCCACGCTGAGGGTCGTGAAGGCAGCAGCAAGAAGCAGTAACTTGCTAAAACTAGGCATATTTCCAGTCTCCTTTTTTCTAATCGTAAACATATTATGCTCTATATATTGCCATTTGTCAAGATGTTAGCGAAACTTTAACGTTCTCACCGCCTCTTTTCAGCAGTACGGGTATGTTCGTTGTTTGAGAGACAATGCCGCTACGGCAACAGAGAAGAAGCCGATATCACTGGTGCAAGTACAGCCCTCACGGGCGTGGAACAAATACTCTAGGCAGGAGCTTCTACTTCCTGTATACGCTCCTGCGCTTTCTTCCTCGGAGCAGACTTATGGGGCGTCTCCCGTCGCTCTGGCATGGGGATATACCCCGCTTTTCCCAAGAAGAGGGCCACACGCTCCGTCGGCAAGGCGCCTACACTCAACCAGTACCGGATACGCTCCTCTTTGAGACAAACACGCTGCGGGTTCTCGTGCGGAACGAAGGGATCGTAAGTTCCGACCTTCTCAATAAACCGCCCATCTCTAGGATTACGCGAGTCCGCTACCACAACCCTATAAAAGGGCTTCTTCTTTGCTCCCGCCCGCGCAAGCCGAATCTTTACCGCCATCACACGCTCCCACGACAAACCGACTCCATCCTAGAGCTTCCTCCCCAAGAAGTCTACCCATATCCTCCATCTCAGGTACATTACAGGGTAGCGCCTCTTGACAGAGAAGGGGAGAGGACTTTTTATCACGGTATAGTTGGACGCTTAGCTCAGCGGGAGAGCATTACCTTCACACGGTAGGGGTCGCAGGTTCAATCCCTGCAGCGTCCACCAGACTTTCCCGTGGACGTCATTTTAGAACTCTTAGCAAGCCTCCCGACTCCCCCATCACTCCACGGTTACCGATTTTGCGAGATTGCGGGGCTGATCGACGTCTGTTCCTCGGGAGGCAGCAACATGATAGGCAAAAAGCTGCATGGGGATCGTGTAGACGATCGGGGCAAAGATGGGAGAAACTTGCGGCAAGGTGTAGAGATGCAAGCGATGACTCAGAGAGTGCACAGCCTCCGCTCCTTCCGGGTCGGTGAAGAGGATAACCTGTCCCCGACGGGCAAGTACCTCTTGAATGTTGGAAAGTGTCTTGGGGAAAAGCGCGTCATAGGGGGAGAGTACGACGATCGGAAGCGCATCCTCGACCAACGCGATCGGGCCATGCTTCAACTCTCCCGCGGCGTATCCCTCCGCATGAATATAAGAGATCTCCTTTAACTTGAGGGCTCCCTCCATCGCGATCGGGTGGAGAGCGCCCCGCCCGAGATACAGCGCGGACGTGGTATGCCCAAAGCGAGCGGCGAGTTTCTGCAAAGACGCATCTAGGAGGAGCGCTTCTTCCACCTGCTCAGGAAGGGTCTGGAACGCTCGATCAAGGGTCTTCTTTTCTTCAGAGGACAGGGCTTTTCTCTGTTCTGCGGCCTCTTCCACCAAGTGCCAGAGAACCGCAAGCTGCGCCGTGAAGGCTTTGGTCGAGGCGACCCCCACCTCCACGCCAGAATGGGTTTGCCAGAGGACATCCGCTTCCCGTGCGAGAGAGCTTTCTGGCACATTGACAATACCGATACAGAAAATGCCTTGCTGCTTTGCGAAGCGGAGCGCGGCCAGCGTGTCGGCCGTTTCTCCCGATTGAGAGACGAACAGAGCGCCCGTGCCCAGGGGCAAAGCCGGATGGTTGTAACGAAATTCTGAGGCGATTTCCACACGAACAGACAAGCGCGCGACCTTTTCGAACCAATACTTGGCCACGCACCCCGCATAAAATGACGTTCCGCACGCGACAATGCAAAGATTGGAGAGAGATGCCCAAGCGACCGTGTTTTTCTTGAGGGGATCGGACAGGGTCGTCAGGAGATGGCGGAGAACTGCGGGTTGCTCCTGAATTTCCTTCCGCATGAAATGCCGATAAGGCTCTTTGGTGAGGACCTTCATCGTCTCCCCGATAGGAACACGAGGCCGCACTACGACGCCGCTTCCTCCATCGGGATGGATCGTTGCCTGCGCGCCTTTCAGCTCGACCCAGTCTCCCTCCTCGAGGTAGGTCACTTCATCGCAAAAATCGGAGAACGCCACAACGTCCGAGGCCAGGAAGAGACGACCCTCTCGGCCGTACCCTACCACCAACGGACTTCCGGAGCGGGCGCCGATGAGGGTATCGGGCTCATCCCGAAACAAAATGGCCAGCGCGTAAGAACCCTGCAAGACCTGGAACAGCTGGGACATGGCTTCTGAAAGGGGCATGCCTCGCTCTCTGTAAGCATCTAGCAGGTGCACAATACCCTCGGAATCCGTTTCGCTATCGAAGGGATCCATGGAAAATTGCGCGCGTAACGCCTCATGGTTCTCGATAATGCCGTTGTGTGCTAGCACGACATGCTTTCCCTCCAGGGGATGCGCATTTTTCTCGGTAGGAGCCCCATGTGTGGCCCATCGGGTATGGCCGATGCCCACCGTCCCTGGCAGGGGGCAGGCCCGGATCTTTTCTTCCAACTGGATCAGCTTTCCCGGAACACGCTTGCGAAAGAAGGCGCCTTTGGAAAGAGTGGCCATGCCCGCAGAGTCGTATCCGCGATACTCCAGGCGCTTAAGAGCCCCTAGTATATCGAAACAGACCTCTGTGGTTCCGTTAATTCCTACGATTCCGCACATGATTTCTTCCTTTTGTACTCAGAGACGATGGTGAGGTCCGCACGTGTGAGGGCCAAAACGCCCTCCGGAATGTCACGCGTAATCGTGCTTCCTGCCCCAATCACCGCCTCTTTTGCCACTTCGACAGGAGCCACCAGAGCCGTATTGGAGCCAATAAACGCTTTGTCTCCTATGATCGTTTTATGCTTGCGCAATCCGTCATAATTGCAGGTGATCGTTCCGGCCCCGATGTTGCAGGCTTTTCCAAGAGAGGCATCGCCAATGTAGCTCAAATGATTGATCTTTGCTCCCTCCTTGACGTGAGCATTCTTGATTTCCACAAAGTTCCCCACGCGCACGCGGTCTTCTAAGCGAGCTCCCGGCCGCAGGTGAGCAAAAGGCCCGATGAGAGCGTCGCTCCCCACGGAAACGCCTTCGAGAACGCAGAAAGGCCCAATCCGACTCCCGGAGCCTACCTGCACTCCCTTTTTGAAGAACACGTGCGGGAGAACCGTCACATCGGGAGCCAGCTGCGTGTCGTAGGAGAAAAACACGCTTGCCGGATCAACGAGGGTGACCCCCGCCTCCATCGCTTCTGCGCGTGCCCTTTCCTGGAAAGTACGCTCCAAAGCCGCCAAATCCGCTCTGGTATTGGCACCCCGAAGACCCTCGGCGGGGCCCTCCACGTAGCTGTTGATCCATCCCTCAGCGTGCGCCAAAGAGACAATGTCTGTCAGAAAAGATTCTTGCCTCCCGCGAGGACGCATACGGGGCACCAGGGAGGACGCAACCTCGTGATACAGCAGTAATCCTGCGTTACACAGCGGGAGGCGGTGCGCCTCCGGAGAGGCCTCCTTCTCTTCGATGATAGCCGAGAGGCTCTTTCCATCGGGTGTCTCGACGAGATGCGCATACCCTGCCGGCTCTTGCAGGCGCATGGCGAGAACGCAAACTCCTGTTTTAGGATTTTCTTGCGCTTTGGCAAGGAGCGCACGCAGAACAGCGGGAGGGACGAGCGGAGTATCTCCATACAGGACAAGGATCCACTGCGCTTTCTCTGGGGCGCCCTTCAAGGCGATTTGCGCAGCTTCTCCCGTTCCACCAGGAGGATCCTGCACAATGTAGGAGAACGGCGCACCTGTCTGTTCCTTCAAAGAGGAGACAGAATGTTCCAAATCCGGAGAGATCACGAGCGTCGTCCGCGGAATGCCCACCTGCTGGGCGAGACGTAAGCAATGACCGACAAGCGGAAGACCCCCAATGGGGTGTAGAACCTTAGATTGGGTCGATTTTAGGCGCGTGCCTCTCCCCGCTGCCAAGATCATGCAAAAGACTCGTGAGAACATGCCATACTTTTAGACGCTCCTCCGCGCAGCATCAATACGAGCGCACATTCGGCTCATGACAAGCAGCATTTGATCGGAGCCAAGACAGACGTTCCCCCTCCTTTTGACGAGGAATAGGGATGTTTGCTAAAAGCGGAGCGGGCGGTCGTGGCGGAACTGGTATACGCGCAACGTTGAGGTCGTTGTGGGGGTAACCCTGTGGAAGTTCGATTCTTCTCGACCGCACCAAAACTCTCTTTCTCGGAAGTACAGTCGTTTCCCCTTGTGAAGCCTAGAAGAATATGGCAGGGTACCCGCACGTGCAGGGGGGTGTTTGTGTTAACACAAGTAGAAAGGCGGTGCGTCCGCACGCTTCTGGAGGTTGCTGAACAGCAAGGAGCCCTTTCTTCCGTGGAGGGGGATTTTCAGCGCCTCGCCCAGGCTTTTGCGGATCCGGAGACGCGGAACCTGTGGAAGAACGGTCTGCTCTCTGGCGCTGAGAAGGAGCCTCTCGTGTTAGCCCTCAAGGAGACGCTTTCTCTCTCAAAAATCGTGGAGAATTTCCTGTTTTTTCTTGTGGAACGCGGCCTTCTCTCTCGTCTCCTGGAAATCGTGCACCACTTTCCCTCCTTTCTCCAGGAACATGGAGGAGATCAGTGGATCACGTTCTCCACAGCGGAAGGTCTTTCAGAAAATAAAAAATCTGCGGTGACACGTTCTTTACAAGAAGTATTTGGTTCCGACGCGAGGTTTTCTTTCGCGACGGATTCCGCCCTCCTCTCCGGTTTCAAAATCCAGGTAGGGTCGAAAATAGCGGACTTTTCCTTTCAAAGTCGTCTCAAACGTCTGGAAAGCACCCTCAAGGGAGCAGATTTATGAGCGTTCAAGCTACGGAGATTGTTTCTCTTCTGAAGGAGCGCCTGACCTCCTTCGCCCCCTCCTTTGACACAGCGGAAGTCGGACGTGTGGTCTCTATGGGAGATGGTATCGCGCGCGTACAAGGCCTGGACAAGGTTCAGATGGGGGAGAAGGTCTCTTTCGCCTCCGGTTCTTACGGGCTGGCCCTCAATCTCGAAGCGGATTGCGTGGGCGTCGTCGTGCTCGGAAGTGGCGCTCGCATCGTTGAGGGAGAAGAGGTCCGTCGGACCGACACGATCATGGATATCCCTGTGGGCCCGGGTCTGTTGGGACGTATCGTGAACTCCCTAGGGGAGCCCCTTGACGGCAAGGGACCTATTGCGTCCAAAGAACGACGCCCTGTAGAGGCAAAAGCCCCTGGGATTATTGCGCGGCAGTCGGTCTTTGAGCCGGTGCAAACAGGAATCAAGGCGATTGATGCATTGGTTCCGATTGGTCGGGGCCAACGTGAATTGATCATTGGTGATCGACAAACAGGAAAGACAGCCATTGCCATCGACACCATCCTCAACCAGAAGGAAGCCTTCGAAGCGAAGGATCCTGCGAAAACTTTGCATTGCATTTATGTTGCCATCGGGCAAAAACGCTCGGATGTTGCGCGCATTGTCCAAACGCTGGAGGACGCCGGAGCGATGGCCTACACCACGATCGTTGCTGCCACCGCTTCTGACTCGGCGCCACTGCAATATTTAGCTCCCTACGCTGGATGCACGATAGGCGAATTTTTCCGAGACCATGGCCAGCATGCCTTGATCGTGTACGACGATCTCTCCAAGCATGCGGTCGCATACCGGCAGATGTCTTTGCTGCTCCGTCGCCCTCCTGGAAGAGAAGCGTACCCGGGAGACGTTTTTTACCTGCATTCCCGCCTCTTGGAGCGCGCAGCCAAGATGGGCGAGGCGCATGGCGGGGGTTCCCTTACAGCGCTCCCCATCATCGAGACCCAGGCGGGAGACGTTTCTGCCTATATCCCTACTAACGTTATTTCCATTACGGACGGACAGATCTTCCTAGAGACGGATTTGTTCTTCAAAGGCGTTCGGCCCGCGATCAATGTGGGTATTTCTGTCAGCCGTGTGGGTTCTGCGGCGCAGACGAAGATCATGAAGAAAGTCGCGGGAGGTATTAAGCTCAGTCTTGCACAGTATCGGGAAATGGCGGCTTTCTCGCAATTCTCTTCGGACCTTGATGCCTCCACGAAGGACCTTTTAGCGCGTGGGGAGCGGCTCGTGGAGCTCTTGAAGCAGCCGCAGTATCGCCCCCTGTCGGCGGAGAAAGCGGCTATCAGCGTTTTTATGGGTGCGCAAGGAATTCTGGACGCTCTCGAGGTGGAAGATATCCTGGAATTTGAGCAGGAAGTGCTTAACCGACTGGAGACGACGCATGCCGCTTTCTTAAAGGAGATTCGGGAGCAGGGGGCTCTCACTGAGGCTTTGGAGGCGCAGCTGTTGTCCTTTCTCAAGGAAGCGCTTGCGGACTTCCGTGTTGGTAAGGCTAGAGCGAACTAATGGCCAGTCTGAAAGAATTTCGCACAAGAATTGCGAGCGTTCAGTCGACGCAAAAGATCACTGCCGCTATGAAAATGGTCTCTGGCGCGAAACTGCGACGCGCAGAAGAAGCCGCCCTCAGGGCGCGTCCTTATGTGGAGCATTTGCAGCGTATTCTTGGCTATCTCCTGAGCCGAGCTAAGGATCTCAAAAAACCACCAGCGTTATTGACGGGACGCGCACCTATTAAGACCGTATTGCTGCTCGTTTTTTCCTCGGATCGTGGTCTATGCGGGAGCTTTAACACGAATATTGGTCGAGAAACGCGCAAGATCATCGCCTCCTACCAGCAGAAGGGGATCAACGTGCAGATCATGTGCGTGGGGCGCAAAGCTGCCGACTTTTTGAAAAACCAAGGGTTTGCGATACAGGAGGTGCTCGTCGACCACATGCATCCGCAGCGCCTCCTGAAAACGTCCCAAGAGCTTTCCCAGAAAGTGCTCTCTCTGTTCCAAGCGGAAGAGGTAGATAGTGTGCACCTCCTGTACCGGCGCTTTCTTTCGGCTACGCATTCTCCCTTTGTCGATCGCCGCGTGATTCCTGTCGAAGACACTTTTCAAGAGACGGAAACGCTTGCTGCCATTCCAGAGATAGAACCCTCTGAGGAGGAAGTCTTGCGGCTCCTTCTGGAGCATCACTTAGAGCTGCAGCTTTACCAAGCAGGGCTCGAGAGCTTTGCCAGCGAGCAGGGGGCGCGCACCACGGCGATGGACAATGCGACGCGGAATGCGGAGGATATGCTGGCGCGCCTGACCTTGCACTATAACCGGACGAGACAGGCCTTAATTACCAAAGAGTTGACGGAGATTATTTCGGGAGCGGAGACCTTGGGAAATGGATAAGAGCGCATCGCAAAAGCAGAGCAAGGGAGCCATTCTCCAAATTCTCGGAGTGGTGGTGGATGTCAAGTTTTCTGGAGCCCTACCCCCAGTTCTGACGGCGTTATGCATCGATCGACCAGAAGGGCGCTTGGTTTTGGAGGTGGTCCAACACCTCGGAGATGAGACGGTGCGTACGATTGCGATGGACTCAACGGATGGATTGATCCGCGGGCAAGAGGTCTCGAATTCCGGAAAGCAGATCGAGACTCCGGTGGGGGAGAAAACGCTTGGGCGCATTCTGAACGTCATCGGCGAGCCGATTGATGGGTGCGGACCTATAGAAGCTGCAACGAGACTGCCGATTCACAGGCCTCCTCCTTCCTTCCAGGAGCAGTCGACGCACGCGGAAATGTTGGTGACAGGCATTAAAGTCATCGACCTGCTGGCCCCCTACGCGAAGGGCGGCAAAATAGGTCTTCTCGGAGGAGCGGGAGTGGGCAAGACCGTGATTATCATGGAGCTCATCAGCAGCATTGCGAAAGCCCATGGCGGATATTCCGTCTTTGCCGGTGTGGGAGAGCGAACGCGCGAAGGGAACGATCTGTACAACGAAATGATCGAGTCTGGCGTCATTAAAAAGGACGGCCCTGGGTCGAAAACAACGCTCGTTTACGGACAAATGAACGAGTCTCCAGGCGCGCGCGCGCGTGTGGCTTTGACGGGCTTAACGATTGCGGAGTATTTTCGCGACCATGACAACCAGGATGTTCTCCTATTTGTCGACAACATTTTCCGCTTTACCCAGGCGGGATCCGAGGTGTCTGCCCTTTTGGGGAGAATTCCTTCTGCGGTCGGGTATCAGCCAACGCTGGCAACTGAAATGGGGGAGCTGCAGGAGCGGATTACCAGTACGAACAAGGGTTCCATCACGAGTGTTCAGGCGATCTATGTCCCTGCCGATGACTTGACCGATCCGGCTCCTGCGACTTCCTTCACACACCTAGATGCGACAACGGTTTTGAGTCGCCGTATTGTGGAGTTGGGCATCTTCCCTGCCGTCGATCCTTTGGATTCAACCTCTAAGATTCTCGATCCAAACATTTTGGGGGAAGAGCATTATCGGGTTGCGCGTTCGGTGCAGAAAGTTTTGCAAACGTACAAGTCTTTGCAAGATGTGATTGCCATCCTCGGAATGGATGAGCTGTCCGAATCGGACAAGCTAACCGTGTCGCGTGCGCGAAAAATTCAACGATTCCTCTCCCAGCCTTTTGTGGCTGCCGAGGTCTTCACGGGACAGCCGGGAGTCTTTGTGGAGCTGAAGGATACCATTTCTGGATTTAAGGCCATTGTTGAGGGAGAATGCGACGAGTTGCCCGAAATGGCGTTTTTCATGGTGGGAACCCTGGAGGCCGCGCGGGAAAAAGCGCGCAAGATGGCGTAGAAGGGAATGCTACAGGATTTCAAGGTGACGGTCCTCTCTCCAGAGGGTATTTCGTGGGTTGGAAGGGCGGAGCAGCTGATTGCCCCGGGATCGATGGGGGAATTCACGGTTCTGCCCGCCCATATCCCGATGGTAAGCCTCTTGACCGCAGGCTCTGTGCGTATTTTCGAGAAGAGGGATCGGGCTCCTCATCGTCTTGAGGTCTCTCGTGGTTTGTGCTCTATAATGCCAGAAGAGGTGATGATCTTGATACCTTCTGATTTACCCGCTTATACAAAAGAGGAGGCAACGGATGCTTTTTGATTTTCTGTGTTGGATAGAGAGCTTTGCCCGTTTCGCGGGGGACTCCTTTGATTATGTAGGATCTGCCGATGCTTTGCTGAGGTCCATGTACTCCTTTCTGGGTGCTCAGTAGTCTCCATGTTTAGACTTCCTGGCTTCCCCGCGTTGATTGCCTTTTGGAAAATCCTTCTTGGCCCGCATTGGTGCGCGGGGATCCTATTCTCCAACGTTTTGGCCCTTTTTCTTGCCGGCGTTTACCTGCACCGACTGACGCGAGATCTCTCTTGGCCCCGGTGGATCCGCTGGGTTGTTCTGTTCTGCCTGTATGTTGGGATTTATAGGCCGCATATCTTCTACACCCTTAACTACTGCACGTATAGCTCCTGCGCTCTCATTGTAACAACGGTTCTCTGTCGGATGTGTCTGGGCGCCTGTGTACTCAAGAGGGAGAAGTTTGTCTGTTTTGCCTGTCTGTTTTACATGGGGTTCACAAGAGAGACGACCTTGTGGTTTTTCGTGCCACTCATCCCTCTTTTGTTTGTTTTATGGAGGTCCTTTGGCAGGAAGGCGATGGGGAGTATTGCTCTACTTGTAACGGCCACTGCCGTTCCTATCGGCACCCTGAATTTCTACCATTGGTACACTCTGGGAACGCCCGTCATTTCTTTGGGGCAGGGACATGCTCTATCTGGCGCCTTTCAGTATTTCTCGGAGATCGACCCGAACATTGTAAAAGAGACATGCTTCCGGGAAATTCTCCCCAATGGAGGGAGACTGGATTGGTGGACGGATTGTGTGCAGAAGATGTACCACGGCGTTTCGGGAAAGATGGCTTCAGATCCGGCGTTTCGAGAACAACTGCGCTATCCGGAGAATGCCCTGAACGCTGCCAAAGCGAAAATTGGCAAGCAAATAGAAAGAGATTTTTTTAGAGTCGCCTTAACGCATCCCCTCGTTTTGTTGAAGACTTTTCAGTTGCAAAGAATGTGTACGGTTCTCGCAGAGCACGATCTTGCTTTTGGATTTTTATTTAAAGGCTTTCCTGCAGTATGCTTCTTTCTAGGAGCGCTTCTCTCTATTATGGGCGCATTATGGGCCTTACGTGGATTACCCAGTTTTTTCAGGAAGAAGTCCCCTTTAGATAATCGGGAGCTCGTGGCATTTTGTGTTTTCCTGCACATCCTCGGCTTCAACGCGGCCAATTCTATCATAGTGCCTTCGATGAACTATCTACTGCATGCCGCTATCCTCTCCGGATTTCTTGGGTGGTGGGCGATCGCGAGTTACACCAAAGTCTATAAAGAGAGAAAGGGGAGCCCAGCCGGGTAGTTTGCCGGACCGGGTAGGGGTTTTGCACCTCACGGTAGGTCTCGCGCTCTGTGCCCCCTGGGGCATGGCCTAAAGTTTTTCTAGTGTACCAGCCCCCTCGAGCAGGGCTCTACTCACCCAATCCTTCAGAAGCTTTCTTCACGCAAAAGACAAAAGAGTCGGGCCTGAGGGGACGGGCGTGATCCTCAAACGTAACGGAAAGCTTTCTCAAATCTGCTTCCGGAGAGGACTTGCTAGCTTCTCTGAAAGCTCTTCTGAGAGCGAGCACATCCCCCATTCCCTCCCTCAGAGATTCCCCAGGAAGAGGCTGCCATTGCTCTAGGATAGGAGGGACGAACCTTTCAGGAGGGAGAGATGTCAAAGATATCATGGGAGACTGTGGGCAAAAGATGAAAATGGTTTCCGAGTCTTTTGCATCTATTCCAAAAAATAGTCTGGCATGAGGGTCTACAAGCCCCGGCATCGAAAGCCAACCCGTTCGCACGGGAAGGAGCAGCTCCACATCGTGTGGAAGGATTCCAGGAGAAGTAGGTTCTCTCGGAGGCGGGGATACTTCCCCGCTTTCAGGAATCCTCCGATCATTGAGCGTTCGCAGATATGCATTGGCCTCCTGTATGGATAAACGTATTCTCCAAGCATCTTCTATGACTTTCATGTCGAATAAATTGGCCAAAGAAGCCAACCCCTCCTCACTGAGTCCAATTTCCACGGTAACTGCCTGATCGCCACGACAGATGCGTCTTTCCTCTCTCTCGTGGAGGAAAGTGCATGCCGCGACGGCGAGAACACCCCCCTCTTCCAGGGCAGAATGAAGCGTTAGCAAATCTTCCATAATAGAGCAGCTCCTGTACACGAAGTCAGTAAACTTTCCTCCACTTAAGGCGCAAATATCATCGAGGATGTAACGGAAGCGCGGAAGTTCTCCACTGACGAAGTATGGAGTAAGTTTTGCAAGATCTTCTACGGTTCCTCTGAGAAGGCAGCGCCCATAACGCCACGTGCTGGAGCCGTCCATAGCAGGATCCAAAAAAAACCATTGCGGATTGGCAAACCGACAGTACGCGCGGGTTCCCGCATTTAAAGATTCTCCAATGACGAGGAAAATGCTCCCGTGTTCTTCCGCCACTCCTTTCATGATTTCCCCGAAGACGTGAAGATGCGCAGGATCCAACGTATCTCCCGTTAAGTCAAGAACGCCTTGGTTCTTGTAAAAAGGTGCGATCTCCGCCAGAGAACAGGCGATTGTTGCTGGGTGAATACCGTGAAGGGCGCCCAGAGAAAGCTCACTTCTAAAGAGGACATGTGCTCCCCCCGGGATGGAGCTACCAATATCAGACAGAAATAGGTTATCCGCATCTGTTATCTGGTCGTTTGCCTTTGACGAGAATAACGCATCTTCTGCAATGTTGGAGGAGCACTCGACAAGAAAGCCACCCCTTCGAAGCACAGAGGCAACGCTAATTCTATCTCTTACCGTAGTATGACCAACAACACACGAGAAAAAGGGAAGTTTCTCCTCAAAAAAGAAGGGCCTAAGTTTCACAAGGTCCGAAATTGCTCCGAAGAAAGTAAGACGCTCCCTCCACATCTCTCGCGGAAAACTGGGAGACACTAAGGGAAAACAGAGCAAAGTATCAGGAACGGGCTGTTCTGTCTGCTCTACGATCCAGAGAAAAGGCTCACCTCTCTTAACTCGGAACTTCATCATTTGCATGATCCTCCCAGCAGCAGCGAGGAGATCTGGATCGAGTGTTCCCGTCAGGTCAATGACTCCTCTCTCTGCCAGAAGTCTTCTTGCTCCTTTCGCGGAAAAGAACGCCTCGTTGTTTAACTGCCGAGTCGAGAAAGAGTGAATTTTCAGATTCCCTTCCGGCTCACTTTTGGGAATCATTGCGTGCGCATAACTGCACAAAATGGCGGTACAAAGGAATAATCTAATTTTTCCGAAGATGATCATGGTGCGACTCCTTAAAACTATGAGATCCTATCATTATAGACTCTCATAATCTATATAGGTAAAATAGTTCTCATATCCACTTTCTACAAGTTCTCAGACCCAATCCAAAGGTGGCGGCTTGACCTGGCTGCGGGTTCTCAGATAAGACTGCCCATGCAGGTCCCCATCGTCTAGAGGCCTAGGACATCGCCCTTTCAAGGCGGCAACACGGGTTCGATTCCCGTTGGGGACGCCACCTGGGTCGCCTGTGGTTTGGGCGTGTCCCGCTGAGAGAGGGCACAAGCTTGCGTCTCTCCTCAGAAGGCGCGTGTCGTTTGCAATGGCAATATAAAATGTTGTATACAGACAAACACTTGAAAAGAAGCGGTTTTGGAAGAGTGCGTTTGCTTCCTTAAAATATGAGGAAGGGAGCGCACGGAGAGGCGCATGGATGTAGATTTAGTGATCGTCGGACTTTATCTCGTACTCACCCTAGGGTTTGGCATTTGGAGCGGGCGCGACATCTGGACGATCCGGGATTTTGCCGTGGATCCCGGGAGGACCTCGACGGTTGCCTTGTATGCGACCATTTTTGCGACCTATATCGGAGGTGGTTCAACGATTGGAATGGCGGAGAAGGCGTTCTCCTCTGGTCTGATCTTTCCTCTCATCTACTGTCTAGGCGGGTTCAACTTGCTTTTTATTGCCCTCTTTGTTGCTCCAAAGATGGAGAAGTACCTGGGCAACGTGATCAGCCCCGGTGGGCTCGCGCGCGTGTTTTGGGGGCGAGCAGGGGAGCTCACGACGGGAGTTATGGGGCTTCTCAGCTGTATCGGCGGAGTGGCGGGCCAGATCAGCGGGATTGGGTACGTTTTCCAGCACCTAGTAGGCATCTCCTTTGAGGAAGGTGCCTTTTTGGGCTTCGGAATGCTTGTCATTTACTCAGCTTTTGGAGGCATCCGCGCGGTCGTCGCGACAGACGCTATCCAGTACGCCTTCCTGATCGTCTCGATCCCCATCGTTACCTACTTCGCGATGGCCGATGCTGGAGGGTTCTCTGGTCTCCTGGCCTCCCTCCCAGCCGATCACCTCACGATTGCGCCCATGTGGGAAGAGCCCATGCGGTACCCTCCTATTCTCGTCTCGTTTCTCATCTATCTCGTGGCGCCGGTGTGGATGCAACGGCTCCTCATGGGGAAGGACGTGCATCAGCTCAAGAGGACCTTTCGCTCGGTTTCCTTGACGCTCCCCATAGCGTTTATTTGCGCGACCTTGATCGGCCTCAGCGCTTTGGCCACAAGCCCGCAGATCGATCCCTACTCCGTGATGGTGCACACGATCCAAACGGTTGTTCCGGTGGGGTTCAAAGGGCTGATTATTGCGGGATTACTGGCGGTTTTGATGTCGACGGCAGATTCCGATCTGAACGTTGCTGGAGTCATGCTGGCTTGCGACGTCCTTTCACCCCGGACGGAACGTGGTATCTCCGATCGCGAAACGCTGCAGTATGGCCGCTGGGCCACCTTTGGTCTCGGGATTTTTGCCTTGCTCACCTCCCTCTATTTCAAGAGCATTATCGATATTTTGCTGTACAGTAACGGATTCTGGTGCGGAACTGTCTTGCTTCCCATATCGGCGAGCCTGATGGGATACAGGAGCACGACGCGCGCTTTTAAATGGGGTGCTTCCGTAGGGGGCGTCATTGCCACCCTTTGGATTATCTTTGACTTGGAGAAAAAGACGGGAGTCTACGGATTTTTCCCAGCGATGATCATGAACGCGGTGCTTTTCTTTGGAATCAGCGCTTATGCAAAGCGCTACGGTACCATGACGCAAAAGGAAGCACCCGGGACCGTGTAGATTACCGCTGAAACCCAGCGTACGTCTTCTACCTTCGCATTCGTTCAGAGCCCCGATCTGGTGGACCACTTGAGTGCCACCTTACTGAGCCGCTCAAAAGGGATGGACCTTCCTGTTTGAGCCTTGGTGATGCCCTATACGACTTGGCAATAGGCGCAAAGAGGAAGATGCGTCCACGGCGTCTCATCAATTCAAGTCCTACATATAGGAATCATCCTACAGAGATGCACACTCTTCGCTAGATTCTTAGTCCATTTAACTGTTGCTTGTCATGATTGTCATTTTGACAGTTAACTCTTGATATAGCAAATATATTTACCTATATAACTAATATAAATTGGATAAATAGTAAATCTATAGGGAGATCATGCGAAAAACCATGTTTGTACCTATCGCAGCGCTTGCTGCGGTCAGGATGCTCTTCTCCCACGCCTTCGGGATGTCCTTTCCTCCCA
>JAISAP010000020.1 GCA_031266655.1 Holosporales bacterium | reverse complement strand
GATCGTGTCCCACCTTACTGCGGACAATTACCTCGCAGAACTTGCCGACATGCTCCCACAGAAACACGCCAAAATTCCGTGTTTCTCATAAGACCCTAACCAACTGAATATCAATATGTCACACCCTGCCTAATATCAAGCGCGCTAGGAGAGAGCCGAGAAAATAACGCTCTTCCCAAGCAAAGATCTTACGCCTTCACGTAAGTTCCAGGAGCCTCTTCTACGATCGGGCCACGCGCTCCAGGAGTGCGACAGGGAACCGTCCCTCCCGAGTGGGCCTCCAGCCACTGACGCCAAGCTGGCCACCAGGACCCAGCTGTCTTCCGCGCTTGCGCCAACCAATCTTCTGACTGAACGGCAAGATCTTCGTTCGTCCAATATTCATACTTTTTTGCCTTAGGGGGATTCACGATGCCTGCCACATGCCCCGATCCTGCCAATAAAAACGTGATAGGAGCGTTTTTCAAAAGCCGGGTGGTAGCGTAGGTGGCTTTCCACGGCGCGATATGATCATCGTGCGTCGACAACATAAAGACGGGCTCTCGGATGACGGAAAGATCAATGGGAACCCCCTTCAGCTTCAAAGACCCTGGATTTGCCAGAAGATTTTTACGATAAAAATTCCTCAAGACGAAACTGTGAAGGGCTCGAGGTGTATGCGTGGTGTCCGAATTCCAGAACAGAATGTCGTGCGGCACGGGGGATTTGCCTAACAGGTACCTTTCGACAAAGGTAGACCATATTAAGTCGTTGGCGCGCAACGCGTTAAAGGTCTTAAATAAAATTCTCCCATTGAGAAATCCCTCGTGCGCCATCCGACGCTCCAACCGCAGCTGATCCTCTTCTCCCGCAAAGATGGAGAGAAATCCCGCCTCCTGAAAATCCGTCAAAGTCGTCAGAAGCGTAGCACTCGCCACACGCATGCTGGGCTTGTAGGGGCACTTCGGATGGCGCAGACAAGCAAGCGCGCTGAGAAGAAGCGTACCCCCTAAGCAATACCCCAGGACATTCAGCGTCGTCTCTTGAGTTGCTTCATGAATAGCGTCAAATGCCTCAAAAAGGCCTTCCTGGACGTAGTGTTCAAAGGACTTGTAGGAGTGTTTCGGGGTGGCCTTCACCCAAGAGGTGATAAAGACCGTCACCCCCGTAGAAACCAGCCATCGCACAAAGGAATTCTCTGGCTGTAGGTCCAAAACGTAATACTTGCTGATCCAGGGAGGTACGATCAGCAAAGGCCTCTTATGAACATTCGGCGTTGTCGGAGAATATTGAATGAGCTGCATGACGTCGTTTTGAAAAATAACTTTTCCAGGAGTGACGGCAAGATTTTTGCCTACGGAAAAAGCCGAGCGATCCGAAGGGTCCATATCGAGGAGCCCCTGGCCCCGCTCCCAATCCTCCAAGAACCGCACCATGCCCTGCAAGAGGTTCTCGCCTCCACTTTCGGAACAGGCGCGCAGGACAGCGGGATTGGAAAAGACGAAATTCGTAGGCGCGCAAGCATCAAGCAGTTGGCGCAGGAAAAACTGGCGTTTTTGCTCTTGCTGAGGCGAGGGCGTTTCCAGAGACGAACAGGCGTGTATCCAAGACTCGCAAACCATCAAGTACGCTTGCTTTAAGGTGTCAAAGAAGGGATTCTCTTCCCAGATGGCATCACGAAATCTCCGATCCTTCCGGTGCGGAGTGTAGAGGGGCGCCGGCGGCTCCCCTTTCCCAAAGTAGCGATGCCAGAGATAGGCATTCAGCTTGGAGGCTTCCCGCAGAATATGCGTTTGCGTATATTCCCCAACTTTGGGTTTCTTGAGAAAAGCTTCGCCTAGATCCCAAAAAGTTTTCAGAACCGTATTGGGATCGAAGGGGGGCTCGGCAGTGTAGAAGTTTTTCCAGTAGGCAGCCCCCGGAAGGGCGTTTTCCAAGATCTGTGATGCATCAACCACAAGACCTCCTTTCTGGCTCGTTGTTTTTACTCTTTGCCTTTCTTGTAAAGAGAAACGTTTAAGGTTCCGTAAACGCTTCCCTGGCTTGGGATCTTTAAGAGGTTCGAAGTCCCCAGTGGAGGAGCGAGGTTTCCGCATCCCACGGGAAATGAAGTGCCAGAATCTTTGTGGCTATAGGCGTTCCTTCCATGAGAAGGGAGGGACCAGGGCGCAGTTCCGCGCAAAAATTCTCTGAAAAGGAAAAGCACCAGGTCTGCTGCTCTGGCAAAGCGCAGGAAAGTTGCGTTCCCTGCAGGCGCAATGCTCCACGATCCAGGAAAGTAAAGAGCAGCGCCGTCGAAAAGCCCAGGGGCGAGAATAACGTCTCCTCCCCGCATAAAATCTGCTCCTCCGTGTCCAGCAGCAATCGGCGACTCAGACGGAAAGGCTCCCCCTCCAGGTGCCAATGAGCGACTCCCCGTATCCAGCAGTGCGTCGTGTCGCTCTTCATCTCCAAATGCGGGAAAATGCGCACGCTCGTCGCACACCCATAGGGGGCGCCATGAAAGGAATCGTTGAGAATCTGCACTTCTGTGCGCAGTAGGAGCCGCGTGTTGCGCTTGCTATACTCCAGATTCATAGGAGAAAAGGGCGCTTTCAGCGATGGAGAAAACGCCTCTTTCTCCGCAAAGAGCGCGTAATCCGCTGTCTTGAAGGCAAGAAACTTGGGCATCGGGCGCGCAACCATCGTATGGTGCATCAGCCCAGGGACGCGCGTTAAGGCAAGCTCCAGCATCTCCTTTCTGGGGAGGCACCGGCTTCCGAGTAGGCTTAGGCCTCCATCCGGATGCGTTAGGATCCGCAGGCGAGCCGCCAGCTGGCGCAGCGTATTATCGATAGCCTCGGAAGAGGGAACAGAGGCCCACCCCAAGGCAGAACGAATATCCAGAAGCAGCCTGAGAGCCTCTAGCAGTTCCCAAGGGTAGCTTTCTTCCAAAGAAAACTGCGTTTCCAGCGCATGAGAGAAGTGAGAGACGGCTTTTTCTAAATAAGGGGAGTTCCCGCCATGGAGGGCGATAGTAGCCTGGAAAATGCCGTTTACAGCGGGCCAATCTGAGAGGCGTGCTGTTTCGAGATCGGTGAGACGACGGAGATAGCGGTATTGCCTGGAGAGATGCTTCAAAAAGGCGTGTCGAAAGTCTTTGCCGGCGGTTTTTGCAAGAAAGTTGTAGGCCTGAATCCAAACAGAAAGCCTCCAGCCGATGACGTCAGGCCGCCAAGCAGGAGAGGAAATTCTGGAAAAGCGCTCCATCCAATCGGAGATCAACGCCCGCGCGAGGCAACGTTGCGGGGTGTCCCCGATCATGGCCAAAATGCCGAGCCACGAGAAGCTATGCAGTTCTGTTTGTTCTTCGAGCGTGAGACCAGGGTCCTCCCAAAACTCTTCCGCTTTTTCGAAGGAAAGACGGCGACCACTGCATCGCAGGGAGAAGGCGTTCTGAAACGTTCCGGAGAGAGGGTATTCCACGGGCCACATGGGCGGAATTTCCACTGCCAAGGATTCTGGAATCGTCCCAGAGAGCGTGAGAAAATACGCAGGAAGGCGCGCCCCCAATTGGTGTGTCCTCGAGGAAAGCGTGTGCAAAGACGCTTGCAGGGCACGCAAGGGTCGACGCGCATCGGCTACAGATAAGGGCGCCCAGAGACGTCGGGTGGCGGAGAAAGGTAAAAAGGAGTCTTCGGCTGCTTTTTGCATTGCCTTTCCTTTATACCTCCAAAAATGAACAACAAGTTAACACAGTTGGATGCATTTTCCCTCGTTTGGAACAATTTGTTGCGAAGAAGGGGAGAATGTCAAGCGTTCTTAAGATTTCTCGGCAAAACAGATTATTGTTTCTCCAGCAATCCCTCCTGGTTCTGCATTTTCTTAGCAGAGCAAATTAAAACTCCAGACCTCTTGCCCACCAAAAATCCTTATCGACCATTTTTTGGAAAAGACAACGCGCGTCTTTCTCATGCTTTCTGCTTCAGAAGGCCTTGTGCTTTCTCTCGAATGTCTCCGGGTGCGTCCGGGTAGTCTTGCAAGAGCTTTCTCAAGGTTGTACGCGCTTCCTTGTCCTTCTTCGCAGCAAAAAGAGCGCGCGCCAGCTTGAGGAGCGTCTCCGCCGTCCGACGCCCTCGGGCATCTGCCTTATATCCGGAAACGAAGGCAAGAGCCGCTTCCTCGTGGCGGTTTTGCGCAAACAACGCCTCTCCCAGCCAATAGTGCGCCACCGCCTGATTGGCGGCAGACGGGTTCTTGGCTAAATAGGCTTCGATTGTGGCCTCCACCTCTTTATGCTTTCCGGCATTGAACTGGGCACGCGCTTTCTCGAGGGGATGTCCGCCTTCTTCTCCTATGTCAGGCTCCTCTGCTCGGGAAGCGGAGTCGGAAGGCCCCTTTCTCTTGCCCGCTGTCGGCTTTCTCGATGCCGTTTCCAGATCAGAGTAGCGCTGTTCCACATCCGCTTTAAGACGGTTGAATGCATGGTGCAGTTCTTCCACTTCATGGCGAAGTTCTTCGATCGTACCTTGCAGGGCGTGCTGATCCTCCTCCATGGCGTTTATGCGCTCCTGCATGGGGCCCATGTTTTGCCCCCATACGGAAGGCGCAAATAGGATCCCGCCCCAAAGCCATAAGCTCTTTAGAGTTCGTCTCATATCTCTCCTCATTCTGCTTGCTGCACCTTATAACACAGAAAGAGCCTTAGAGAGGGTCTCGTTGCGGGAGGCAGAGGAACCTTCGTCGGTCTAGCAGGACTCATATAGCTCTCGCTCTCCTCGGGTAGGTTTCTGCCGCTTATTGTCCACTATTGACTATTAGAAAATCTTATCTCTATAATATGTATGGTTAATAGTGCCAATAACAAAAAGGATGAACCATGGAAAAACGAAAGATTGTACGTGCAGTTTCTGCGCTTGTTTTGGGAGTGCTAAGCGCGCTGCCTAGTACTGAGGCGATGA